>JBKHHU010000242.1:0-4644 GCA_046539045.1 Phycisphaerae bacterium
GCGAAAGGGTGGTGGGCCGGGAGACCCACCACCCAAATGCGACAGCCAATGCGGCCAAGCCAAAGGCGGCGGAGCCGGGGAAGGACTCTACTCCTCGATCGTCTGTGTAAAGGTGTAGGTTCCGTCTTCTTTCAGCTCGGCTTCGAAGGTATGCCCGCCTGCTTCGACGTACATCTTCCGCTGCTTCCAGCCGAGGTAGCATGGGGTCTTGGAGCCGTCTGCCGGCTGGAACAGAGCGTAGTGACTTTTCCAGTCATGCTCCTTGCCGTCGCGGACAAGCTTCGGCAGATCGTCGGTGATCTCCAGCGAAAGCGTCTTGCCCTTCACGCCGGTGTAGGTCGCCTTGGCACCGGATGCGTTCAGCTTGCTCTTGCTGCTCACGTCCTTCTTGAACTGCGAGTAGCTGCCGTGGGTCTTGTCCTCGCCGATCTCGATAGCAAACCCGGCCACGTCGCCGGTGGATTTGGCTTCGAGGATCATGTTGCCCTTCCCGCGCTTGCCACCCATCTTGCCGGACTTGCCGAATTTCATGTTGATCGGCGTGATGGCGAGGTAGGTGTCCTCGAACTTCATGAACTTCTTCCCGTCGGCATCTTCGACCGTCGCCGTTTCCGGGTAAAGGAAGCTGAAGCCTTTTGCGCCCTTGTTCAGCCAGATCGTCTTGTTCTCGTACTGGCCGATGCTGTCCTTGCCGCCCTTGTCGGTGACCGGGTTCTTGACCCGTCCGCGGTTGCTGGCGGGGATGAAGTAATCTACACCGCGTTTGGAGTTCTTCGTCAGCAGCTTGTAGGCGTTCATGTTATAGCCGTGCCCGGCATGGCCGGTGCCAAGCTGGTACGTGTCGGTGTAGTACATGGTCTCGAAGGTCTCGGGTTTTTCGTCTTTGCCCGGGAGCAGCACCTCGTAGGTCGGGTGCGAGGAGAAGATCTCCACCGGCTTGCTGAACTCCTTGCGGGCCAGGGCAACAATCGCTGCCGGCGGACGGTAGCCGGAGTTGATGAACAGGCTGCTGTCGCGCTCGGGGTGCGGGTTGGTACCCGGATAGTCGCCGAAGAACAGGTGGCAGATGCTGGCAGAACCGCTGAACGGCTGGCAGTTGCCGTAGTCACGCTTGACCGGACCGCCCCATCCGCCGCGGTAGTACTTCTTGGCTGCGTACAGGAACAGGTAATCCAGAATCGCCTTGGCGTACCCGCGGACCTCTTTGTCCTTCGCGAACGCGTACAGGTTCGAGTACGCGCTCATGGTGTGCCCGAGGTAGCCTTCGGAGTCCCATTCGCCATTGCCGACGGCGAGGTACTTCAGGGCGTTCTGGCGGATCTTCTCTTTATAGAGGCGGCGGATGTCTTCATTGCCGACCTCCTCGGCCATGAGGTAGACCGTCCCTTCGCGCATCGCGCGGAGGTTGTCGGTATTGCGGGCGTCGGCACGCATACCGCGGACCTTCGGATCCCACGCTGCCCCGACGGGCCCGGTCCCGATGCCCCACTTGGGGTGCGGGAACGGATTGGTGCGGCGTTCGTATTCCTCGAAGGTCATCCATGTGCCATTGGCGATCTTGTTCCACCAGTCCATCCACTGCTCGGCGGTCTTGGGGCACTCGGTGGGCATATCGTCGGCGATCTTCAGCATGTATTCGCCGAAGCGTTTCTTGTTCGGGTGCCCTTCCTCAATCGCTGCCTTGGCAAGCTTCTTGATGTCCTCAGGATTCCGCCACATTTTCTGCAGGATGGACCGGGCCACCTCGGCCGCCTTCTTGTCCGGGCTGTCCAGTGCAAGAACGAGTTCGAGGCTCGGGCGCGGGTCGTTGGCGGTCCAGATTTTCGCGGCTTCGTACATCCGCTTCTTGTAGGCGGGGTCGAACATCTCGCCGTAGTAGTGGTACTTGTGGGCTTGGCCTTTGAGGGTGAAGCACCAGTAGTAGTCGATGCCCTTGGTCCAGGCGTGATCGGTACCGCCTTGGGCGTCGCCGGCCTGCATGGCCTTGACGGATCCGTCAAAATCACCACCGATGAAGCTGCCGAAGCACTCCGGAAGGCCCCATTTCTCGTGCTCTCCGGTGGTGGCGGCGTTGTTTTTGCCCTTGAAAGCTTTCCCGTGGTTGGTGACGCGCTTGTTGTAGCCGTCCTCCCACTTCTTCGGCCAGGGGTTCTCCAGCGATTCATCCGGGTTCTGGGGCTTGACGATGATCTGCCCCTTGGAGTTCGTCGAGCGGAGTTCGGAAGCCTTCTCCGCCAAGGCGCTGCCGGTAAGCAACACTGCTGCCGCCAGAGCGGCTGTACCCATGTGCATCAGGCGTTTCATTCAGAAAATCCTTTCCTCGTAAGGTTCTGACATCCGGCCGGTCGGGGTGCGACCGGCCGATACTTCAACCCGCCCCGAACGGATCCATTCAGGATCCGGGACGGCTCGTCTTCCTCTTCTCTATTGTCGCATCTCCAGCACGATGCTGGTCACGTCTACCTGGTACCCGCGGAAATTCCCGTCATTGACGCGGAACTCGATCTTCGTCTCGGGCGTGAGCGTCTTTACTTCCAGCGGGAGTTGGATGATCTCGTTATTGTTGTCGGCGGTGTAGGCCTTGGGCAAGGAAATCTCCGTCCCGTTGACAAGGACCACGCCTTCTTCCGGGGAGAGATTCTCCAGCACCAGTCGCAGCCGGGCCGCGTCGGCCTGCTTGATCGCGTCGGCATCCATCTTCACGACGGTCTTGAACGGTTTGCCGCGGCGGACCTGCTTGAGCAGATCGGCGCTGAAATGCTGCGTGCGGACGACCTGCGCCTTGTCGGCCGGGGTCCCCTTCAGCGGGAACTCGACCTTCCACCCGCCGCGATCCGGGAGCGTCACGGAGAATTCCGCGGACTTTCCGGCGGCATCGATCTTCTTCCGCTCCAGAGCGATGTCGAAGTTGCTTTTGTCGACTGCGGCGATCTCGATGGCCCCGCCGTCAAAGCTCGTTCCCTCGGGCGCCTGCACCTGCAGGTTGACCTTCCGAGATTCGCGATGATTGTTGAACAGGAATACCACCAGCGTCTTCCCGCCGTCATCGGGCATGGCCCGCTTGTCGGTCCCGTCGATGCTCGATACGCACCAGACGTCGCGGTCGTCAGTTTGCGTCTCGACCAGTCTTCCGCGAAGGTTCTTCATCATCCCAAAGGCGACCTGCGTATAGGGGTTGCCCTTGCCCTTGCCGGCAGCGTGGATGACCGTCCGGGCCCGGAGTTTGTCCGGGCTCTGAAGCACGCTGTAGAGACAGTCGCGGAGGTTGTAGGTCATCTTGCGGTAGTAGGTGGCTGCCTTGGCCTTTGCAGGCGTGTCGACCTTCCCGCGGGCCGGGGCGTCGACGAGATCGCCGGTCTCGGTGTTGTAGCACCAGAGCTTCTTGTTGTGCTTGGTGTGCCCGTAGGCGACGAGCATTTCGTAGGCCCCGTTCATCGCGGTGGTGTCGCCCTGGTAATGGTGCTCGCAGATGCCGTCGATGTACTCGATGTTCCGGTCGATGGTGGGCTTGTAGAGCATGTCCCACGCGGCCCAGCGTCCCTCGTGCCAGCGGAAGCCCCACCCGGCGATGAACTGCACGTCGGGATTGGTCTCCTTCACCGCCCGGCCGATTTCCTTGCACATCTGGTCGTAGATCCAGCCGTTGCCCTTGCCGCTGAAGTAGGTGTACTGCGTCTCGTCCTCCACGCGCCACTTGCCGTTGATCTTCCGCCAGCGGAAGTGCGGAATCTCGATCCCGGTCTTCTTGGCGACGACCGGTCCGCCCTCCTTGGCCTTGGAGACGTCGTACAGGTTCAGCTGGTAGTTCTTGGCCCCCGCCCCGCGTGCCCAGTTCAGGTATGGTTCGTTCCAGAACTCCAGATGAGCGGTGTAGTCTGCCTCGGCAGCCTTTTTGGCGTAGCTGGAGCCGATCCGCCGCAGCGTTTTCTTCCAGTTGGAGTCGGTCAGCAGCAAGGCGGTCTGGTAGCGATCGCCCATGCAGTCGATGTGGAACAGCTCATGGTCGTCCTTGCCCGGGATCTTCGGCCCCCCGCCGAGGCCGAACCGAAGGTTCCGCTGACAGCCCGGACGATACTCCTGTGGGAGGTCCGGAGCATACCCACCGAATATCCCCGGCGGGACAAACTCCTGTCCGTTGACAGCCAGCGTCCTGCCGGTCACCTTCGCCTGGACAGGCTTTTGCTCTGCCGGTCTGCATTTGACCAGGTCCAGCCCGTCCAGCGTGAAACTGACCTCGCCGATGCCCAGCGGATTGGCGATCCCGATAGCGAGGTGCGAGATCCCGCGGATGTCCATGACATAGTCTTCGTCCATGTGATTGGTGGGCGAGATCCACTCGGCTTCGTCGAAATCCTCGAACAGGACCGTCCGCTGATTCTTGGCGTCCACCAACGGCACGGCTGCCTTCACGTAGTACCAGCTTCCGTCGGCTTCCCTCAGCCAGATGGATACGGAAGCGTCGTCGCGAAGTTTGTCGGTGGAGACGGACAGGCGAATCCCGTCATACTTGCTCAGGTCCATCGGCTTGGGCAGTTCGAGCGTGGCCATGGCGGCATGGTTCCAGTTCTGCCGCTTGTCGCCCATGTCGAAGGTCATCGCCACGGCGTCTTTTGCTGCCGGGGTTCCCATGTTCCACTTGCCCTT
>JBKHHU010000243.1:0-4587 GCA_046539045.1 Phycisphaerae bacterium
TCGCGGAGCCACACTGAGCCTCGTTTCCGCCGGAAGCTCAAGGCCGGTTTTCGACCCTTTTGAGCCTGTTTTCGCGGGGGATGATGCGGCCGATTCGGACGCCCGGAGACGCCGCAGCAGGCCGTTGGCGAGGATGGCGGCCACCTCGCGGCGGCGCTCCTCGGCCGTCATGCCTTCGGGATCGGTTTGCGAGATCATGGCAAGGCTCCCAAGGGGCAGGTTCGTTCTGCCTATATTGGTTACCTATGCCGTACGGCGAGGGCCTGCTCGCGCGTCATAACCCAACCCATCGGATTTGTCAGGCGGACCGCCCGGAGGTCGCTCTTGCCTCGGTGACTTGGGTCTTGTGACTGACAATGAATCCCATCATAATGAGAAGCAACCACATTGTGGGGACTTCTAAATGATCCGCCGCATCGAACTCACGAATTTCATGTCGCACCGGCACACGGTCATCGAGCCGGCCAATGGGCTAACAGTGCTGGTCGGTCCTAACAACTGCGGGAAATCGGCAGTCGCCTCGGCTCTGCAGATTCTCTGTGAGAACGTGCGGGGTGATTACATGGTCCGCCACGGCGAGGACGAATGCCGTATCCTGGTCGAGACGGACGACGGTCACACGATTGAGTGGCGGCGGATTAAGGGCACACAGAGCTACCGCCTCAATGATGAGGATGTGCACCGGCTTCAGGGCGGCGTCCCGGATAGTCTGCACGCCTTGCTCCGCCTGCCCAAGGTGCGGTCGTCAGACGAAGGCTACGAGTTCGACATACACTTCGGCAATCAGAAGGATCCGATTTTTCTGGTCAACCAGCCTGGCAGTCGGGCGGCCACGTTCTTTGCGTCCTCATCGGATGCATCGCACCTGGTCGAGATGCAGCAGTTGCACCGCAGCAAAGGCCAGCAGGCTCGACGGGATGAGACTCGGCTCGCCAAGGAAGTTGCTGACCTGGAAGCCCAGATCGACTACCTGAAGCCCGCACTGGCTCTGGAGAAGAAAGCCGAGGAGGCACAGAAGGACCGCCAAGCGATCATAGAATTGACGGAGCGGCTCAAAGCTCAGTCGCAGATTCAGAAGGACATCCGGGACCGTATCGAGACGCTCGAGGCCCTGGAGGCTGAGGTGACCGCATTGCGGCCATTGACAGCCCCGCCCAAGCTGACGGACACGTCGGCCATTGAGCAGATCATCGACCAGATCGGGGACGTCCAGCGGCGGCAGGCGCGTGAGACCGCCCGGTCGACCGCACTGGAACCACTGGCAGACGCGCCGCAACTCCGCCCCATCGAGCCACTGGTGAACCTGATTGAGGATCTGACCCGTCTTGAGAGCTGGCAGGTCACCCTCGAAGCGGCCAACCATGCTGCCGAGCCGCTGGCCCCGCCCCCGAAACTTGCGGACACCAAGCCGCTGGAGACGGTCATCGCACAGTTGGATGCGGCGGCCAACGCGGTCCATCGGATACAGATCCCCGCTGAGGTATTGGTCCATATCGCCGCGCCGCCGGAACTGGCCGACGTCGATTCGATGGCGGCCCTAGTCAATTGGTTGTTGGATGCCGTAGACCACGTCCAGGGCCTGGAATTGACCTGTGGCCTGCTGAGTGACCTCGCGGAGCCTCCGACCCCCGCCGACGAATCTAGACTCGGCGACACCATCAAGGGCCTGAAGGATCTGGAATCGGAAGTCAAAGGGCTCGAAACCCAGTCCAATCGGGCTGCCCGAGAGTTGGCCAAGGTCGAGAAGGCCCTGCGCGACTGGGCCAGTGGGAGCGGCCTATGCCCTACCTGCGGAGCGGAGTTGGACCCGGACCGGGTTGTTGAGATGGCCAAGGCTGGCTTGGGGCGACACAACCATGGCTGATCGCGAATACATTGGCCTGCTGGCCATCGGCGACCCACACCTGGAGGGCCGCGTCCCAGGCTTCCGCAAGGACGACTACCCGCGCATCGTTCTGGACAAGCTGCGGTGGTCCCTGAGCTACGCTCGCGACATGCGTCTGTTGCCGGTCCTCTTAGGCGACTTATTTCAGATGCCCCGCGACAACCCCAACTGGGTCCTCGGCGAGTTGATGGAGTTGCTGTGCGAACCGGTGCCGGCCATCTACGGCAACCACGACTGCCGCGAGAACGCCCTCGGCGAGCATGATACGTTTGACGTGCTGGTGCGGGCCGGGAAGCTGCAGATGCTTGACGTTGAGAAGGTCTGGCGCGGCCGGGTGGGAGGCCGGTCGGTAGTCATCGGCGGCACCTCCTGGGGCCTCCGTTTGCCCGAGATCTTTGAGGCCGCTAGTGACGAGAACGGCGAGCCATTGGTCTTCTGGCTGGCACATCACGACGTTCAGGTGCCCGGCTACGAGGAGCAAGGCCACTTTCCGGCCCGGGAGATCCCCGGTGTGGACGTAGTCATTAACGGGCACATCCACCGCCGGCTGGAGCAAGTGGCCCGCGGCAACACGCTGTGGATCACGCCAGGCAATATTTCCCGTCGCAATCGCAGCGACGCCACTCGCAAGCACACACCGGCCGTGCTGCGGATCGACGTGACCGAGGCCGAGTTCAGAACGGAATGGGTAGAGGTGCCGCACCGACCATTTGAGGAGGTGTTCCACGAGGAGGTGGTCGAGTCGGCCGAGGAACTGGGCAACTCGGCCTTCGTGACGGGCCTGACCGAACTGCAGTCCCGCCGCACCGATGTCGGGGCCGGTCTGATGGCTTTCCTGGACAAGAACCTGGGCCAGTTTGATGACGCAGTAGCCCATGAGATTAGACAACTTGCACGAGAGGTGACCAGCAATGGCGAAGCGTGAGACTGCGGCCAAGAAGGCCGAACCGCAAGAGATCGAGGAGTTGACCGATCGATACCAGACCCTGAACAAGCGAAAGATTGAGGCTGCGGCAAATCTCAAGACGGCTCAGAAGCAGCTCGCCGACCTGAAGAAGAAGGCCAAGACGGAATACGGTACGGACGATCTAGAGGAACTGCAGCAGCAGCTCAGAGAGTTGCGGGATGAGAACGAGCAGAAGAGGACGAAATACCAGGCCTCCCTCGATGAGATCGAGATGAAGCTAGGCGAAGTCGAGGAGGAACATGGGCCGATTGAAGAGGTCGAGGCCGCCACAGATGAGGATGAGTAGCCCGATGGCCGATCATCCGGACAATACGACACCCACCGTCGACGAGTTGGCCCCGCCACCCGATGCGGCTTCCTTGTTCGGGCGCGTGAACACTCTTGTTGCTCGCCACGGCTTCTTCAGTGAACAGCTAGACGATAGAACCGGCAAGCTGGCCGAGACTCGCGAGTACCTGAATGTCCACACCAAGGTCACCGAGGCCTTGCAGCAGCTCAACCAGCAGCTCTTCCAGGAACTGCTGCATGTCATCGAGCAGAAGCTAACGATCGCCTTGCAGGAGGTCCTTGATCAGCCGATTGAACTGAAGGCCGTGGCCGAGTGGAAGCGGAACGCCGCCAGTGTCGAGTTCCACATCGAGCGCGGCGGCCAGGCCGAGGACATCATGAAGGGCCAGGGCGGCTCGGTCGCCAACATCCTGTCGGTGGGCTTACGCATGTTTGCCCTGACCACGCTGGACCCGTCCGAGCACCGCCGTTTCTTGGTCCTCGACGAGCAGGACTGCTGGATTCGTCCGGACTTGGTTCCCCGCCTGGCCAAGATCATCCATGAAGCGGCAAAGGCCCTCGGCTTTCAGACCCTGATGATCAGCCACCACGACGTCTGTCTTTTCTCGGAGTATGCGGACCGAATCTATCAACTGCAGGCGACGCTAGATGAGGGCGTCCGTGTCGAGCAGTGGTCCTCGGGCCCCTCTCAGCCCGACCACGATCAGTAAGCTTGCGAAAGAGGCTCGCGAGAACCCTTGTCGTGCCGCCCACCTAGATAGCCCTACCCCCTCATAACCAGAGCCTACAAGTTCTCTCTTCGGAACAGAGACTTTTGGCCGAGAGGGCCAAAACGGGGGGCGAGACGAATTCGCCGGTTATCTCCCTCGGGAAAACAGAGACACGGGCGGTGGAGGGCCAGAATCGTAACCCCTTGGCGAAACTGGCGTAAAAAGCGAAAAGGCCGCCGAGTTCTCTCGACGGCCTTCTGCGTGAACCTCTGGGTCGCTGCGGTTTGCAGCGAGTCGACCAATAGCCGATCCTCGATGCAACCCGTCTTCAACTTTCGCGACGGCTTGGAAATCACAATCTTATTCCCACTCGAAAGTTACGCGATTCGGGGTGACCCGGTGGTTATGACTCTGGTTATGAGATTATTCGGGTTTTTGAATCTCGATCAGAGGAGAGGAAGCAACGCTGTTTGCAGTCTTCAGAGCTTCGAGAGAAGCAGTTTGAAGTCCTGAATGGTGGCAGAATCGGCCGATGGTTCGGATTCGATGCTGGCTGTGGCGTCCTCGCTGGCCTCGCGAACGAGACCTGTGATAACCGGCCCGTCGGCCGGCAGCGACTTGTCGATGGCCTTTTCGAGCGACCGCAGCAGCTTGATGCAGGCGTCGTAGAACCGCTGCCAGTTCAGCAGCACGATCTGCGGCGGGCGGAGATTGAGCAGCGATTCCCACGCGGCCGT
>JBKHHU010000244.1:0-4574 GCA_046539045.1 Phycisphaerae bacterium
CCGATCGGCTTGGTCAGGTCCCTGCCGACGCTCCTGCTGGACCGCGGCAAGCCCGACTCCAGCGTCTGAACCTGCTTTTTCTTACCGCGTGGCGGTCAACCGGCGGTAGTCAGCGCCCAACCGAAGGCCCGCCTTCACCCATCGGAATTCGG
This sequence comes from Phycisphaerae bacterium, assembly GCA_046539045.1. Taxonomy (GTDB): domain Bacteria; phylum Planctomycetota; class Phycisphaerae; order SM23-33; family SM23-33; genus JBKHHU01. The sequence continues at coordinate 153 of JBKHHU010000244.1, forward strand.
CTCCTGCTCCACCGGCAGCCAGAGGGTGAACCGGCTGCCCTGGCCGGGAGCACTGTCGATTTTCATATGCCCGCCCAGCAGGTCCAGCCGCTCGCGGATGCTGAAGAGCCCGAACCCGCCGTTGCCCTCCCCGCGGCAGGTGAGCGTCTGCGGTTCGAACCCCGCCCCGTCGTCGGCCACGGTAATGGTCATTCCGTCCTTTTCCCGCATTATCGAGACGCCGGCGGTGTCGGTTCCGGAGTGTTTCACCGAATTGAACAGCAGTTCCCGCACCGACTGGAACAGCAGGATCTTCGCGTCGTCGGCAAGGGGCACAACGAGGTTTTCGCCCTGCAGATCAATGTGCATCTTGTGCGTCTCGAACATCCACTCGCTCAGCCATTTCAGCGCCGGCCCGAGTCCTTCCTTGTAGAGCATCGGCGGGCTGAGTTCGCGGGTCAGCGAGCGGGTGCAATCGATGGACGTGTCCAGCAGGTCGCTGAGGTCGTCCACCAGTTCGCTGCTGCCCGGATCGACGCGCCCGGAAAGCACTTCGATACGGAACTTGGCCCCCACCAGCAACTGCTGGAGGTGATCGTGCAGAAGCTCCGACAGACGCTGGCGTTCCCGCTGCTCGGCAAGGGTCAGTTTCGAAGCCAGTTGCCGCAACTGCTGCGAACGGTCCCACAACTGCGCGGTCCGCTCCGTTACGCGGCGCTCGAGTTCATCGTTGGCCGACCGCAGCGTCTGTTCGGCCTGGGCTCTCTCGATGGCGTCTGCCGCCTGTCGCGCCAGCACGTCCATCAGGCGAAGACGATCTTCCTCCGGCCTGTGGGGGCGCTTCCAATGCGTCGAAAGCACACCCAGGACCTTCCCCTCGCGAGACAGCAGTGGCGTGGACTGACCGGCATGAAGACCACCGTCCAGGTGCGCCTTACACGAGTGCCGTCCCACCAGGGAATTGTCGTTCGTGTAGTCCGCAACCAGATAGCGCTTGCCCGTTCGAGCCGCTGCCGTGCAGCAGGTGTGGTCATCCCGGCCGAGGGCGCGACAGCAATTCAACAACTGCGGCGCTATCCCATGATGTGCCAGAAGGCGAAGTTCCTGGGTATCCGGATCGTAGGCCTGTATGGTGGCGGTATCGGCTCCCATGATCTGCCGGGCCGCATGCACCAGTTCCTGGTAGAGGGTATCGATCCGATCGCTGTGGATGAGGCGCGTGCTGAGCTGCTGCAGAATCTGCGCGTCAGCCTTCTCCCGAAGCGTCACCATCTCTTTTTCTTTGCGGTCGGTGACATCCTGACCGTAGATGTTGACGTGCCTGCCCTGGGCGTGGAATCTGAGCTGCAGGTACTTGCCGTCCAGAGCGACCTCTTTGACAACCGGTTCGGCGCTGCGCAATGCCTCGCGGGCCGGGAGTATCAACGCCTCCGGGGCGGGTCCGTCCACTTCCAGAGACCAGTTGTCCATGATCTCCAGTGCGGCGGGGTTGGCGTACAGGAGCGTACCGTCGGCTTCCAGACGCAATACCGGGCCCGGGTTCTCTTTGGGCAGGCGGACCAGACATTCCAGCTCGGCCTCCATATTTTTGCGCTGGTCAACATCCTCGATAGCGCCGAGGAAGTGCAGTTGACCGTCGTTGCGCAGGGCTTTGACGGTCGTCCGCATCCACCGCGAGTGGCCGTCTTTGCAGATAGACCGGAACTCGGTGGTAAACTCGTCGGACGACCCGTCGATCAACTGTCCGAAGAGGCGGAGGTATTCCTCTTGATCGCTCGGATGCACCAGGCTGCCGCACCCGCTGCCGAGCAGCTCCCGGCGGGAGTACCCGGTCATTTCGCAGAAGCGATCATTGACCTCCACGTATCGGCGATCCGACCTGGCCACGACGATCCCCGCACCGACATTGCGGAAGATGGCCTCAAAGCGGTTCGCCATCGGCGAGAACGCAACTCCACCCGACGGTCCGGGTGCCGACGCTTGTTCCAGTGCGTCGTCCAGCCGCTTGCGGAGCGTCAAAACCTCCTGCTCCAGCTGCGAAATCCGTTCGTTCTGAGCGCGACCACTCTGTTGGGACTGGTGGTTCACGAAAGACTCCTTCAGGTCAGCTGTGGCTTTCCAGCCAGCCGGCGTTCGGCGGAACTGCAGGCCCTAAGCTCACGCGAGCCGGGTTGGTTCCATCTGTATGCACCAAGTTCTTCTGCCAACGGTTCAGCGGATGTGCGAGTTCTTTCTTATAGCGTCTTGGCGAGATCCGGACAAGAGGATTGAGGGACCTCCGATAAGTCGTTCAGGGACCGACCATTACGATGCCCTTTTCAGATTTCCCGCTGAAGCCCGCATGCGCTGCGACGGGCGGACGCCGGCGGCACGACGCAATAACGTGGGGCGGTTGAGGTTGAGACGGCATCCATAGGGACAGGAATATCTGCTTTTGCGTCCATGACGAAAGGAACCGCAGAGCGACATGTCTATAATTCGCATTGGATTGCAACCGCCAGATCCGCATTGGCATTTCTCCTTTCTCAAGTATGGCGGCAGGAGGAACGATATGGCCGACGAAAGAAAAACGCTGAACGAGCATGACGGAGGCGGAGTATCCCGCCACGACCCGTTCTGGGTGGCAGTGCGCTCACTGGTGCCGATTTTCCTCTGGGCTGTGTTGCTGATTCTCGTGCTGCGATACTTCTCCGCGGTTCAATTCATCCTCTTTACCTTCCTGGCCGCTGCCGCGCTGTCGGCTACGTTGCATCCGATCGTGGACCGTCTTCCCGGGCCGGTGCCGATGCGTGCGATCGGAGCGCTTCTGGCGGTGGTTCTGGTGGTGTCCGGAATATTGTTCCTGGTCGGTTGGGCCATGTACGAACCGGTTCAGAGAAGCATTGAGAACTGGCCGGCCACGGAGGAGCGCATCAACGACGCATTGAAGGTGGTTTCCGGCTGGTTGGGCCTTGCCGGGGACATCACCTTTGGCGAGTTGCTGAGCGAGGCCGGGGGCATCCTGACCGGCGAGTCGATGACTGACTGGATGAGCGCCGTATTCGGAACGGTCTCCGGGGCAGCCCTGGCGGTGCTGGTGGTGTTCATCGCCGCGGCGTATCTGCTCAGCCAACCGCCCGACAGTCTGAAGAAACCGCTGGTGGCGATTCTACCCCACGCCCAGCAGGACCCGACGATGGCCGCTCTGTGCGATCTGAGCCCTCAGCTGCGCTGGTGGGCCATCGGGACGCTGTTCAGCATGACCGTGATCGGGATCACCTTCGGGTTGGGCTTCTGGATCATCGGGCTGGAGTTCGCGCTGGTGCTGGCGGTGTTTGCCGCTGTGGCGCAGATCGTGCCGACGTTCGGACCGCTCCTGACATTGATCGTCGCTCTGCTGGTGGCCTTGACGCAGGGGACCTTTCAGGTGGTGGGCGTTTTCGTGGTTTATGTGGCCGCCCAAGGGCTGGAGTCGTACCTCCTGACACCACTGGTGATGAAGAAGGCGGTGAAAATCCCGCCGGTGATCACGCTGTTCAGCGTCATTTTCTGGGGCAACCTCTTCGGCGTCCCCGGGCTGATTCTTGCCATTCCCATCGACCTGACGATCTGGGCGTTTCTGAAGCATCACATCGTGGAGAGACACCCCGACGCCTGATTTTTCCAGTTATCGGCTGGGCCGATGTTTACAATTCTCTGGAATGATTGCCTTACATGCCAATTGAAAGGAGAACTATGAGAACTGCACGGATATGTCTGGTCGCCCTGCTGGCCGGTGGGCTGCTTGCCGGTTGCACCTGGTTCAACGGCGATGATGGGAACGGGGATATGGCCAATGTCGGCCTGCCGGATGAGTTTGAAAAAGACGACGACGACGTCACCGTCGGGAGGGTCCGCATCAACAACGAATACACCCGCTCGATCGCCCCTGCCGGGGACACCGATTACGTCTATGCGGTGCTCAGCCAGGGAAGCTACATTTTCGATCTGCAGTCGACAACGCTCCCGCTGACGATCACGATCTTCCGCAGCAACAAGGCTGACAATTACGAACGTGTCGAGTCGGCCGAGGTGCCTATCGGAAGCACGATGGATTGGACGGTCAACGTGACCCAGGAACGCCCGGACATCGTCGTCCGTATCCGCGGCGAAGAAGGTCAAACCGGTACCTATAAGTTCAGCATTCGCAAACCCGCCGAATAAGCGCGATATGGATGATGAAGCACTTGCGGGGCGCGGCCGGGTGAGGCTGCGATCCTTTCCATGCGCCGGAGGTCGACGGCGGACCAGTAGCGTTGACTATCCGACTTGAACGCCGGCCGCAGCACGACGGATGGCTTGGATGATCTGCTCGGGCGTGCTGGTTTTGGTCAGATATTCCATCGCGCCGGCCTGCAGGGTCTGGTCGCGCACCTCGGGATCGTCGCTGATCGACAGGCCGATGACCACGACTTCCGGGAAAGA
>JBKHHU010000057.1:0-16764 GCA_046539045.1 Phycisphaerae bacterium
TGGGTTCAGACCGGCGTGAGCCAGGTCGGTCCCTATCTGCCGTGGGCGTAGGAATCTTGAAGGGATTCTTCTTCAGTACGAGAGGACCTCGAAGGACCAACCTCTGGTGTACCAGTTGTCCTGCTAAGGGCACGGCTGGATAGCTAAGTTGGGAAAGGATAACCGCTGAAAGCATCTAAGCGGGAAGCCCACCCTGAGATTAGGATTCCATGCAGCTTCGGCTGCGAGAGCCCCCATCTAGACCAGGTGGTTGATAGGCCGGGTGTGTAAGCGTAGGAATACGTTCAGCTAACCGGTACTAACGGGCAATTGCTTGACCGCATTTATCCTCGGCTTGGCCGAGTATAAAAGCAGCTTGATTAACGTGATTCGGTAATCGCTTTTGCCGATACTATCCCTGTGCAACATATACTGCTGCACCCAGCCGACAGGTTGGGTGCAGCTGTGGCGGTGTTCTTACAGTACGGGCCACACCCGTTCCCATTCCGAACACGGAAGTTAAGCCGTACTGGCCGATGGTACTGCGACTGTGGGAGAGTAGGTTGATGCCGCCTTTTATGAAAAACCCCCGGGTAATCTGTCCGGGGGTTTTTCATTGCGCCCACCGCGGTGTCTGTTGACTTGAGCCGCCACCGTGCATAGCATAATTCGTCTGCTGGAAAGAACTTATTGACCTGCTCTCCCGAGAATTGGAATGAGCGACTCGCATCATCCTATCTTTGACAGGCTCGGCCGGTCGTATCATCTGCGAATCGCCGACGCCTCAGATCTTCAGACCGCTCTACATCTCGACAACGCTCACTGGGTTTCCACCAGTGCGCCGATCAACTCGCTCAATCTGGACCGGACCTTCCTGGAACTCATTGACGCCGACGGTGATGGCAGGATCCTCTGCGACGACGTCCGCGCCTGCATCCGCTGGCTCCTGGATACTTTGTCCGATTACAGCGGTATTGACTGCCGGAGCGATGTCCTGCGTTTCGATTCGGTAGCAGGAGACTCGACCGACGGTCGCCTGATTCTGGATGCTTCCCGGCGAATTCTGAGGCAAATGGCGCCAGGGGACGCAGATTCGTCGGTCTCGCTAAGCCAGGTGCGACAGGTCAGACGCGAGATCGAAAGCAAGCCGGTCAGCGAAATGGGAGTGGTGCTACCTGATGCTGCCGACGATGAGGAGATCAGGCAGTTCCTTCTGGACGTTCGCGGTTCAGTCGGTGGAGCCCCGCACCCCAGCGGCGAGAATGGGGTTTCCGAAAATATCCTGCAAATCTTTCTTAATGAAACTCGGGCCTATCTGGAGTGGATCGCTCGCGGCGACATCCCCGAGGGGCAGCAGTCCACCGAGATCATGGTGCTTGGGGAAGAGACGCCGGAAGCTTTCCAACAAGTTTCGTGGCTGCGAGAGAAGATTGATCGGTATTTTGCCCAATGCCAGGCCGTGGATTTTCGCGGCGACCTCGCCGCCCGGATGGGACCTTCCGAAGACGAACTGAGAAATACGGACTATGACTCGCCGGAGTCCATCCGGAATCTGATGGCCGAGAGCCCAATCGCCATTCCCCGGGCGGATCGAGTCCTGGTCTACCAGGAGAATATCAATCCGTATTACGCTCAGCCGATCCGTAGACTGATGTCCGAGGTGGCAGAAAAGCTTCTCGGCGAATTGTCCGGGCAGATCACGCAATCGCAGTGGGAAGCGCTTTGTCAGGAAGTCGCCGCTTTCGGATCATGGAAGTCAGCCAAGAGCGGGGCAGCCGTCGAGTCTCTCGGCAGAGAAAAGCTGAGCCACTATCTGGATGAGAGATTCGCGACAGCCACACGCGAGTTGATATCCCATCGCCAGGAAACGGCCCTTGAACTGGACAGCGTCAGGCTGGTTGAGAAACTCATCCTCCTTCAGGCGAACATGATCCGCCTGACCAATAACTTCGTGTCGTTCCCGGAATTGTACAGCCACCATCTGCGGGCCTCTTTCGAGCTTGGCACGCTGATCATGGACGGGCGGCGGTTCAATCTGGCGGTTCGCGTGAACGATCTGGCCGAACATTCCGCAGTGGCTCGAAACAGCAACATGTACGTCCTGTATGCGGAGGTATCTCGCCCGGTCAAGCAGGACAAGATCACCATCGCATCGCCGGTAACGTATGGGGGCAAGTGGAATCTCGCGGTCGGCAAACGTGGGGTCTTTGAGAGATTGGACGGCGAAATTCTGGATGCGCGGATCGTGCAGATCATCGAGAATCCTATCAGTCTCCGGGAAGCCTTCTGGGCACCGTTCCGACGAATCGGAAAACTGATTACCGGGAAGATAGAATCGATCACAGCCGAGGCGGAGAAGAAGCTGGATCTTCAGACGGGGCAGGCTGTTACGACGGTTCAAGGGGCTGCCGAGCAAAAGCCCGAGCCGAAAACCTCGGCCGGGTTCCTGGTGGGGGGCGGCGTGGCGATCGCCGCGCTAGGGTCCGCAGTCGCATACATTACGAAAACGTTCTCCCAGACCCCGTGGCCGGCGATCTTGATAGGGGTTCTTGCGGCCGTTCTGGCGGTCATTCTGCCTACGTCGATCATCGCGTTTCTGAAGTTGCGTCAGCGCGATCTGAGTTCCATTCTTGAAGGAACCGGCTGGGCGATCAACGCGCGGATGCGACTGTCACGCCGGCAGAGCAAACATTTTTCGCAGAAACCTGCCTATCCCGCCGGTTCGCGGGGCATTCGGGACCTCCGCTGGTTGCTGGGCGTCGGTGTGATTCTGGTCGTCTTGTCACTGGGTGGGTGGCTGGGGTATAGGGCATACCGCAAATACATCGCACCGGAGCCTGCAGCGACAGCAACCCAGCCGTCGACCCAGCCAGCCTCTGCCGAAACACAGCCGGAGTAGTCGCGCAGGGGCACATCTTGGCGCTTTCAGACTGTTGCCTTCAGTGAACTTCCCGTTTACATTGTCCCGACACGAAAACGCCTGCGCCGATGCAGGCAGAATTCCGCTTTGATCAGATAGGAACCGCAGTTATGTCTTTGACCGGCGAATGGGCCGACCGAGTTCAGAAATGGCGAAAACACCTTCAGGAGTTGTTCTATGCGCCTCTGGGGGAGGTCGAACTTGAGGGTTTTGTGACAGCCGAGCAGTTGTCGCTGGAGGAGGCAGTTCAGGGAGACTTCCAGCCCATGCCTCCGGGGACGAGGTGGGGCAGTCAGAATGACTACGGATGGTTCCGCACCACGGTGACATTGCCTCCAGAAGCCGAGGGCAAGCGGATTGTTTTCCATACCGGCATGGAAAACGAATGTCTCTTGTTCGTGAACGGCAAGGCGGCTGGGTCTCGATCCAGACCGCGTCCCGAACTGACGCTGACCCGCGAGGGTGAGCCCGGAAAAACCTTCGACATCGTGATCGAAGCGTATAGGGATCATGGACTTCGGAAGTCGCACGCGCCCTTCGTCCCGCACGGAACGGACTCGATCCCGCCAGATTTCCTGCCCGACTGGCCGATTCAGAAAAGCACGTACGGCGTCTGGCGAGAACCGGTGTTCCAGGCGTGGCTGGATTTCGAAACCTTGGTCCAGATCCGCCACAACATCGATCCGGAGTCGCTACGGGTAATGAAGATCGACGAGGCGGTAAAGAAGTTCACAACCATTGTGGACTGGGAGCTTCCGCCCGAACAGTTCGAGCAGACCTGCCGCGAGGGCTCCGAGCTTCTGAAACCGCTTCTGGAATGCGCGAACGGTTCAACAGCTCCGGAGTTTTTCGCCTTCGGGCACGGGCATCTGGATACTGCCTGGCTCTGGCCGATCGAGGAATCCGAGCGGAAGGCCGCCCGTACGCTGTCCAATCAGCTTTCACTGGCCGAGGAATATCCGGGTTACTGCTTCCTGATGAGCCAGCCTGCTCAGTACGTCTGGCTGGAGGAGAAGTACCCGGAGCTGTACGAGCGCGTGAAGCAGGCAGTCGCCGACGGAAAAATCATCGCCGACGGGGCAATGTGGGTGGAGGCGGATACCAATGTTTCCGGTGGGGAGGCGTTGATTCGCCAATTCATCCACGGGAAGAAGTATTTCCGCGAGAAATTCGGTGTCGAGAGTGAGATGCTGTGGCTCCCGGACGTGTTCGGCTACACCGGCGCGCTGCCGCAGATCATGGACGGCTGCGGTGTGAAATACTTCTCGACACAGAAGATCTTCTGGAATTATCACGGTGGCGAGCCGTTCCCGTACAACACGTTCCGGTGGGAGGGTATCGACGGCAGCCAGGTGCTGGTCCACCTGCACAACAACTACAACGCCATGACCAAGCCGGAGGAGGTCATTGGTCGATGGAAGAACCGCCGCCAGAAGGAAGGGTTTTCGACCTTCCTCTTCCCGTTTGGCCACGGTGATGGCGGTGGAGGCCCGACCCGGATCCACGCCGAGTACATGAAGCGCCTTGGAGACTGCGAGGGCGTGCCGCGGATGCGCTACGGCACGCCGCAGGAATTCTTCGAGGATCTCCAGCAGCGCCGGGAGACAGAGGAGCGATACGTCGGCGAACTCTATTTCCAGGCACATCGCGGGGTGCAGACCTCGCAGGCGAAGACCAAACGCGGCAATCGCAAGAGCGAGATCGCTCTGCGGGAGGCGGAGATGTGGTGCGTCGCAGCCGCTGCCGGTGGGAAGTTCACGGTCCCGGCAGAGCAACTGGAGGAAGCATGGAAGCTTGTGCTGGTCAACCAGTTCCATGACATCCTGCCCGGGTCGTCGATCGCCATGGTCTACGAGCGGGCCGAGCGCGAATATACCCGCGTGCTGGGAATGGCCGACGAAACGATCGCCGACGCTGCCGGGAGCCTGACCGACGAGGGTGACGCCATCACTGTCCTGAATTCGCTGAACTGGGACCGGCGAGAACTCGTTGCGTTGCCCGACGGCTGGACCGGGGCAAAAGATGCCGAAGGCGATCTGCTCTGCGTTCAGGAGGTCGATGGTGTCAACTACGTCCAGCCGACCGTACCCTCATGCGGCTGGACCAGCCTCACCCCGGACAAGCCCCGAGACATCTGCGAATCCGGTATCGCCTGCGGTGTGAAGGCCACGCCGAACTCGCTGGAGAACACCGAACTGAAGGTCCTCTTCGATGAATTCGGTCAGGTGACGAGCATTTTCGACAAAAATGCCAAACGAGAGCTGGCCGACGGCCCGTGCAACAGCCTGAAGATGTACCGCGATGTGCCGATGAAGTATGACGCATGGGACATAGACCCGATGTACCGCGACATGCCGGTCGAATTGCCCGAGAAGGCGAACATCGAAGTCGCTACCGAAGGTAACCTGCTCGGCCGATTGAAGATCACGCGGAAGATTCACAATTCCAGCGTTACGCAGTGGGTTACCCTGAGGCGCGAAAGCCGGCGGCTGGACTTCGAAACGACGGTCGATTGGCAGGAGCAGCACAAGCTGCTGAAAGTCAATTTCCCGGTGGATATCCGGTCGCACGAAGCAATCCACGAGATCCAGTTCGGCCATCTTCGCCGACCGAACCATGAGTCCCGCCAACTGGACAAAGACATGTTCGAGGTCCCGAATCACAAATGGACCGCTCTGGCCGAGGAGAATCGCGGCTGTGCGGTGATCAATGACTGCAAGTACGGCGTGGACGTGCGGGATAACTCAATCAATCTGACGCTGCTTAAGAGCCCGCAGGCCCCGGCCATGAATGCCGACCGCGGAATGCAGAAGTTCACCTACAGTTTCTACGCCTGGAACGGTCCGCTGATGAGCAGTGACCTGATCCGGCAAGGGTACAACCTGAATGTCCCGATTCGCACGGCCGCCGGGGCGGCCGAGACGAAGTCGCTGCTGCAGACCGACGCCGACAATATCGTCATCGAAGCGGTCAAACCGGCAGAGGACGGCTCGGGCGATGTGATCGTGCGGCTCTATGAATCGCTACGAAGCGCATGCGACTGTTCGTTGACAATCAACCTGCCGGTCGAGTCGGTCGATGAGACCGACATGCTGGAAGAGAAAGTCAGCCAAAGACTGACGTTAGCGAACGGCGGCGTGCAACTCAGCTTCCGGCCGTTCGAAATCAAGACGCTACGGTTGCGGAATAGATGACCGGGCAGCGCAGCCCATACGGAACAGGAAAGGCCGGGATGGTTAGCTACCGTACCCGGCCTTTCCGTTTCTGTTTCGCTGGGCTCGAGGAGCTTTTCCGCGGCATCGTCGTCGCTCGGATGGCGTATCCGACCAGCAAGCTCAAGACGATCGACTACCTGTACCGCTACCAAGGCAAGACCGTGTCGGTTCAGGAGGTCTATCGCTTTCTTGATCGCCTCAACGAGTAGTATGCCCGGCAGGCCCAACGGATGGCCTACCAGCACTCCCGCCGCATCTACGCCGCCGCGTTCCGGATGACTTCGGACTTCGAGTCTTCTGGCCCTCTCGCCCGCGCGACGCCGCCTTGTATGCGATTCCTGTTCGTCGGGCCGCAGCTTTGCCTGCAGCTTCCTTCAGACCCCGCCTCGCGGCGGCAGCCCTTGCTGTTCGGCTAACGGTTCCTGTCATCAAGGCCCGTAGAGGACTTACATCTCCAAGTCAACGCGCCGTGCCCGGCGCACCAGAAAAACGGGGGCGCCTTTGCAGACGCCCCCGATCGAAGCATAGGCAGATTGTCGCCGGATTGCTATTCGCCTTCGTCGGCACCGGAAGTGAAGGTCCTGTTGCCGAGTTCCTGGTTCAGCATGTACACCGCGTGCGGGGAGTCCTGAACCCATTTGAGTTTCTGGACGACCTCGTCGGCCGACGCTTCTTCCTCCACCTGCTCGGTCACGAACCACTGCAGGAAGATCTCCGAAGCGTTGTCATTGGCCTCGCGGGCGGTTTTGACCAGGTCATCGATCAGGGCCGTGACCTTCGTCTCGTGCTCGTAGGCGTCCTGGAAGGCTTCCAGCGGCGAGTTCCAGTCGGTCTTCGGCGCTTCAATTGCGGTCAGTTTGACCCGTCCGCCGCGCTCGTTGATGAAGTCGAAGAACTTCTGGGCGTGGGTCGTCTCTTCCATCGCCTGGACCTTCATCCATGCGGAGAACCCGTCGAGGTCTTCCGACTCGAAGTACGCAGCCATCGACTGATACAGATACGCCGAATACAGTTCGGCGTTGATCTGCTTGTTCATTGCCTGCTCTACGTTTTCGTTGATCATTCTGAGGTACTCCTCGTTGCGCTTTCTGTATGCGTAGCGGCTCAGGCTTTCCAGAGTCCGTGCACGTTGCAGAACTCCCGGGCGCTGACGTCCGCGCCCTTGACGGGGAAAACCGCTACCGGCTCATCGCCGGGTTTCAGGTATTGCTTGAAGGTCTTGCCGTCGACCAGCAACTCGATCCATTGGATGAAATGCTGCTGTTCCATCGGGTGCAGCGTCGAACCGACGGTGACCTTCGTGCCCTCATCGACCTCTTCGATGATCGGCACGTGCTTCTCAGTGGAAGAGTCGGCGGTTTTGGCTTCCATCTTCTTCATTGGCTCGCCGCAGCAGATCATCTCGCCGGCTCCGCCGTCGCAGACCTCCGCCACGATACCGCACACCATACACTTGTAGACTTCCAGCTTTTGAGTCGCCATGGATTCGGCTCCTTCTGTTTCGTTAGGATGAACGTAAATTATATTGAATAGATATCTTACATCTAACTGCGTGCGCTATCAACGGCCTTGATGGCTGCGTCGTAATCCGGCTCGTCGGTCATCTCAGGCACCAGTTCGACGTAGGTGACCTTGCCGTCGGAGTCCACGACCACCACCGCGCGGGCCAGCAGGCGCAGTTCCTTGATCAGCAGACCGTACTTCGTGCCGAATTCCGCATCGCGATGGTCCGAGAGCGTCTCGACGTTCTCCACGCCCTCTGCCCCGCACCAGCGCTTCTGGGCGAAGGGCAGGTCCATCGAAAGCGTCAGCACCACGACGTCATCGTCGAGATCCGTCGCCTTCTCGTTGAACTTCTTGGTCTCCATGGAACAGACGCCGGTGTCCAGGGAGGGCACCGCCAGGAGCAGGATCGTCTTGCCCTTGTATTTCGACAGTTCGACGTCTTCCAGATCATTGCTGACGGCAGTGAAGTTCGGTGCGATCTGCCCGACTTCAACCTTGTCGCCCACGAGCGTGAGCGGGGTTCCTTTGAACGTCATTTCTCCGGTTCGTTCGTACATCTCGACTCCCCTTTCTGTTGAGAGCGTTTCGGTTTCAATATCCACGCGGTCACGATCGCAGCCCATCAGAAGAAGGGCCAAAGCGACGGCCGCTACAAGACTCGCTGCCTTCCTGGTCGGCGAGCCGGTTGGTCTGTTGATTGTTCTCACCGGTCTGGCTCCATCGTCGCCTGACGTTTGGCAGGTGCCGGCTTGGTCAGTTTCGTCGCTGCCATGAGGCGAGTGGCGTACACGTTCTTCGGCTTAACCCCTGGTAACCTGTGTGCCACTTCTCCGCCGACGAAGATGAACACCGTAGGGTAAGCTCCTACCTCGTACTCCTGAACCAGATCCGGGTTCTTGTCGGCATCGACCTTGACGAACCGGGCGCTGTCACCGAACTCCGCCGCCAGTTCGTCCAGCCGTGGTGCCAGTTTCTTGCAGGGCGGGCACCAGGTGGCGTAGAAGTCTACCAGCACGGGCTTGTCCGCCTGGAGGACCACCTCGTTGAACTCCTCCCTGCTGTCGACCGCCTGCATGTTGGGTGTCTTCGGGTACGACTTGGGGATGAACGTATAGAACAGCACCGCCGCAGCGGCACCCAGAGCAGCCCCGGCAAGCGACCGGAACAGAGGGTTGTCCGTCGGCTTCCTGGTGAGATAGCCGATGATGATACCCGCCGGGATGCCGATGGCCAGTGTTATGATCAGTGCCCAAAACATGGGATACTCTTTCCTTCTGTTCCTGAATTTCGTCTGTATCCTGCTGGAATATCGGCAGGCAAGGTATTATAGGCACGGTAGTTACTTCTTGTCAGGATTGCTCTGCAGGTTCCGACTCGTACCCCAGTTCGCGGACCGCAGCGGCAAGGTCTTCGGGGCCTGACCCCCGGCTGAGGATGGTCGCAACGCCTTTGGACAGTTCGACATTTACCTTCTGCACGCCGGGCTGCTCGGCAAGAGCGCGGGTCACGGCGTTCTTGCAGTGATTGCAGGTCATGCCCTTGACGTTGAGCACGATCCGCCGGGCGTCTGCCGTGGCGGGTCCGGCGGTGACTTCCTGCGTTTCGGTCGCGCCGTGGGTGAGTATCTGGTCCGGATCGGACACCGGTTCGGTGGTCGAGAGTCTGGGCAGCACGTATCGGTGCAGCAGGGCGTAGGCCAGCAGCGCCAGCAGCACCACCGCCGCCATCGTCTTGAACCAGACCGGCATCCACCCGCCGTGGGCGTGGGACATCGGGTCCGGGACGGCCAGCACGCCGAAGAAGTAGTCCAGCAGCAGCCCGCCCGCGAAGGCAGCGACCGCCATCGTGCCGACATAGATGAGCGCGGTACGCCGGCCCATCACGCGGAAGATGGTCGCAATGGTCGCGGCGTTGGTGGCAGGGCCGGTCATGAGGAAGGCGAAGGCGGCTCCGGGGCTGACGCCGGCGATGATCAACGCTGCCGCGACCGGCACCGATGCCGTCGCGCAGACGTAGATAGGAATGCCCGCCAGCATGAGAATCAGGATCTGCAGCGGACCCGGCGGGACAAGGTTCGAGAAATACCCCTCCGGAAGCAGGGCGGAGATCGCCGCGGCAATGAACAGCCCGATGATGAGCGACCCGGCGATGTCCTCGGGCAATGTCAGGAACCCGTACCGCAACGCCTTGACGGCCTTGCCGTGTCCGTTCTCGCTGCAACATTCGGCGTGACAGCCTTCGGGCGACGTTTCCTCGCAGGAGTCGCTCTCGCAGCGGCCACTCTGGGGCTTGTGTTCGCTTCGGCCGGGCGGGGCTTCTGCCGGTTCGTCCGGTTTCGTACCGATCGAAACGAGGAACCCGCCGATGACACCGCTGACCAGCGCCGCGACCGGGCGATAGACTGCATAGAACGGGCCGAGCAGACTGTAGGTGATGAGAATGCTGTCCACACCGGTCTGCGGGGTGGAGATCAGGAAGCTCGTGGTGGCCGACTTGCTTGCCCCGTGGCGACGCAACGAAGCGGAAACGGGAATGACCCCGCACGAACACAACGGCAGCGGCACGCCAATGGCCGACGCTTTCAGCACCGAGCCCATCTTGCCGGCGCCGAGGTGACGCTCGACCCACTGCGGCGAAAGAAAGACGCTGAGCACGCCTGCGACGAAGAACCCGAACAGCAGATAGGGCGACATCTCAATCAGCACGGCCCAGAAGTCGGTGAAGAACTCAACTGATTTGTCTATAACAACTTCCATTGCGACTCTTTCAGAGTTTGGCTTCGTTCCATCGCCGGAGAAACTCTTCCGGCTGCATCTCCCGGCGGATGCCGAGGCGGGTCAGGGCGAAATCGTATCTGACCGGGTCTTCCGGGCACCATGCCGCGAATCCACGAGTGACCTCGATGGCGGTGCGGAGATCGGCACTCTTTCGGGCGGTCAGGCCCATGCTCTGACCCATTTTATGCATGTGAGTGTCGAGTGGGACGATCAACTTGCGCTTCGGCACCTCGGACCAGCCGCCGGGGTCGACGTCGTCGCGGCGGACCATCCACCGGAGGAACAGGTGCAGGCGTTTGCACGCGCTGGTCTTGGACGGATCCGGCAGCAGATGTTCGATGCGCGTCCCTGCCGCTCGGTCCAACTCCGCTACCAGGTGCCGCAGGGCGGGCAACACGTTGGCATCGTCCGGCTGCAACGCCTCGGTGAAGCATGCCTGCAGCGAACCGCAATCCATCTGCACGTTCCGGATGCCCATCAGCAGCGACGCGACGTCCCTGCCGGTCTGGAACCGGTGCCGGAAGTGCTCCACATGCCTGCAGATGCGGTAGGGGCACGTTTCCTGAAGCGTGCGGGCCGGCCTTGGCCCCAGCCGGGCCAGCACCCGCCAGACGCTCCGCAGAATATGCGCTACGCGCCCATACGCCAAGCACGCCGCCACCAGCCCGGCCGCCTCGCGGTCCAGCGGATCCTCAAAGAAGTAGAGGAATTCCAACGGGTCCGGATGCACCAACTCCCGGCGGTTCAGCCGGTCGTACGTTTGCTCCAGGAGACGCTTGTGCTGTTGGAACTCGTCCATGGACTCCGATCGTCGAAGGCCTGCGGAAAACCGCGGAAAACTGCGGCAAACGCACCCAAACCGGCTGGGCCGGGACCGAACCGTGTCGATCCCGGCCCGAACCGGCGGACGGTTTTGCTAGTTGGCGGCGAATTCGATGTACAGCGAGCCTTTGGCCTTGCAGATCGGACACTGGTCCGGCGCCTCGCCCTCCATCGTGTGGCCGCACACCGGGCAGATCTGGATCGTCCCGATCTCGAAATCCTTCCCGTCGTCGACCGACTTCTTGGCCTTGGTGAACCAGGCAGCGTGGATTTTCTCCGCCGACAGGGCGTAGGTCATGCTCTGCTGGGCGCCCTTGACGTCCTGCATCTTGGCGACCTCGAGGTAGGCCGGGTACATCTCGTTGATCTCGAAGGTTTCGCCTTCGATGGCCCCGGCGAGGTTGTTGCTGGTGGTGCCCAGCCCAAACCCGGCAGCACTCGTAACGTCGAATGCGCCTTCCACGTTCCGCAGGGCCTTGAAGTGCCCGGTGGCGTGGGCCTGCTCGGCCCGGCTGATGGCCCGGAACATGCGGGCGACGTGGGGGAATCCGTCCTTCTCGGCCTTGTTGCCCCAGATCAGGTACCGCATGTGTGCTTGGGACTCTCCACCGAAGGCGCTTCGCAGATTGGCTGCTGTCATGTCGTGCATCGTAACTCTCCGTACTGTCTGTATATAGGAACGGGAATAAATCAAATCCACCCGGCGGCTCCTGTGCCTTTCACCGCCGACGGACACGTTTCAGGACGTCGCGGGGTTCTCCTGCCGATCGGCAGAGCCGCAATCCGGACAAATCCCGCGGTACATCATGCGGTGCCCGGTCACCTCGAAATTCGTCGCCTGGCCGGCCCAGAACTCCAGATCCTCGCCCTCTGTGCGGGGGACGTCTTCCACCCGCCCGCACTGGACACACATGATGTGGTCGTGGTCCTGGGCGTCGGCGTCGAACCGCATCTGCCGCCCGGCCGACTCGATCTTGTTCAGCAGTTCCAGTCGGCTCATGGTCTCGAGATTGCGGTACACGGTGGCCAGGCTGATGTGCGGCAAGTGTTTACGGACGCGTTCGAACACCTCGTCGGCGGTCGGGTGTCCGCCGCAGCTTTGGAGCTGCTCCAGAATAATCCGCCGCTGGCGAGTCATCCGCAATTGATGTTCTGGTCGCTCAGGCATTGGCTCCGTGTAAATGAGAATTATTCGCAACTACGAAACGGTAGGCGCCGACACAGGAGCAAGACAACCGCAACCGTACATTCGGACTGTCTTTAGACAGCGTTCAAATAGAGGCGGAGCCGCTGCGGGACTGAAATGACGCGTCAAGAACGAGTGAAAAGCGCCAGTCTGCTCTGGTGTGGTGTCCGGCTCCGCCGGACCGCGGGTCGCCGGGGTCCTCGCCGGATCGAGCGATGGTCGCGATGGCTTCCATCACCTCGCGGTTGAGGATCTCGGTCAGTTCGGAGTAGTGACGTTGCAATCGCCGAAGCCGGTTTCATCGAATTCCCGCTTCTTGGCGATGCAGGGGCTCAGCACGACGAAGCGGTGGTCGCGGTACTTCCTGGCGGCACGAAAATATCCGGTTGTGCCAACGGCTTGTGGCGGCGCAAAAAAGAAACCGACCGTCCCGGCGGGTGTTCGGGCGGTCGGTTCCTGTGGTTGCGGCTGTGGTTTGTGGATCAGTCGGCCTGGGTGGCCGGCTCGGGTTTGGTGGTGTCCTGCCGTCGCTTGCGGCGGAAGGCGAGGGCCGCTTCGACCAGTCCCACGAACATCGGTGACGGCCGGAGCGGTCGGCTGGTCAGTTCCGGATGGAACTGCCCGGCGATGAAGAACGGGTGCACCTCACGGGGCAGCTCGAGAATCTGCATGATCGGGTGGATCGGGTGCCTTCCGGAGAAGACCAGCCCGTGCTTCTCGAGCAGTTCTACGTAGTTCGGGTCGACCTCGTAGCGGTGGCGGAACCGCATGCGGATGTTTTCGCGATTGCCGAACATCTCGAACGCGAACGTCTCGGGGGCAATCTGCACGTCCTGCCCGCCGAGCCGCATGTTGCCTCCGAGGCCCTCGATCTGCTTCTGCTCGGGAAGGATGTCGATCACCGCGTGCTCGCATTCCGGCGTGATCTCGGTGCTGCCCGCATCTTCCAGCCCGCAGACGTTGCGGGCGAACTCGACCACGGCCATCTGGAAACCGAGGCAGATTCCCAGGTAGGGCAGCTTGTTCTCCCGGGCGTACTTGATGCAGGCGATCTTCCCGCTGGTGCCTCGCACGCCGAACCCGCCGGGGACGATGATCCCGTCGACCTCTTTCAGCGCCTTGTCGACGTTCCTGTCGTTCAGGTTGGTCGTGTCGATCCAGTCGATCTTGACGCTGGCCCGGTTGGTCACGCCCGAATGCTCCAGGGCCTTGAGGATGCTGGCGTAACTGTCCCGCAGGGAAGTGTACTTGCCGGTAACCCCGATGGTCACGTCTTCGCCCGCCCGGCCGATCTTGCGGGTGAACTGCTGCCACTCCACGTTGGCCCGTGAATCGGACAGCGTATTGACGTTTCCGCCCAGTTTCAGCAACTGGACGACCTCGCTGTCCAAGCCGCCTTCCCGCATGATTTCGGGCAGTTGATAGATGCTCGGCAGGTCGTGCATGCTGAACACGCGTGGCAGCGGCACGTTGGTGTAGATGGAAATTTTCTGGCGCACCTTATCGGTGACCGGTTTCTCGCACCGGCAGGCGATGATGTCGGGCTGGATGCCGTACGCGCTGAGACGCTTGATACCGAGCTGGGCGGCTTTGGATTTCTGCTCGCCGAGCGCGGGCGGGTTGAGCACGTAGGTCAGGGCGACGAAGATCATCGAATCCTCGCCTTCCTCGTAGCTCAGCTCGCGAAGGGCCTCGATATAGAAGGAGTTCTCCAAGTCGCCGACGGTTCCGCCGACCTCGATGAAGACCACGTCGGCCTGCGTTTTGGCAGCCAGGGCTCGCAGGCGGTATTTCACCTCGCCGGTCACGTGCGGGATCATCTGCACGTCGCGTCCGAGATAGCTGCCCGCGCGCTCCTTGCTCAGGACGGAGCTGAAAATCTGCCCGCTGGTGGCGAAGTTCAGCTTGGACAGGTCCTGATCGAGCATCCGCTCGTAGGTGCCCAGGTCCATGTCCGTCTCCATCCCGTCGTCCAGGACGAACACCTCACCGTGCCGGACCGGGTTCAGTGTGCCCGCATCGACGTTGAGGTAGCCCTCCAGCTTGATGGGGGCGACGGTCAGACCCTTGTCCTTGAGGAGCTTGGCAAGAGAAGAGGAGAAGATCCCTTTCCCCAAGCCGCTCATGACCGTGCCGAGCACGGCAACGTACTTGGTCGATCCGGGCTTGTAGCCTTCGGGAAGGGGGGTGTAGAATTCCGTTTCGTCGGTGCGATCTTTGACCGACCGCAGCAGTTCCATGGCATCGTTTTCGCTCATGGGAACGCAGTTTACAGAAGGGGGCCGTTCGCTTCAATCGCGTACACGGGCTTCGGAGACGATTTCTTTGGCGTTTCGGGTCCGTTTCGTTCGGCGCGACTGTAAGTGCTTGACACGCCGCTCTGTGGAGCCGGGCGAATTTGCTCGTGTTCCGGGCTTCCCGGCCGGGCGGCGCAAAAACGGTTCTCCGCGTCGAACCATTGTGGCAACCCGACGGCGATGGTAGACTCCACTGGTATCGAAACGATGACGAACTCAGCAAAGGGGAAGACATGCGAAAGCAACAATCCTGCCTGATCGTCCTTGGCCTGCTGGCGAGCGTCTGCCTGGCTGATGGTCCAACCACAATGCCCGCCTCGGCCGATCAGCCGCAACTCCGGGTGTTGATCTCCCGCCTGGAATCCGATGATGCGACCACCCGCGTGCGGGCAGCGTGGGATCTGAGCTGGCTGGGCCACGTCGAGGCCGTCAAGCCGCTCATCGCCGCGCTGGATCGCTGCGAGTCCACCATCGACGCCCGAGTCTACGTCTGCGCCCTGGGCGAAATTCAGGACCCCCGCGCGGTCAAACCGCTCGCGAAACTCCTGAACTCGAAAGACAAAGGACTCGCCCGAGCCGCCGCCCGCGCGCTGGGGACCATCGGCGGAGAAGAAGCGGCCGATTGCCTGATCGAGGCGCTTGCGGACCCTCCGCTACCTGTTCCCGATCTGCTTTATCCACTGGCCCAGTGCAATGAACCGAAGGTTATCCCAGTATTTCTTGATTACTTCGAAAGAGTGGGGCCATCTCTCCGCATCGAGTTGGGGTTACTGTTGGTGCGACTACTTGAGAATATCCCACTTCCGGAGAAGTTTGATGTTGCGCCGTGGGTCGCGCGATTTGCCTCTGGTGACAGATTGATGCGGGCGGTAATTACCGCCATCATTGGACAATCCCGCAGTCCGAAGGCTGTATCCTATCTAAGCTTTGTGCTGTCTCACGCTTCAGGGGGATCTCATACGGAGCGGGCGGCGTTGCAGGGATTGTTCTGCCAGAATGATCCCAAAGGCAATGAACTGCTGCGAAAATGGTTGATTCGGCATCCAGATTCCCCCAATACGGTAAACATTATTCGCAAAATGAGCGAGGTAAACCGTCCTGGCACATGGGACCTCCTGCTCTTGTGTGCCGCATCCGCAGAACCTGCGGCGAGGGCATACTGTTTCACACGCCTGACAACACGGTTCAGTCCGGATCCTGAAAGCTTTCCCGGCCGGAAGGGCCATCCCGGAGACCGGGTTGACGGCAGGTTCTGGTCCGACGGGAAGTTCCTCAAAAACTGGCCGAGGCTGCGCGATGCTGCCGCGATGCTGCCGGTCAGGGCCCGGATGGGAGATCCCCTAGCCAAGGACGCCTTGGAATTCTATAGCGGACATCATTTGCCAAAAATCCGTCTTATGGCGGCGAATCTCCTGCATCTCGGCCCGCGCGAATGGTCGATCGCGAGACTTTTGAAGTTGATCGAAGACCGGTCGGCCAGAGTTCGCCTCGCCGCAGCAAGAAGTCTAAGCTGCTGGGGGAACCTGCCCGATGTCGCCGTGGAGGCGCTCAAGCGTCACCGTCTGGATGAGTGTTTCCCAATGAGGTCCGCCGTCAAACACGCGTTGAGGGAAACCGGCAACTGGCCGGTTCATCCCGAGCCGACCGACGAGTTCTGACGATCGCCGAGCGGTTGATACAGGATCGTCTGCAATGTGCGTCGTTTGATACGGGGTGGGTCGGGCTACGTGTTTAGCAATGCTATGAGCAGCGTCACGTCTGTTTATAGCCTGCTTGATGCGGACCTGGAGGGTTCGCTCCTACACCTTCCGAGGCTTGCAGTCGTCCCTCCGGGACTTTTCATCTGGAGGGGCGAATGTTTGTTGTTCGCTGCTTTCCACGGGCTTGCGCCGCGTGGCTATTGGCAATCGTCCCTCCGGGACTTCTCATCGGGCACGGAGTATGTTTGTTGCCCGTTGCTTCCCACGGGCTCACGCCGCGTGGCTAGTGGCAATCGTCTCTACGGGGCTTTTTTGACGGATCCTTCCTGCCGTTCGCCCCGGAGGGGCCCGAGAAAGTAGCC
>JBKHHU010000245.1:0-4537 GCA_046539045.1 Phycisphaerae bacterium
AGAGAGCATATGTAGGCGCGAGAGACGCCGGTCGCTTTGCCCAGGTACTTCAGCAGTTCATCAAGTTGCTGCTCGGATTTTTCGCTATCGCCGAACATCACGGTGTCGATCCCGTCGGCGATGGCCTGGAGGATGTCGCCCCGGGTGTCCCGGGCCCGTTCGCCGCGAACGCGAACGGTAATGTCACTGCCGATGATGACGATGCTGTCGACCTTGCCTTCGCTGTGGAGTGGTTCGGCACTGAGGCGGAGCATCCGGACCGGGCCGAGACCGGAAACTGGAATCACCTGGTCCTTGACCGGCTGTCCGTTGCGCAGCGGAGCGAGGAACGCAGCGAGCCAGTCCGGGGCGTCTCCATCGTAGAAATCCTGCAGGTTTTTCTGCAGCAGTTTCTGTCGCTCCAGACCCGACAGTTGGGTCATGTGTTCATTGGCGTCCAGGATGCGGCCCTGCGTGCCGACCACGCAAACCAGTTCCGGGCTCTTCTCGAAAATGGCCTCGTATCGGCGCAGGCGTTCCCGACACAAAACCAACTGTTCGCGAAGGGAGTGGACTTCTGAAGGATCCCTTTTCTGGGTGGGCGATGGTTGATCGGACATAGGATTACCCATTGATCTGGCCCGGCGCTACACAGGGGGAGCGGCTTGTCATTCCCGGGCTCACATTCTACTCCCCCCAGCCGCCGGCGGGTAGGGGCTTTTGCCTGTTTGCCGTGGAAACGGCAAGGCCCGGGCGGGTGCTTACCGCGAGCCCAAGACGGCAGACGCTGCTGTCCAGCCGACGACAACTGCGTCGGGAAATTATCATCGACAAACGACCTTCAGTATATGGACACTTGGAAAAGCAGACGCGCGTTAACCAAAACTCGAATGAGATTCTGTTGCGTAACAAGAATGATTAGCTCTATTTACGCAACGGGATCGAAGATCGTCCGGTTGTTTTACACAGGAGCTGCGGCTACAATATGGCCGTACAAACGCGTAGGCTAACTTCCTCGGCTACGTACGCGCAAATCCACCATTGATCGGCGCGATAGTCCGGCCGATCGGCAACTCACGACAACGGGTGTACCAGCCCAGCATAAGGAAAAATCCATGATGGAACATGCAACGGGGGATCAAACCGGTTCCGAGACCATCGGCATCTTCCTCGCCGACGATCATGTTATGGTACGTGAAGGCCTCGCCGCACTGATCTCCAAAGACCCCTCGCTCCGTGTTGTGGGCCAGTGTGGAGAAGGACTTCGGGTAATGGATGAGGTAGAAGACACCCACCCGGACGTGGTGGTACTCGACATCACGATGCCGGGCCTGAATGGTCTGGACCTCTGCCGCGAGATTACCAAAAAGCAGCGGGGCGTGTCGGTTCTGATCCTGACCATGCACGACGACGAGCAGTTCATCGCCAGTGCTCTGGAAAACGGGGCCTCCGGGTACCTCCTCAAGGAATCAGCAGCCGAGCAGCTGGCCGAGGCCATCCGACGCGTTTCCCGAGGCGAGCTTTACCTCGGGCCGGGTATTCCCAAGGGCGTGCTCCAGCGCGTCGGGCAGGCCGATTCCGACCCGTATAAACGGTTGACCACCCGGGAGCGACAGGTTCTGCAGTTGATCGCCGAAGGCAAGACCAATCGGCAGATCGCCCAGGAGCTGGACCTCGCGGTCAAGACGGTCGACACCCACCGCACCCGCCTGATGCGCAAACTCAACATCCACGACCAGACGACGCTTGTTAAGTATGCTCTGCGAAAAGGCTTAGTGCCGCTCAAATAACAGTTCAGACGTTGCACACGCCGGCGGGGACAGCTCGGGATTATTCCTGAAGTGCTGTCCTCGCTTGTTTTTGCGCCGATTTTTCTCCGCCACTGTTAAACTCCGCTCCCAACCGTCCGATATGCCAAGTAGGTTCCGGTTGGCATGAACTCCGCGCTGCTCGCGGACAGAAAAAGGACGGACGGAGTAAAATGAAGTCCCCTCTTAGACTTACGTCGCCAGGCATCCTGCTGATCCTGGCCGTGGTGGCGGCCGGCGGTATTTTTCTGCTGGACGCCTTCTATCTCTCGCCGCTGGCCCGCAGCCACCGGGCCGATGCGCTGCGCGATCAGGCGAATCGCCTCCAGCGACAGGCCCGATTCCAACTCACCGCCGGTGAAGATCTGCTGCAGATCGCTGCGGAAAACTGCGCGAAATCCCGCGAACATGCCTCCCCCGAAAGCGATGCCGATCTTCTTGGCAGGGGCTGCCGCTCGTTGCTGAGGAAACAGGCCGACTTCGCCTGGATCTCCCAGGGCAATACCATCATTGCGGCAGAGACGCTGGGCGCAGAACAACTGCCCGCCAGCGACCTGGCCGACATGCTCCAAACCGAAGAACCCAGACAGATCCTTGACCAGCGGTCCGGCGTCACCGTCCTCGGCGATCGATTGTTGCTGTTCGGGAAAGCCAACCTGCCTGCCGGCGAGAACCAGCCGCCGATGCAACTGTGGCTTGCCCGGACGGTCGACAGCGTGCTGTTGGACGAAATGGGAACGGCCATGGATGCCGAACTCGTGTTCGTCCGTGATCCCGACCTGCCGGAATCCACCCTCCCGGACAGCGCCACCCGCCGAGCGATCTGGACCATCGGAAAAGACGAACTGGCCGTGGCGTGGCTGGAATACGGGCCGGTGGGCAAGCCGATCGGATACTATCGTGCCACGGCCCCGGTCACGCAGGTCAGCCGCCAGGCCATAGCGGGCAGACGAATGGTGCTGATCGTGTTGGCGCTGTCCTCGGGACTGGTGCTGCTGGTAATCCTGGGCTCGCACATGCTGGTCACCGGACCGGTCGTACGCCTGCTGCGGCGCATTCAGGAAGTCGAATCCGGCTCAGCCGAGCTGGGCAAGCTCAGCGATGACCTCCACGGCGAGCCCCGCGTGCTGGCCCGGCGCCTGGAGTCGGCCTTCGATCGACTCGCCTACATCTCCAAAACCGACGAACTGACCGGACTGGCCAACCGCCGCAACTTCGAGGAAGTGCTCAAGAGCTTCTACCATCAGGCCCGGCGGTACAACCGCAACCTCAGCCTGATCATCATGGACATCGATTTTTTCAAGGCCATCAACGACACCGGTGGACACCAAGCCGGCGATGAAATGCTC
This sequence comes from Phycisphaerae bacterium, assembly GCA_046539045.1. Taxonomy (GTDB): domain Bacteria; phylum Planctomycetota; class Phycisphaerae; order SM23-33; family SM23-33; genus JBKHHU01. Next base: position 3,137 of record JBKHHU010000245.1, read on the forward strand.
AAGTTCGTCGGGCGGGCCATCGAACAGGCAAGCCGCCGTGCCGACCTGCCTGCCAGGCTCGGTGGAGATGAATTCGCCATCCTCCTGCCCGAAACCGCCGCCGAAGAAGCCCGCACCGTCGCCAACCGCGTCCGGCACAGCATCAGCGATCGACAGATCCACGCCGGGAACCTCGACCTGAACGTCACCTGCTCCATCGGTATCAGCGACCTCAACTCCGGAGAAATCACCGATCCGGAGGGCATGCTCGGCCTGGCTGACAAGGCCCTCTACACCGCCAAAGAGATGGGACGCAACCGAACCGTCCTCGCTCATGACCTCCAGCCGGCTTCGCTGCCGAAAGATTCCTCCGACGATCACCAGATGCAGATGCTCAGTAAGAAGCTCGCCGGGCTCAATACGCAGTTCAAGGGACTGTTCGTCGAAGCCGTCGAGCAACTCGTCGACATCCTGCGCCTGCGCGATCCGCATATGGCCAATCATGCTCGCAAGGTCTGCCACTACGCCCTGCTGATCACTGAAGAGATGGGCCTGCCCGAACGCGTCCGCCGACGGATGGAGATCTCGGCCATGCTGCACGACATCGGAATGCTGGCGATGCCCGACAGCATACTGCTCAGCAAGGACCGGCTGACCGAGGCCCAGATGGAAACCATGCGCTCGCACCCGCTGCTGAGCGTGCGGATCATGGAAGGGATGCACTTCCTCGACCAGGAAATCCCTGCCGTTCGCTACCACCACGAACGCTTCGACGGCAAGGGCTACCCCGAGGGTCTGGTGAACTCCACCATCCCCCTCTCCGCCCGAATCCTCACCGTGGCAGACTCGCTCGACGCGATGACTTCCACGCGTAACCACCGCTCGGCCAAGCGCCGCGTCGAGGCCGTCCGCGAAATCCAACTCGGTGCCGGCACCCGATACGACCCCGCCGTCGTCGAGGCGCTGACGAAGGTGGCAGAGAAAATGGGCGACCGACTGCTCGAAATCGAAGGCATGCAGACCGTCAACGACCAAGGACGAGCCGTCCCCGTCGACGACACCGACCAGCTTCACCCAGCCACCGCGTAGTCGTACCACGCCGAGTAAGACTTGTTGCACCTCAGATGCGAATTCGCCAATCGCGGACTTCGGCAGCTTGACCGGCCGGCTACACGTGGCAACGGAGCAATCGCCCGCGCAAGCTGCCGAGGGTGCCCGGAACGGCACAAAGCTACGTAAAACTACGAAAAAAACAACGCCCCCAGCAGAACACGACGCAAGCCAAAAGACCTTATCTTCTTCTCCCCCTTGCCTTTGCGGCATTCTCGCCCGCTTTTGCACGTTGTTCCTTTCCGCCGATCCCGACTCACAACCCGGCCGCGATGCATGGGCGCACACCTCGCGCCCTCCGCACTCCCCCTC
>JBKHHU010000246.1:0-4528 GCA_046539045.1 Phycisphaerae bacterium
TCACTGCTAAACAGATACCAAAAAAGGGGCTTTTGCCCCGACATGGCGGCAAAAGCCCTGTGGCCTGTGTCCCAGGCCTATGTGTTCGTCGCCGAAGTTGACCGGGAAGCGTGTTCCGATCGGCTTGTTCCGACTGTGCTGTCGGCGACGGGAGGAGACCCGGCTTGTCTGAGTAGCGGGACCAGGTGGAAGATCAGTCGATCCGTTCGTCCATCCAGTCCTCGAGCTCCTGGTATTTTCGTTCGGCGGCAGCAAGGGCGCTGGAAAATTCTCTCTTTGCGTCCTGCCAGTTCTCCTTCGTGGCTTTCTGCAGCCGTCGCGCCTGGACCTTCAGATCCGCAAACAGCGCATTGAGTTCACTCTTGAGTTCAGCCCATTCCTCGAGCGCTTCTTCATCCAAGTCTCCCGCCTTGCGGTCCAGCTGCCTGATTCCCTGCTCCATATCGGTCATAAACTCATCAAACTCTCTGGCTGCCGCGTCCTTCCGGTTTTCGAGCCAGTTTTCCGCGGCATCGACAGCCTCTGTGGTTTCTTTCTCTACTTTCCGCTCGGTGGTCGTCTCTTCGTCCCGGCATGCCGGGAGCAGAATCAAACCGCCTACCAGAAGTACCGCACCTAATATTGGTTTCATCATCGTGCGCCTCCGGCCGATTTAGACGCGATACGGACCAGATGCCTGCTTTCGGCCTACGCATGCTTTGGCCTGCGCACCAACCCCAGAACCAGGAACACCAGGAACAGCGCCAGGAAAACGAAGAACAGAATCTTACCTATCGTGACAGCCGCCGCTGCAATCTCAAGAAAGCCGAAAACCGCAGCAATCAGAGCGACTACGAAAAAAACAATGGCCCATGTCAGAAGGCTCATATCAATCTCCTTCAAAACCGGTCTTCACCTTGGAGAGGAACCGAAATCACGGAATGTTATCGAGAAGCGGAGGGCATCCCAATGGGAAGGCGGATGCAATTGACGTGGGGCGAATCCCCAGTGCCTGTCAGGGTGACTGCTGTCGGGGCGTGGCTATTCCGTCCGTTCTATCTCGGTCGGGCGCCCAATCCGGCGCTGCTGTGCCATACGGCACGCACTACTCGGCCGGAGCGGTCCGGTGGACCTTGGCGTTGAGGGGTTTGTATTCCGCGGGGATTCCCACGGCGATGTGGTCGGCGGGGACGTCTTTGGTGACCACGGCGGCCGCGGCGATTACGCAGTTGTCGCCGACGGTGACGCCGGCAAGGACCTTGGCCCCGGCCCCGATCCAGACGTTGTTTCCGATGCGGGTGGGCAGGGCGTCGTGCTTGCGCCACGATTTCCTGCCGTCGGTGCTGTACTCCCGGGCGCGGAGGAACCCGGTCTCGATGATCGCCTGTGTGCTGATGCGGACGTCGTTGCCGATCTCCAGCCCGCCGCGCCCGCCGAGGACCGCATTTTCATTGATCGTGCAGCGATCGCCGATGCCGATGCGGTCGTGGAAGGTCATCTCGATATCGCCGTAGATCCGCAGGTCGTCCCCGACGGTCGCTCCGAGTGCGCGGCACTTCCACACGCGCCGGCGAATGCGGCGGGGGAGCATGAACTTGTGCCATTTGCGGTACAGTCCAACCAGCATGAAAAGGGTTACTCTTGATATTCCGGTTGGCGGGTTGCGCCGGGGGAGAGAATCTCGTGGCCGGGCACCTGGAAGGCGTCGCTGGTGTCCTTGCGCCAGGCGGCCAGGCGCGACCGCAGATCGGCCAGCATATCGTCGTGTCGGCTCGAGACGGCCAGGTTGACCATCTCGCCCGGGTCGGTTTCCGCCGGGGTGCGGAGCCACTGGTTGCCCGCGCAGCTCATGGCCATGTGCGTCTGCTGGTCGGTGATCAGGATCAGGATATTCGGTTTGGACACTGGTGGGCCTCCCGTTCACGTTGAGGTTATGACAGGAAATCCAGCATAGCGTCAGCGGGGCCAAACGCAAGACCCCGCCCGGCCGGGACGTGCGCTGGAGCGGCGGTTGCTATCTGGAATCGCGCACCCATCGGGAGCGGCCGACCATGTGTCGGTCACGGCGGACGCTGCGACTTACCGGGGAGCGGGGGCCTGTCTGCCGGGTTCGGGTGCGTTGGCATCGGAGGGGGTCTGCTCGTCCAGCTCGGCGTGTTCGCGCTCGGCATCGGATTCTGCGGCGGCCCGTTCCTTCTGCTGGGCGGCCTGCTTCTCTGCCGCGCTGGGCTTCTCGCCGGGAGGCGTGGGGTAAGCGATGCGCCCGTGATAGAACCCGCAGAGGCTCTTGACGAACGATTTCTCGATCTGGTTGACCTCTTTGAGGGTCAGTTCGCACTCGTCGAGCTGGCCGTCCATGAGCCGTCGCTGGACGATGCTGTGCACCTGGTTTTCGATCCGTCCGGCGGTGGGTTCGTTCATGGCGCGGACGCTGGATTCCGACGCGTCGGCCAGCATGAGGATGCTCGCTTCGCGACTTCGGGGCTTGGGCCCGGGGTAGCGGAATTCGACCTCATCGGGGGCGCGGTCAAGGTTCTCCTTGCGCTCCTTGGTCGCGGCGTGGTAGAAATACTGCACCAGCGTCGTGCCGTGGTGAGAGGTGATGAACTCGTGCAGCACCTTCGGCAGGCCGTACTCGCGGGCGAGCTCCAGGCCGTCCTTCACGTGGCCGGTGATAATCAGCAAACTCATGGCCGGGCTCAACTTGGCGTGTTTGCTCTTGCCGGATTCGTTCTCGATGAAGTACGGCGGTTTGTTGATCTTGCCGACGTCGTGATAGTACGCACCCACGCGGGCCAGCAGGCCCTGGGCGCCGATGGCCTCGGCGGCGGCCTCGCACATGGTGCCCAACTGCAGCGAGTGGTTGTACGTGCCCGGGGCGTCCATCGCCAGGCGCTTCAGCAGCGGCTTGTTGGCGTCGCACCATTCCAGCAGCGTCATGCTGGTGGCCACGCCGAAGAGCCGCTCGATAGCGGGCAGAATGCCCTGGATGATGAAGCCCACCAGCAACGCCGACCCGGCAGCCCACGCACCGTTCACCAGCACGAAGCTCCACGGCCGGGCGTCGGCCAAGCCCATGGCAATGGCAGCTAGAAACGCCGCCAGCCCGCCGATGGCAGCCACTTCGATCAGCTTCGTCCGGGTGCGGATCTCCTTCAGCGGGAAGGTCGCCGCAGCCAGCGTAACCAGCAGCAATGCCAGCAGCGGGAAGCCCTCCTGCATCTGCAGAATCGTCAGAATCCCCAGCACCGACCCCATCGCCAAGGCGAAGCGGCGGTCGTAGGCGATTGTAAAAATGATCCCCCCCGTAAGCACCGGCAATACAGCCGTGTTGGAATTCCACTGCAGCCCGTACTGCAGGCCCTTGGCGACCCACAGCATCAGGACGATGATTCCCGCCACCGCGAATCCTCGCAGATGGTTGGTGACAATCCGTCGCTGATACGCGACGATATACACGCTGATCAGCACCGTGATCAGCAGATAGACCAGCGCCTTGCCGACCAACCGGCCCCACCACTGCAGTGGGTGCTGGTTTCGCTCGAATTCCTGCCAGGCGCGGTGCTCGGCGCGGAGGACTCGCATGTCGGCCCGGGTCAGTTCCGTTTCGGCGTCGTTGCTCATCGACCGGCGCATGGAAGAGCGGATAATCCGCGCCCCGGCGGGGTAGCTGACCTGGTACTGTTCGGGGGTGATGGCGGCCAGGGCGTCCTGGATGTCCCGGCGGGTGACCTCTTCCTCGTAGGTGTAGAGCACGTGGCCCTTGGTAAACAGATCCAGCAGGTAGGCTTCCACACCGTCGCGGATGGCCGAGTCGATGCCCGAGGTGATGCCGATCACGCTGGAACCGAGCTTCTCATTTTGTTCGATCGTGACGAATTCTTTGATGTCGAGTTGCTTGGGCGGCTCGTTCGGCCGCAGTACCTTCACCTTCTCGGCCTTTCGCCGGCGCTGGGCTTGTGCCTCATCCGGTCGGACCACAAGCGTCTGTTCCAGCAGGTGTTGCATGCTCTGCAGTCGCTCGTTGTATTCTTCTCTGGCTTCGGGGTTCTGTGCATATTTGCGATAGGCGTCGAGGGCGACGGAGTTGGGGGCCAGATACCGCATCAGCTCGCCCTCGACCTCCGACGGCTGGGTGGTGTTCCGCAGTTCGCCGGGCACGGCCTGGAGGGTGCTGATAATCGTGTTGACCAGGTCGGTATTGAGTCTGAAGCTGGCGGGGGTGGTCTCGGCGACCTCCTGCTGGACCTCTTCCCGCAGCTTGGGCGACTCCATGCGGAACGGGACGCGGGCGTGGATGTCCTCGGGGATGTACTCCCCGGCCTGATAGGGAATCGGGTTGGGCGGCCAGAGGCTCGTGGCGAAGATCGCCAGGTAGAACCCCAGCGCGATCAGAACCGACCCGAGCCCCCCGGCCTGTCGGAATCGCTCCCAGTAATCGGGCAGCTTGGAAGGGATGTTCTTCCGCACCTCAAGGCGTCGGCGAGGTACCTTTTTCTTGAACGGCCACATAAATGGCTCCGATCGGCAGCAACTGCGAAGGACAAAG
>JBKHHU010000247.1:0-4483 GCA_046539045.1 Phycisphaerae bacterium
GCTATTGCCAGCCTGTACCGTCGATCGCATCAACCGCGCGACTGCCGTCGCGGGCACCCGGCGTGGGCGTGGCCGGCGGGAGGTTATTCAGCCGGGGCCGAGGCAGCGGGCGATGCGGTGGTCGGCGTCGACGGCGGCCTGGTCTGTGAAGTGAGGGAAGGTGCGGGCGTTGCGGGAATAGTAGTACCGCATGCCCTGATGGACGGCGAGGTTCGCCAGCCAGCTGTGTTTCTTGAACGGGAGCAGTCCCAGCCGTCGGAGGGAGCTTGCGGGGCTGTAGAACTCGTACATCGCTGCCTGCTGGGCGTGGCGGAGCTGGTCGATGGACATATTCCGCGGCTGGTAGCAGACGGTGGAGCCGTTGTACTTGGCCCAGTCCTCGGTGAGGATGCGGCCCTGGTCTTTATACTGCCGGAAGATGGCTGTGCCCGGGTACGGGGTGAGGATGACGAACAGGCCCATGGCGAGCTTCATTCTCTGCGCGAATCGCACGGTGGCCATGCAGTCGCGCCAGTCGTCGGAATCGAACCCGAAGATGAAGCTGCCCCACAGGCCGATCCCGTAGGACTGGATGGTGCGGATGTACTCTTCGTAGAGGTCGGCGGAGACAAAGCGTTTGCCGGCTTCCTTGAGCGTGCCGGCGCGGGGGCTTTCGAGCCCGAGCAGCAGTCCGGTGCATCCGCTGGCTCGCATCGCTTCCAGCAGCTTGCGATTGCGTGCGACGAGAATATCGCACTGGCTGGCCCAGCGGATGTCCAGTTCGCGGAGGGCGTCGAAGAGGTCCATCGCCCAGCCGGGACTTCCGGCGACGTTGTCGTCGCTGAAGATGAACGTTCGCGTGCCGAACTGCTCCTTGGCCGAGCGGATTTCCTCGACGATGTCGTCGATGGATCGGCGTCGGTACCGGCGGCCGAAGATGGACGGCGTGGTGCAGAAGGTGCAGTTATGCAGACAGCCGCGAGTGGTCTGGATGGGGTTGAACACCAGGTAGTCTGCCGGGTCGAGCAGGTCCTTGCGCGGCGAGGCGATGGGTGCGTCCGGCTGGTCGGTCCAGTCATAGAGTTTCTGTGCCCGGCCGGCGGCGATGTCCTGCAGTGCGCGGGGGAGCGTGGCCTCGGCGTCGCCGCGACAGACGATATCCGCGTGCTGCATCGCCTCGTCCGGGAGGGCCGATGGATGGATGCCGCCGAGGATCACCTTCACGCCCAGCTTGCGGTAGGCGTCGGCCAGTTCGTAGGCGCGGGTGGCCTGGGTGGTCATGGCGCCGATTCCCACAGCGTCGATGCCGGACGCGTCGGGGACGTGCGCGTCCTCGCTGGTGTTCTCGTCGACGATCTCGACATCCCAGCCGTCCGGGACGACCGCAGCGCAGATCGCCAGGTTCAGCGGCATGAAGACGGCCTTGCGAGAGAAGGTCATCCGCTGGATGATGCCCGGCATGGAGATGGTCGACAGCGGACTCCGCGGGTTGATCAGACGCAGCTTGCGTCGGTTCTGGCTGGGCATGCCGAGGTCCTCCTGTGTTGAGCACATGACGCCATAGTGTATACCCCCGGCGGGTGGTTTCCCACTTCTTTGATTGCGGGGGACCTGTGGGCGATGGCGGGTACCGAGCATCGCTGCCCGTCTGGAAGAGACACCCACCTCTATGATGAGGTGGTGACCGTGTTCGTTCATGAGCAGCAACGCGGGACGGCTGGGGCGGTTTTTTGATCGAATGGACGGACATCCGCGTGCCTGCGGCGCGGGCGGCTCGATGGTTTTTCCGTAGTTTTCCGCAGTTCGCGACAGTCGGTCGGGGGTCTCCGATACTCCGGCTAAGAGCATCCACCATGATGTATGGAGAATTCACTCTCGATTTCGTGCGTTTCTTCTTGAAGATCGGGTGAAAACACCTATAAGGGAAGATGACAATTCCGACAGTGCAAGTGGGAAAGTCATCGCTCGAAAAAGGAGAGTTCGGGATGTTGGGAATAGAGGACAATACCGTCCTGGCCGCTTATCTTTTGTGCCTTTTAAGTTCGCTGCTTTGCGTCATTTACGGGCTGATCAACTGGAATCGCGGCGACGATTCGATCGGTGAGGAAGACATCCGGTGGGCGGCAGAGGAAGAGCAGATCGACCGTAAACTTTAACGTAAGCTACCCTGAAAAGGGAACTTACCATTTCCAAACACTCATCCGAAGACGAAAGGGCATTTGATGCTCGCACTCGCAGACGGCGTAGGTCCGGTGCAGATTCTGATCGTCGTGCTGTACCTGATGGTGGTTGGCTATCTCGGATGGTTGGGTTATCGTCGGACCAGCACGGCCGCCGATTACATGGTCGGCGGCAGGAAGATCCACCCATTCGTAATGGCGCTAAGCTATGGCGCCACATTCATTTCCACCAGTGCCATAGTCGGTTTCGGTGGCGTGGCCGGGATGTTCGGCATGAGCCTTTTGTGGCTGACGTTCCTGAATATCTTCGTCGGGATCTTCATCGCGTTCGTTTTCCTGGGCGGACCGACCCGCCGGATGGGCCACCATCTCGACGCCCATACCTTCCCGGAGTTGATCGGCAGGCGGTTCCAGAGCCGGTTCATACAGGTGTTTGCGGGTCTGGTGATTTTCCTGTTCATTCCGCTGTACGCGGCCGCGGTGCTGATGGGCGGATGTGCGTTCATCGCCGCCCAGTTCAACATTCCATATAACGTTGCCCTGCTTGTATTTAGCGTCCTCATCGCGGCCTATGTGGTGGTCGGCGGGCTCAAGGGCGTGATGTACACCGACGCTCTGCAAGGCGCGATCATGTTCATCGGGATGATCATTCTGCTGGTGGTTTCCTACTCCATTCTCGGAGGCGTCACCGAGGCCCACAAGGGGCTGGCGGAGATGCCCAAGACGATGTTCTCGAAGATCGGCCATACCGGGTACACCTCCATGCCGGAGTTCAGTCTGGAAGCCCCCACGGGCAATCTCTGGTGGATTGTCATGAGCGCCATCGTCTTAGGCGTAGGCATCGGCGTACTGGCCCAGCCACAACTGGCGGTTCGGTTCATGACCGTCAAGAGCAAACGCGAACTGAACCGGGCCGTGCTGATCGGGGGCGTGTTCATCCTGATCATGACGGGCGTCGCATTTACGGTCGGCACGCTGAGCAACCTGTATTTCTTCCAGAACGAGGAAATCGTCGGCAGGCAGATCGGGGAGATCGAGTCAACCGAGGTGGTGGTCAAGAAGACGAACAATCCGAAGCTGATCGCAGCTATCCCCGCTGATATCATCCACTTGGACACCGACGGCAACCGCGAGGCCGACACGCACCTGATCGCCCGCTCCCCTGCCGGTGTGCCCACAGCCGAGATCACCGAACTGGAAGACGGCAGGATTCGCGTCCGACCTCGGGCCGACGCCTACACCCGCGCACTGGTCAACAAAGGCGGGCAGTGGATCCTCGACACCAAGAGCATCATCCCAACCTACGTCAACTCCGCGATGCCAAAGTGGTTCGGCCTGCTGTTCCTGCTGACGCTGCTCGCGGCGGCGATGAGCACGCTTTCCAGCCAGTTCCACGCCTTGGGCACCGCCATCGGTCGCGACGTCTATGAGCAGGTCGTCGGCAAACGAGGCATCAGCAGCATCGCCATCACGCGGGTGGGGATCATTATAGGAATCGTAATTGCTGTTCTTATAAGCTATTACTACCAAGACGGGTCATTCTTCATCGCCCGGGCCACGGCGATCTTCTTCGGTCTGTGCGCCTCGGCTTTCCTGCCGACTTTCCTCGGCGGGCTGTTCTTCCGTCGAATTACCAGGCCGGCCGCCATCGCCAGCATTCTGGTCGGCTTCTGCACCACGGCCTTCTGGCTGACGTTCATCAAGGCCAAGGAAGCCGACGCGATCGGGATCGTCTACCACTTCACCGGCGATGACCCGACGCTGTTGCCGAAGGCGGGTGTGCTTCCGGAGATCGATCCGATCGTCATCGCACTGCCGCTTTCGCTGCTGACGATCGTTCTGGTCAGCTTTTTCACGAAAAAGCCTGACGCCGGGCACCTGGATCGCTGTTTTGGCTCAGGAAAACCGGCCCGGAAGGCCGATGCACAAGACAAGCCCGCCGAGCCAGTGGTCACGGGCAAGTAGAACCCATTTCAGTACATACGCGGACGGACCCGCCGAACGGGTCGAACGATTGGTTGCTTTTGGGAAGGAGCACGAAGCAGATGAAGTTACTCAACTCCGTATGTATCGCTGCGGTCGTCGCGGTGATGCTCGGCTCGGCGGCAAGCGCTGTCGCCCAGTCCGAAGAAAAGGTCGACAAGAACAAGCGGCTGAAGATCCACGCCGGTGAGAAGAAACTCGAGGCCGACACGCTTGAGAAGATCACCAAACCGACCGACTGGCTCAGTTGGGGCGCCGATCTGCGTCTCCGCGAGGTCTACCTCGACAACCCGATCACCCTCAACGACCACGCATCCGACCCGCCCGGTGACGAGTGGCAC
>JBKHHU010000058.1:0-16562 GCA_046539045.1 Phycisphaerae bacterium
CAGGCGGGCAATCTTCCAGCTCCATCCACTGGTCGAGTTCCTGAAGCAGCCGCAGGATGGCGTCTCGTGTCATTTCCATGGCGACGATCCTACCCGGTCTCTCTTCTATCGGCAAGAACAAATAGAACCGTGAGTTCCACAAGGTAGAACTGCCGGGTCCATTTCTGTCTCTGTTCGGGTCTCTACCTCATAAACAGAGACCTCTCCCGGGAAACGACCGGTGAGACGAGTGATGTTGGAAGCGTGAACGTAAGTGCCTTCTTGGCAGTCTGATATGGATTCGTCGTCTGGACCTCTCTGCGGTCCATCCTCCCTCATAACCAGAGCCTACAAGTTCTCTCTTCGCAGCAGAGACTTTCGGCCGAGAGGGCCAAAACGGGCGGCGAGACCAATTCGCCGGTTATCTCCCTCGGCAAAACAGAGACACCGGCGGCGGAGGGCCAGAATCGTAACCCCTTGGCGAAACTGGCGTAAAAAGCGAAAAGGCCGCCGAGTTCTCTCGACGGCCTTCTGCGTGAACCTCTGGGTCGCTGCGGTTTGCAGCGAGTCGACCAATAGCGGGGGGAGGATTCGAACCTCCGACCTCCGGGTTATGAGGGACCTAAGAGCCCTTTTCATAACCCATTGGATTTGAAGCATTTCCCCGGAACACTAAGCCCCGCAGGGCTTTACGCTACCTCTGTATGATGAGCATGATGAGCATGATGCGCACGACTGCGGGCACAATTAGGCACAATTAGGCACAGTTCTGAACGACAGATCGACTCATCAAAGCCGGCAGGTAGACGTGTGACGACTCTTACCAGGACACGATCCCTGCCAGCCTGCTTCCACAGCATAGTACCACGATCGAAGCCGAGGCGCAAGCCCCTGTTGAGACACCAGACTGCGGCTCGATGCCTCGCCCTCTCGGGGTCCTGCCGCCGGCTTTGCCGGCCGCGGAGACACGGCTTTTCGGCAGTCGGCTCTTGAGCCTGATTCTGCTTCACAACAGCAGGGTTCCAGGTTTCGTCCGGCGACTCAGGCTGCCTCCCTGTAGTAGCTTTTCAGCAGGCCGCCCAGGCGGCTGCGGACCTGCACGGTGCCTTGGCTGTCGAACTCAAGTGCGCAAGACATCCTCCATCTCGTTGGGCAGCGATGGCAAGTTCAGCACGTCGACGAGTCCGCCGTCCTCGGTTGTCAGGCTGTCAACCGGCATGAGCAGATCGGGACCGTCCAACTTATCGGTTTCCTGCTCGTGGGCCGGGAACTCGATCGCACTCGCAGGTTTGTCCACGAAGTTGACGGCGGCGTCTCCAGCACCGGTCACGCTGTCGTCAAGACCCACCCGGTCTTCGGGGATCAGAGACAAGAGATCCATCGTGTCATAGATGCCGGGAAGAACGTCCGCTCGTGGAACTCCCGCCGTCAGAGCAGCAGCCGATTCTGGCGCCTTCCAAGTCAGCGATTGCCCCCATAGCGGCTGTCCTGCCTCCTCGACAGTGACAGGTGTCGCCGTATTCCAAGCGAGCGACGCCAATCCGCCGGGAGGTACTTCGCCGGCTGTATCGGGTACCGTGATCAGCCTCAACGCGTTCCGCCCGGTGGTGATGTTGTCGCGGACGTAAGCGCTGTCGAAGGCGTTCACCAAGCGGTTTCGGTCGATGTCATAGACGTTTTTGATGTCCGCGGGATTTCGGCCGGTACGAGGGTTATCACGTATCCCGCCGCTGTCGAAAGCATTGACGATCGCATTGCCGGAGGAGTTCCCCGTGTCTCCGATCGCGTTGCCGAAGTAGAACACGTCGTCGCTCCACAGCCCCGTCTCGGCTGTGGCCTTCACCGTCACCTGCAGCCACTTCTTGGCCACCGCCCCCTGGTCCCACGTCAGGGCAATCCGATGCGATCCGCCGTGTCCTCCACCCGAGAGAACGGTCACGATCGGCTCGGGCGCTTCGGTCCAGTAGGACGGGTAGCTGCTGTTGCCCGCCCTGCAGACGAAGTCGGAGGCCGTGATTCCGGACGGATCGCCGACCACGTCCAGATCGACCATGACCCCGTTGATACCCTTGCTGTAACTGGTGTAGTTGGCAAAGCCAGCGGTCTGTCCCGGTCGAAGGGCCCGCTTGTCGGTGGCGATGGCCAACTCATCAGCGGCTGTGACGTCCGAGCCGTTACCGTCCCATGCGGAGCTGTTGTAGAACACGTGCCGCCCCGTGATGGACGGCTCGAGCTCGAAGCTCAGGATCGTCCCGACCTCGCCGGGTTCGCCACCGTGCAACTTCAAAGTGTTAAACGCCTCGTCGGCGATGTCCACCGGATCAAGAACTGCCGAGTAACTTCCATAGGGCAACGGTTGCACGTCGAGATGCCACGTCGCCACATAATCCACGCCATCCCAGTCCACCGACGTGATGGTCACCTCTACCGGATCGCCCTGTGAGTCCAGAATGGTCAGCGCCTCGGTGAGATCGCTGGCCGATACGTCTTCGGAAAATCGAACGGAGACCGAATCCAGACGACTGCGGATGAGCCCGTCGTTCAGCGTGACCTCCTCAACACGCGGGGCGGACTTGTCCACCGGATCCAGCACGAAGGCACGGACTTCGCCGTCCCGCTCGCCGGTGGCGATGATCTGCCCACTGCTGTTAATGCCCGTCGCCTCGGTGAGTGTCCAGTCGCTCTGGATGTAATCGTTCAGGTCTGCCATCACTCCCCCGGCATAGACGAAGGCCAGCCCATCCGAACTGCCAACCACCACACCAGACTCACTGACATCATGGGCAATGCTCCACGAGCCTTCGCGATTGAGCAACGTACCCAGCCCCGTCATCGTCCCGCCGCTGAGCCCGTCCGGCTTATACAGGAACGCCTCGCCGTGATAGCTGGTTCCTCCGTAGTAGGCCATGTCGCCACTGAGGCCCACCACGAGCCCCGTGTCGGTTATGTTTGTCGCGAAGCTCTGGGAGTCGCCCGGTAGCGCCCCGATGTCAATTGCCGTTCCGTCCTCGACGCGCATCGCGTGGTACTGCCCGTCGGCGTACTCGCCCCAGCCAACGGCCTGACCGGTGGCATTCACGTCTCGGAGGTCCGCCTCACCATCCCCGCCCCAACCGCTGATCTTGATGCGCTCGTCCCACGCGTCGTTGACAGCATCCCAGAGCCACCCCGTCGGCACGGGGGAGGGGGCGTCGTAGTCGGTTTCACGTCCTACCGCGCTGCCGGTCACGTTGACGTCCATGGGAATCACGTCCAGGTCCAACTCGTGCCACAGTGGCGCACCGGTGTTCGCCTCCAGCAGGATCGATCCGTACGGCGGTGGCGGGTCCTCTGCGTTCTCAGGCGAAACGTACCAATGCTCCACCAAGGCATAGTTGCCCCCGTCAATGCTGACGCACTGAACGCCATTGACCGTGGTGCGAGATGAATCGAACGGATGCTCAGCACCCGACGGCAACAGCCACATCTGAGTATTGGTGGCCGTGGCTATGTACGGGTCGCCCCCACCGGCGGGATGCTCGATCGTAGGAGCCCAATACGGGACGGTCATGCCGATCTGCCACACGTAAGACGCGGTGTTGCCGCCATCGAAGTAGTAGTCGATGTTCGAACTACCTGCCGACCCGCGGGTAATGCCCACCGAGACCAGTCCGTCGTCGCTGATCGCCAGAGGTCGTGTCTCCTGCCAGTTGAGCGCCCGGTCCCGCAGGCCGTACCAATCCCAACTCTCCGGAAGCGAGGCATATCCGGGCGGTGCCGCCATCAGCGTCAGGGCGTAACCGCTTGTGACCTCCGGGCTGGCGGCCGTGTAGCCAGTGACGATGACCTCCACCTGCCCCATCTCTACCGTGTCGTCTTCATCGACGACGATGTATGTAAAAATGTCCGTACCGGTGAAGCCCGGCATCGCTTTGTAGATCACCTGTCCGCCGAGCAGTTCCACGTCCCCATGCAGGGCAACGCCCACGGACTTCACCGTGAGTCTATCGGTTCCTGATTGTCCCGCGGAGGTGCGGTCATTGGCCAGCACGTCAATGACCGCCTCCCCCGTCTGTGGGGACACCTCGGCCACATCATTCTCGGCCGCGGGGGTCCCGGCGATCTGCCCGATGCGCACGGGGACAGCCACAGCATCACTGGCGGCAAGCTGGTCGTCCAGCAACTCGACCGTAAAGGCATCCACTTCGCCCAGCGTTCCGCCGGGCCGCACCCAGCGAAGTGTCTGACCGTAGCGCAGTTGTGTGCCCCCGGGCGAGACGGCCTGGCCATCCACCGTGAGCGTGCCGTCCAGCACCTCAGCCACACGGAAGACCAGCGCGTCACCGTCAGGATCGGTGGCGTCGGAGGCAGCCACCAGCATGTCGTATGTGATATCGATCCAGTCGTTGACCAGGTCGTACTCCAGCGGATCGACCTGGTGAAGAACCGGCGCGCCGGCTGAGTTGGGATCGTGGAAGATCGGGTGGTGGTCTGGGACGAGGTCAACGAGCGTTCGATCGTGCTGCTGACCAACCACCTGGGCTTCGCAGCCGGCACGATCGGGCGGATTTACAAGGAGCGTTGGCAGATCGAGTTGTTCTTCAAGGCCTTGAAGCAGAACCTGAAGGTCAAGACGTTCGTGGGCACCAGTGCCAACGCGGTGAAGGTGCAGATTTGGACAGCATTGATCGCGATCCTGCTGCTGAAGCTGATGCAGCTGCGATCGAGCTTCAACTGGAGCCTCTCGAACCTCTCGGCCATGCTGCGGATGAACCTGCTGACCTACCGGGATCTGTGGAGATGGCTGGATGACCCGTATACCTACCCGGCCTCCGAGCCGCCGGACGATGCACTGCCCCTTTTTGCGAATATCCTGGACAGCAAAACGGGGGGAACCTGAAATGGCCGCCGCGAAATCGGGCCGAAAAGAACGGCCACGAGAGGGTCACAGACCGTCCAAAACCCCGGAATTCAGGCAGAATCACCCCCGAAAGGGCCGGAGAGCTACTGAACCGCGATTATCTTGGACAGCAGTGGTCACAAACGAAACGGGCGCGTATGAAGAGCTCAGCCGTAAGGCTCGGGTCAGCCGGCGATTTGAGAAGCTTTACGGCGATGGTCCATCGCATGAAGACACGGACCGGTACTTGAGGCTGGAAGCTGCTTCGGCTTCTTGCTGTGCCGGTCCGACTGAATCTGAACCGCAATTGACGCTCTAACAGATACATTGGCAAAACAAGACGCCCGCCGGGGCCTCTCAGCCTGGGCGGGCGCGTTGATTGTACAGCTCCGCTGAATGCCTACTTGCGGCGTCGGATCGCAAGCAGACCACCCATCGCCAGCACACAAATAGAGCCCGGCTCAGGCGTCAGAATCATCTCGCCACCCACGGCCGCAGACATTGGCACGCCACCGCTCGCAAATGTATCCGGCACTACGGTGATCACCGTTTGACCGTCAGGGCCGAAATCATAGTCGGCCGGCACCTCAAACTTTAACGAGAGCAGTCTCAGGCCAGCGCCAATATTCTCGGCGCTCGGTGTGAAATTATCGAAGTAGATATCCAGCTTCTCCGTTGGGCCAGGCGTATCGTAGGTCAGATCGTCAATCAGGATCGGCAATGCCCCCGTTCCAGGTGTGCTTCCATCGAAGCCACTTCCTTCGAACCCGCCGCCCCACGTGTAATCGAGTAGCTTCAAATTAGGGTCAGAAAATTCGATGGTGAACACAGCCGAATCCAGATTGCCGCTGCCAGTCATCGGAACGTCAAGAGTGAAGCTGTTGTCTTGCGATACGGCTAGTTTCATTTCGCCACCCGGCCCCCGAGGCGCGATATTTACCCCCGCGTTCGCACTAGAAACAACAACCAACGACACTGCAACTGCAAACAGAGCGAGCTTTCTGAGCATGATTCTCCTCCCAAGGGTTTAGGATCCCAAATACTGTGAGCATGAGCTAGAGCACATACATATTATACCACGGTATCCTGATTCGGGCAAGCATATGTTTCGAGACCGACCGATTTTTGACCGTTTTCTACTTGCCGACGACCTGTGCACATATTGAGTGCACAGTCCTACGGCCTGCATCAGAGCGGACCTTGAGCCATGCAATCCGGCATCAATACACACCGGTTATTCTAGACGGACAGCGGATTCCTGAGCGAAGCGAGCTCCAGTACATCCAAAACATCAGTATCGAAGTCGGCATCAGGCCGCTGCGGACCAACAGTTTGTTGCGCCAGCGGCTCGGCTGCTGCATGGGGCGGCCGACCGGCCACATTCAGTTCGAATCCATCACGCGGCTGGGGGCCAACGGGCTCGGGCATGGCTACTTCGAGCGTCGCATATTCCTCTCTCTCAGAAGGCCGCTCGACTTCCAAGGAAGAACGCAGGGGGAAAGTCCAAAACGCGAGTCTCGCAACCGGGGCATGCTGATCGGGCAAGGGCGCAATTCCAAGCACATCTGCACCAGACGAAGTCGTGATATCCTGGTGAACGGGCTCCTCTACCGCCAATTCCGTCATCGGCGATACCGTCATCGGCGATGCCGTCATCGCCATCATATTCTCTGCAGATGGGCTATCCGTGGCGGTCATCGTCGCCAAGGGGAGCCCCGGGTCGGAGATGAACCGAGCATCTACCCGGTCTGCCCATGCGGCCGACAGGTCAGTTGAAGTGATCCGACCATCGACATATACGTCGCAGCGCACCTCCGTCATCGACGCCGAGCTAATCGGGTTGGCCCGGTTTGCGTGGATCAGAGAGAGGTCTGTCGAGTTTACGCGAAGGTCACCATTGGCGTCGCCTTTCAGCGCGGTCAGAATGCGGTCATTATCCCCCGTTAGCGGGTTGCCGTTCATATCGGCAACGTCTTCCACTCGCACAGCGTACTTGGCTGCATTCGGCAGGGCTTCGCTGAAGTCGATCACCCCGACGGTGTTGCCATTGCGCATCGAAGTGCTGATCCCGATGCTGGACAGGTCGACTCCATTCCCGTCTGCGTCCGTACCCGCCACCGCAATGGCTCCGGGCGTGAAGAGTGCCGGGTTAATCGCTTCGGAGAACTCGACCAGCAGCCGAGACAACCCAGAACTCCGCGGCTCCGCGAACGAACCATCGTCCGGCACGGGCAGGAGGCATTCTCCCACGGTCCCGTGTTCGCAAGCGGCTTGCCAAGAGACGATGAAAGGCGCGGGATCTTCTTCCACGCTGAGCATATGCTGCACCCAGGGAGACCAGGTTCCTTCATCATCTCGAACTCGGTACTCAACTTGGTAATCCCCGCCGCTGATCGGCGCGGTCAGCGACCAAACACCCGGGACTGGCGTGCCGACCTCATTGCCTCCCAAGCGAAGCTGTCCATCGGTCGCTGACTGGCCATTCTCGTCGTTATCCTGGCCGGTAAGTGTAACATCGAACGTACTCCCGGCTGGGACGGGATATCCAGGAAGTCCATAAAGTCCGGCCGTTGGCTCAGCATCCGCTACCATCAAGGACGAGTGTACCCATTCGGACCATTCGCCATGGTTATCCTGCACACGGTAGGATATCTGGTGCGTACCCACAGTGAACTCGTAGGCGTCTCGCTGCCAGTCCGCACTTGAACTCAGCGGTCCGTCCAGATCGGAACGCCATTCGTGGGCAACAATACTACCAAGCGTGTCCTCGCCATGGCCCTCGAAGAGAATCGCTTGGTTGGGAGGCTGGGCAACACTCGGGGATATCTGGTCAATGAATGCCATCGGCCGTGCATTGACGCCCGTACCCGAAAGAGCAATCTCGTAACTTGACTCGTCGGAATCGTCACTCAGCAACAATAGCGCAGCGCTGTCTCCCCCTGGCGTCGTCGGCTGGTAGACAACACTGAACTGCCGCATGTCGCCCGGACCAATGAGCCAGTCATCACTAGAGCCTGACCCGTTGACCGGGTTGATTGAGAACGGGCCTACCAAACCCGACGCCTGAGAGACAGTCAACGGCGCATCGCCTTCGTTACGGATTGTGAACGACTGCGAAGCAGACTGCCCAACGGTTACATGTCCAAAACTATGACTGTGGACGCTGTTTGTCCCACCACGCTCGACATCGATCTCCGGTTGCCGATAGTCAATCGCCGATGTGTCCAATCTCGCCACTTCAACGCCCCGAGACACCCAGAGGTCACCATTCCCATCGAATGTCAGGCCCTCTGCATGCGGGCTGCTGAAGTACGTGTAGTAGTCAGCAGACGACAACTGCAGGGCCGCCCCTTGGCTATAGGCTGCTTCGAGTTCGAGCAGCGGTGCAACAGCGATCGCGCCGGTGCCCGAGAACCAGGACTCCGCTCCGATCGGTGCCATATCCAAGACGATATAATCCCAATAACTTCCGCCAAACGTTATGTGCGCAAATGGGCTACCACCCACATCCGTAATCGCAATTCCGTTAGCATAGGGGATATTGGCATAGTAGGTGTCGAGAAGGGTCGCGTCGGCGGTATCGTACTGGAATATCCGTGCGGTATCCCACGAATGCGGGGCGGAAGAAGTCACATATTCGACAGCGTAGAGGTCGCCATTGTAGTAACCCACGCCGCTTATCGCCCCACTACTGGCCGGTCGCCGAATCTGCCAGGTTGAGTCCACCACACCGTTCGTTCCGAATCGCGCAATATACTCCCAATCTACGATCCCGTCGGCAGCCGACGCCAAGTCCAACTGGAGCGGAGCATAGACATATCCGCCACCGTAGGAGATATCTCCAATATGGAGCACTTCATAATCCGTGCCCCCAACCGAGAAGTAGTTACCGCCTTCATACAACTCTTGAAGGCCCTGCTGCCAGCTTGCATCAAACAGAGTAAGTGCGGAATCCTCACCTGCGCTGCCAGAGCTCGTCATCCAACCATTTCCAGGAAGGTATGCGATCCCCTGCTCAGCCGTTCCATTGCCGATAAGGCCAACTCGGCCAACTTCATGCTGCGGCTCGATGATCGGGAGCTGGGGCTCCACGATATTAAGCGTCCACTCATCGGACCACGGTCCTGGTGTCCCCAGGTTGTCAACGCCTCGAACCTTCCAGTAGACCATGTCGTAGGGGATGTTCGATGCCGGAATATACTGCGATGCGGTGATGGTATCAGAGATGTCACCCCAGGTGACGTCCCGGTCGTACACCTCAATCTCGTAGTGGTCGAAGCCAGAGCCACCATCCGACACGTCGTTCCAGTCGAACGTCGGGCGCTGGTTGATCGTCGTCGAGTTGTCGCCCGGGGACAGCAAAGTGGGCTGCCCAGGGCCGGTGTCATCGATCTTGAACGGGCCGAAGTGGCCGACGCTCGACGACCAGTTGCCGGAGTTATCCTTGGCTCGCACATGCACCCACAGCGCCGATGTATCCGCCTCGTTCGGCAGACTGATGTGGCGAGCCGAGGTGTCCACAGTCGTGCCCGGAGTGCCGGCGGGCGAGTTGTTGATCAGCACTGAGTAGCCATCAATCCCACTGCCATCGCTGGGCTCTGTCCAGTATATCGTGAGGTCATCACTGTCCGACCAAACATTTGGCTGATGGCTGCTGCTCGCAGAATCAAACTCCGGTGCGCCGGGCGCGGTCTTGTCTCGCACTTCCATCTCACCAGACTTGTCGCCGTAGGAGTCCAACTCGAAGAAATACTCCGGGTCGTTGTTGAACCCATTCCACTTGTCTTCCATCCAAGTGGCCGACCACGACCGCCTCCAGATGTTCCCGCTGTAGTGAGAAACTGAAAGGTTGCTGGCACCAGCGACCGGATCATCAGGATCAACGAGGTCGGCTTCCCACACGTCGGCGGCGAACACGTGCCCCGTCCCGAAACCGGTGGCCTCGACGACGAGATAGACTGTCTCTCCTTCGTCAACTTCGCTCGTCTCTGTGCCATAGGGTCGCTCCCATCGCACGTCGACTACCTGGGGGGCTGGATCGGTTCTGAAGAGCGCACTCGCTTCCCGCCAGTCGCTCTCACCACCATTGGGGTCGGTGGCTTTGACTCGCACGGTGTAACGCGTGTCTGGGCTAAGGCCTGTGAGCGTCTTGTACGTTCTTGTCGTGCTGCCTCCAGATGTCCACCCATCGCCATAGACGTCTGTTTTGCCGTACTCGATATGGTAGGTGATCGGGTCCCCGTCAGCGTCGGTTGACGCGCCCCAACTCACGCGGGCGCTGTCCTGATTCACATTCGAGTGGGTCAAAGTTCCAGGCTTCGTGGGATCGCGATTGACCTGGATGACGTAGAAGTCTTCGTCCCTGTCGTTATTGCTCTCGCTGCTTTCGTCGATCCGCCTATCGTGGCTTGACGTCGGGGAACGATCGGCTCTAAGTTCGATCTCATGCCATCCGGATGACAACTGCCCCTCAGCAATCTTCTCATCGTGAGAGTCCCCGGCGTCAAGCCCCCAATATAGGTCCTCATCTCCTAGGTAATGGCCGTCAACGTACGCGCTCACCCAGAAGCGCCCCGCATCAGTGTCGCCAGTGTTCTTGATTCGGCCCCAGATCTCGACGGTGTCGTCACTATCGGGTGAGGACGGAGTCATCCAGATATCTTGGACTATCAGATCAGGACGGTCATCGTTAATGGTCACTGCCACCGCTTCACTTGCGTTATTCGATCCATTCGACTCGGAGACTTCCTGATCGTAGTCGGCGTACACGCCAATGTAGTATGTCTGGCCGTAGTTGGCGTCATTAGGGATATCAACCCACTCGTATTCAGAGTCGGTCTGATAGCCGTCCATACTGCCAAGAGATTCGCATTCCAGCAGACGGTCCGATGTGGAAATCGTGCTGTTAGTAGACCACATGATTCCCTGGTGGGAACTCCCCGCGGAACCAGCATCCCTATTGACTGCAGTCCAGCTCACCTTGACGCTTTGTCCGCGATCTACGGTCGTGTCAGAAACCGACACTCCGTATGCGTCAAGGTCAGGCTTGACAACGGATACATTCCACTGGTGCCAGCAGATGTAGTTCCCGTCACCGTCCAAAACACTGGCCCCAATCTCCGTCGTGCCGGATGAGAAAGACCAGTTGTAGCTGAAATCCGCCCAATTGTTCATCCAGTAGCTATGATGCCTCTCTTTCCATGATCCGTTGACGTACCAGTCGGCATAGAAATCTGTGCCCCATGGTACGTATATCTTGGCAGTGTGGGTGCCCGAATCAACATTGTAGTTATGGTATTGGTTGCTTCCATTGTATGTCTGGGACAGGGTGCTGGCAAGCGCCTCAAAGAGCGTTGCGTCGGGGCTCAAGGAATCACTTGCATAGCCTAAGAGGCGGCCGGTTTCGTGGGCGATCACGTCGGCAAGGTTGGTTGCATATCCGGGGAGGCCATTAGCTGGCTCGCCGAGTATCTCTGAGAACACAAAGGCCTCGTCCGAGGCGTCTGCATTTCCAACGTCAACTTGCTCTGCTAAGCCAAGGAAGGAGCCATACTCCGCAAACGGGGCATCGTTACCGCCGATGTAGATGGTCGAGAACGGCTCTCCAGCGGCGGGCTTCTCGGTCACGAATATGAGGCCTGTGTCGGCGAAGGTGTCGTCGAGTCTTGCCAGGACTTCAGAGATGATCGCCTGCTCCTGGCCGGCAAGCTTGCCGGGCGCGCGGAAGGCGGGGACGTCGATGTCCTCAACGGTCACGGGACCATTGTAGTCGACGTCCTGCGCGCCGTCGAAGTCGAGGTGAATGACCTGGTCGTCGAACCGGTCGACAGTCGGATCGACAAGATGAAGACCTGGAAGGTTCGCGCTTAGCAGAAGCCTCGGCTCAAGCGGCTCAACCATTACAGATGACTTGGCGGGGGGAGAAGAAGCCTTCTCGCGATCAGACCGGCGGGTTCGTTTTGCCATGATTCGGTTCCCTGTGTTGGCCGCCCCTGCTCGGGAACCGATTACGACGTGACTCCACCCCAAGCCTGGACGCGATTGCGTGCTACGGAGATGCCCCTTGTTCAGATCACCCACGGCGAGGACACCGCCTTGATTGGACCGTCCGACGTTCTACAGCCCCACGATGGCAAAGCGAGCGAACACTAAATCCCATTCGCGCCCCAACGTCGAACAACTGTGACTTTACTGCCGAATTGCAGATCGGCAAGAAGAAAATCCTGCTCACGCTGACTAAATGCATGCGACAGTCATGGTTTACAGCATCCGAGAGTCAGGTAATCCCTGTAGGGGCTGCCTCCTGCGAGCGGATTCGCACCAGCGCAACACCATCGATTATCAATACTTCAACGGTATTCCGGGTCTTGGCCCGGAATGATCCCTAGCTAGCATTGGCGGGCTGAATGGAGCTGCGATCTGTGATCCAGACGCGGCCGGCCGGGCCACGCGACAGAGCCGTGGGAGCCTTGGGTGCCCCAAAATCGTTTCACAAGAAGACAATTCCAGCTTGCCGGGATTGATTATCCGGAAGTCAGACGAGCTTCTCGGCCTGGCTCAGGAAGAAATCCTTGCCCCAGAGCTCCAGCGATGGCAGCTCGCCCGGCTTGAGGAATCGTCGAACGTCCTCTCGGGCCTGGGACCAGTCGGTCGCCTGAATCTTCGCCCGAAGCTGCTCGACGCACCAGTCTCGATCGACGGCGAGTCGCTGCCCCTTCCACGGTCCGAGCTGCAACAAGGCCGCGGCCAGCAGTTCGTAGTTCACGGATGTCCGGCGGGACGTGTACCAGATGAAGTCGTACCAGTCCCGTCCCTTGAGGTACTCCCGGCACAGCAACGCGTGAATCTTGCCGGCGAACAGGCTTGGCGGGTCGAACACCCGCACTGCCGAGGGGAACGGGAAGTCCAGGTACTTGGTCTCGAAGGTCGCCCCCGCCGGCGGGTTGGCGTCGACTTCCAGCTTGATCCGCAGCTTCCGCGACGGCCCGGTCGTCGGCCGGTAGGCGAGTTCCAGCAGCTTGCCCACCGAGTCGTCCTTCAAGAACGCCATCCGCACGGCCTCATCGATCTTGGACCGGTCGTCGACCTCCAGGCCGTATCCGTATGCAGTCAGTTCCTTGGTCAGAGCGTCCAGGTATGGACGCAGGACGAAACCCGCCTCCGGGGTCTGGAGAGCGAAGTCCAAGTCCTCGGAGAAGCGGTTGAGCCCGTGGAAGATCCGCAGGCAGGTGCCGCCCTGGAAGGCGGC
The DNA here is from genome assembly GCA_046539045.1 of Phycisphaerae bacterium. Lineage (GTDB taxonomy): Bacteria > Planctomycetota > Phycisphaerae > SM23-33 > SM23-33 > JBKHHU01. Next base: position 13,107 of record JBKHHU010000058.1, read on the forward strand.
GTGCTGGAAGAAATCAGTCCGACCGAGGCCGGCCAAGACGATCTCCTGGGTGATCTCTCGCAGGGCCTGCTCTTCTTCGAGGGTCGAGTGGCAGCCGTATCCGTTCAGACGGTCCTGGATCATTCGCACACTCACTTGCCAAGCTCCTTTCGCATGCCCTTCAGGAACCGCCGTACCCGTTGGGACGAGTAGTTGCCTTCCAGCACGCCGAACTCCTCGGCCGCGATGCCGGCCAGAGCAGCCTCATCCACTCGCAGGCTCTCGACGACGGGGCGGCCCGAGGTCCAGTCGCACTTGTGCACGTAGACGTAGTCGGCCAGGGCCTTCAGCGGCGAGGCCAGAAGGAAGCTTCCGCCCTGATCATTCCCGGTTCGGTCGACTGCCGCGTAGAACGTATTCTGCGGCACCCGCGTGAAGCTGAACACGCCCAGGGGCGTGTCAAACTCTCGGGCACGGTCCACAGAAGCGCTGGTGATCGTGTACACCGCCTCCGGGATCCATCCGTGACGGGACAGGGCCGTCTCCAGGCTGATGTAGCTGGGCCCATGGATCCGCTGAGCCAGGGCCAAGGGGTCGATCTTCTCCCGCAAGTACTTGTCAGACAGAGCGTAAAGCCCTCGATGGATGCGCACGACCTCTCCCGCGGCCAAGGCCCGTTTCAGGAGGCTGAACTGCCGGTCGGGGCTGCCAGGCGACCAGCAGTCGATCTCCTGCCGGGTGAACACCCCGCGATCAGCTTTCTCCAACGCGATTTCGGTCAATGTTTGCATTTGTGTGTCACACTGGCGAATAATGACAGTTTTACGCATATACTCTATCGGCTAAGGCCCGTGCCTTCAACAGGCATTCAGACGCCCGTTCCTGAGCTGGCCGGACGCCACACCCACCAACTTGCCAGTTTGGCAGGCCTTTGGCGGTTCTACATGTGTTCTGGCGGGCTCATGCCATTCATGAACCTGATCACATGTCACCCGCCCAGATCCCAGCTCGAACTGTCGTCGCCCCCAAGTGTATTTCCACAAAAGTCCACCGGGTTCCATGACCTTCGAGCCGCGTAGAAGGGCCACGCGATGAGATGCGACAGCCCCAGGCCTAGGCGCAAAGCTCGGCGGGTTGAGAATGCGGAGGTGAGGTATCTTGGCGTGCGGGGTGGGCCAGTTCAGATGATCCCTACCGGGACAGCATCCACGTCCTGGGCCAGCGGCACCCACTGCCGGCAGAGGCAGACAATCGCGCCCTGCCCGACGGTGCCTTTCAGGCTTGCCAAGGCGTTGAAGGGTCGAACCAGATCACGCCTTGGACTGGCCGTCTTCTTCACCTCGATCGGGTGGAAGGCCTCATCCTGCCGGAACAGGAAGTCGATCTCGTTGCCGTCCCGGTCGCGGTAGTAGTACAGCCCGGGCGTCTTCCCGCGGTGCCACCAGCTCTTGAGCAGTTCGGCCAGCACGTGCGTCTCGAACAGCGACCCGGCCATCGCCCCGGCGGCCAGGGTCTCGGGGCTGGACCACTCGGTCAGGTACGCCGCCAGGCCCGTGTCAAGGAAGTACAGCTTGGGCCGCTTGACCAGCCGCTTGGTCACGTTGCTGAAGTAGGGCTGAAGGAGGTAGACCTGGAAGCTGGCCTGGAGGATCGACAACCAGCTTTTGGCTGTGTTGGGCGCCACGTCGGCGTCGCGGGCCAGCTCGGCCAGGTTGAGCATCTGGGCGGTCCGGGCGGCGCAGGCCCGCAGGAATCGCACGAAGGCCAACTCGTCGCCCACCTGGGCCAAGCCCTTCACATCCCGCTGAAGGTACGTCTGGAGATACGAGCTGTAGAACAGGTCGCGATCCGTGACCGGACCGGCCGTCAGCGAAGGAAAGGCCCCCAGCCAGATGTCCTTGTAGACGCTCTTCAGGTCGGACTTCGCCGCGGTGGACTCCCGTGCCTGGACGGCCTCGCGGGTCGGCAGGAAGGGAGGCGCGTCCAACTCCAGTTGGTGGCGTTCCCGGCTGGAGAACCCCAGAAGATTCAGAATCGCCACCCGGCCGGCCAGCGTCTCGGAGATGCCTTTCATCATCTGGAACTGCTGTGATCCGGTGAGCCAGAACATGCCCGGCCGACGATCCGCGTCGACGGCCATCTTGATCAGCGGCAGGAGCTGGGGCGCGTACTGGATCTCGTCGATCAGCACGGGCGGCTCGAACCGCTGCAGGAAGAGGGCCGGGTCCTCGATGGCCAGGGACCGAAGCGTTGGATCGTCCAGCGTGACGTAGCGGCGGCCCTTCCCACAGAGGTGCTGAAGCATTGTCGTCTTGCCGACCTGCCTTGGCCCCGTCAGCAGCAGAACCGGGAATTGCTCTCCGGCCTGGGTCCAGCACGACTTCATGGCTCGATTCAGGTACATGGGCGGCCTCCGGCAGTTATGCAGCGATAGTGCATATTAGCCGACCGCCCCGGCGACGTCAAGATGATCTTCCCCAGTTCACCAAGTGGCTTCGAGGCCCTGCCTGTCGAACCGGACGTTCAGCTGAACCTCCTCTCCGCTGAGATCGCCGTATCCGCTTGACCCTTCTACCCCTTCTCTCAATCGCGGCCGCTGTTCTGGCCGCGATTCCCTCCCAGGCTAGCGAGAGCTCTATTCGTCGGATGTGACCTCCCTGGCATTCGGACCTCTTCCTGGCAGCACGGGACATCCTGGCAGAACGGGCCTTGCCGTTGCACAGAACTTCTGGTAACCTTTGGCAACCTATCCCAGGCGAACGTCAGGGTTAAGCAGAAGGGACCGCCCATGAGATCACATGATCAGGAGAAGCTGCTTCGCGTGAAGGAAGCGGCTGAACTATTGGGGGTGTCTCCAAACACCGTTCGGGCTTGGGGTGCGGCGGGCAAGATTCCGGAGTACCGACACCCCGCAAACGGCTACAGGCTGTACCGACGCAGCGAGCTGGTTGAATTCCTGCAGGGTATCAAAGGCCCAAACGACTAAGTCTCGCTTGTCTGTGTGCTTGAGGCACTGATGGTTCGAACTCGGGATACGCAAGGAAGGCTAGGCAATGGACGTATTCAAACTGCATGGCGACTTGATTGGCGACTACGTCGATTACACCCGGAGCTTCCTTCGGATACGGGACGAACGGATTGATACCGCGGTCAAGGATGCCATAGCAGAGGGACTCCTGTGGCCCAATCCGCTCCTTCAGCTGAACCCGAGTTTTGAGCCTGGTGACCGTGTCGATGACCTCGTGGAGGAAGGCGTTCTCCACAGCGAATGCGGCCGTATCTTCCGGATCAAATCTGAGGCCAATCCTGTCGGAAGGGATTTGCGCCTACACCGTCACCAGTCTCAAGCCATCCGCATCGCCAGGGAGGGTAAGCCGTACATCCTGACGACCGGCACAGGGTCTGGTAAGAGCCTGGCCTATCAGCCCGTTTAGAAACCCCTCTTGACAGGCATGGTATGATAGCTGGTGTCAAGGA
>JBKHHU010000059.1:0-16522 GCA_046539045.1 Phycisphaerae bacterium
CTGCGTCTCGGCAGGTTCGTCCGGGCCATTGCCGGCTATGGACTCGGCAGAAGTGGTGGCGTCTTCTTCGGTATCCTCGGCGCCCTGGTTTTCCGCGAACTCACGCATTCAATGCACCTTCATCACTGGTCCCACGACGCATCCCGACCCGACGAAGCCGGAATGCTTCCCCACAGCATATCGATTACCGCCCGATTCGCAACCCGCACGTTCCCGCCGGCCGGTCGGAGGAATCCGAAACCTGGGGCGCCAGAAAGGTCTTGAGACCGCGGGGAAACTCGAAATACGAATCTCGAAACCGGAATCCGGAACGGGAAAGCACGAATGCTCAAAACCGCCCCCGATCGCGAGCTGTCATCTGCGTGAACATCAACACCGCGCCCATAAGCGATCAATCCGCAATGACAAATCCGAAATCCGCAATCGAGCATCAACTCGGCACGCACGGCCTGTAGAAACTCTCCGGCGGGGTGCCCATGGTGTTTACCAGTGTGCCGATGCCCTCGATTTCGCAGGTGACGCGGTCTCCGCCGGACAGCGTCCTTCCGGTGGGGAAGCCCACGCCGGACGGCGTGCCGGTGGCGATCACGTCCCCGGGCGTGAGCGTCATGATCTCGCTGCAGAACGAGACCAGTTCGTACACGTCGAAGATCATCAGATCGCTGTCGGCGTCTTGGCGCAGGTCGTCATTCACCCAGCACTTGAGGTGCGAAGCGGCCGGGTCGCCGAACTCGTCGGCAGTGACCATCCACGGTCCCATCGGGCAGAACCCGTCGGACCATTTGCCGTGCAGCCAATCGAAGAACTTATCTTTGGGTCGTTCGGTGCGCTGCTCGGAATGCGTCACGGTGCGGGCGGAGATATCGTTGGCGATGGTATACCCGGCGATGCAGTCCCGCGCCTGCTCGGGCGAGACGCAACGGGTGGGTTTGCCGATGATCACCGCCAGTTCGACTTCGTAATCGACGTCCCTGCTGTAGCTCGGCCAGGGGATTTCCGCGTTCGGATGCGCCACGGCGGTGTTGGGCATCAGGAAGGGTCGCGGAGTGGTGTGATACTTCGGGTTGTCGGGCAGGTCGTGGCCGCGATCGAACTCGCGATGATGCTCCACGTAGTTGACCGCCAAGCCCAGCAACTTCGGCGGGTTGGGAATCGGCGCCAGCAACTGCACGTCGTCCAGTTGGATCGTGTGCTCTGCGGACATGGCGATGTTGGCGATCCTGTGGAGTGCGTTTTCGGCGTTCTGCAGGGCTTCCAGCAACGTCGCCGGCCCGTCCGCCCAAGTGGTCGGGATATCCACCAGACGCCCGTCGTAGACCACACCGTAGGAATCTCTGCCTTCGTGTTGATAGCTGGCCAGCTTCATGTCCTGCTCCCTGCTGAAATCTTTTACCCGACGCTCCGCACGCGGTTCCGCCGGCCGAAAGATACTCGCTGCTCACGTTCGATGCAACCGCAGGAATGCCGACTTGAGCCCCTGAATCCTTGGACCGACCGGCCGTCGGGCTTGGAATTGAAGGAGCGGATACTGACCTGGTACATGGAAACCTGCGACGCCGTGCCGTTCGCGCCGGATCGGCGGGAACGATGAAACCGAGCCGGCCGCGGTTGCAGGGATGAGGTGCCGCGACTGACCTGCCGGCAGGGGACCGGACGGCTGTAATCTCCAGTTCAGCTCTACAGAACGACACAAGCCCAGGACCCTCTCGGACCCTGGGCTTGGTTGTCGCATTCGGTCACGTTTTACACATCCCGCCGGACGCGCCGACGAGAGGTTCTGGCACCGGATTACTCGGTCGTCTGGGTCGTCGTTTCCTTCGTCGTGGGGATGTCCACATCTTCCAGCGGCTGGTCTCCATCGCCGAGCGGCTTGACTTCCTGGGCATCGATGACGTCCCGCCGCAGGGACTTGCGGAAGGTTGACGGGCCTATGATGCCGACGTACTTGCCCTTGAACGACTTGACCAGCGGGCTGGCCTGCACGTAGGCGACGACCTTGCGGTTGTTCGGATCCCGGACGATGTACAGTTCAGGCAGGTCGCCGGCGCCGGTGAATACCTGGCTGGGCACGAGGATCCCCTTGGCTGCGAAGGGACTCACCTGTTCCTGATCGACATCGACTTCCAGCTTGGTCCTTTCCAGGTCGATCCGTTTCATCTCGGTTTCGAGATCCTGAACCAGTTCTTCGGCTTTGTCCTGCAGCTCGCGCCGGGCCATGGCCCGCTGGAGATACCGGACGTACGCATTGACATACCTCTCTAGGCTGCTGTCTTCCTCGAGTTTGATGGCTTTGAACCGTTCCAGCAGCTTGCGGTAGTCTCGCTGTGCGGCGGGTTTCTTCAGTTCGTCTTTGAGTTCTTTCTCCGCGGCACGGAAAGCGGCGATTTCCGCATCGAGTTTCTCGACCGGCTGGGTGGTGGTGACGATATCGTCCTCATCGTCCTTATCGTCCTCACGGGCAACCGGCTGAGTGGTCGGTTGAGTGGTGGGACGGACGTCGGCAGTCCGGTCGTCGGCAGTCCGGTCGTCGGCCGTGTCGGCCGGTTTGGTTTTGGTGGTGGCTTTGTTTACATAGTCACCGTGGATCCAGTAGAAGGCCCCAGGTTTGGGCTCGATCTTGTAGAAATCGCCCGCCTGACCCAGCACCTTGACCTTGGCACCTTTCTTGAGCTTGACGTGCAGAGCGTACATTCGGACCTGCGGGAGGTCGAGCAGTTTGCCACTGGCGCGGGTCCAGACATTGTCGCCGGTGACAACTCCGGCGTCCTTGCCTGCGTTCAGTTCCACGTAATCCTTGCTGATCACGCTGAACGTGCCTTCGACCGGCTTTATCTTCAGCCATTCCCGGTATTTACCAACGACGGTAACCTTGTCGCCCTTGTTCAGTTTCGTGCACGCCCGGAACGCCTTACCGGGCCCGGAGCGGACTTGGACGTCATCGCCGGTTACCTGCCCGCTATACTCCTCGAAATTCGCATCCGATGGCTGTGCCCAGAGATATGCGGGCAGTAGAAACAGGCTCAGGACGCTGATTGTTCTGGCTTTCATAACCGGTTCCTTCCAACTGGGTTAAATGCCCATACAGTATCGGCATGAATATCATCTCGACGTTAGCATAGTCCTCCCGCCCAGTCAATTCCACTGCATTCGGAGTTCGAATCGGCAGAAGCCCGTACCGACAGGTTGGACCATCGGCAGGAGAAAAGGTTCCCGCACTCTCGATGGCGAAAGGCGGGGTGGATCGATCCACAGCCGGTGAGCCCTTGACTTGTCCGGCCGAAGGGCCGATGCTTTCAGGCCCGGCCGTGGGCACATCCGGCCAATCTTCGGCTTCAGAAACAGAGGAACTCGTCATGGATACATCGGAACATTCCTCCCGCTACACGCTGAGAGACGACGGCACGTTCGTGGTGCGGGATTACCACGCGTCCAAACCGTTCAGCAGCTTCCTGCCCGGAATCGCCGGCCTTTGGGGCACGCCGCTGTGGCTCTACCTGGTCAATCGCGGCCAGGCCGTCGCATGCTTCGGGACCACCGACAAAGACCATGCGATCATGGAATTCAAATCGGCTGAGCTGCACTACCGGCAGGTGGGCCTGGAAGGTTTCCGCACGTTCATCAAGCTTACGCGGGACGGCCGGACGAAGTTCTACGAGCCGTTCCGCTCCTCTCAGCCGCACTTCGACGTTTGGCAGGAAATGCAGCTGACCGCCAGTGGAATCCGCCTCTCGGAAACCAACAGCACGCTTCAGGTGCGGGTCGACGTGGATTACCTCACCGTGGCCAATGAACCGTTTGCCGCGCTCGGCCGATCGGTGACAATCTCCGATCTCAGCGGCAGCGGGGGAACCATTGACGTAATCGACGGCGCAGCGAAAATCGTCCCGTACGGTGAAACGGCTGAATGGCTGAAGCGGCTGCCGTTTGTGACCATGGGATACCTGAACATCCAGAACCTCGAAAACCGTCTCCCGTTCCTCAACCTCAAGGCCCAGCCGAGCGACACCGCAGAAACCGAATTCCTGCATGCGGGCAACTTCTTCTTCGGGTTCGACGAGGAGGACAAGCAGCTTCTGCCCGCGTTTGTGGATCCCGAGCCGATCTTCGGTGATCAGGTCGACCTCATCCGACCGTACGGGTTCCTCGACAGCGAGCAGTTCGATGACGGAGCGTTCCAGGCCACCAGTTGCATCATGCCGTGCGGGATGCTGCACTGGCAGGGGGAACTGGCACCGGACGGCAGCAGAACGCTGCGGTCGCTGTACGGATTTGCGCGGCGACTCGACGCGGCGGTGGCCGTGCCCGACAAGGCCCGTCGGGACGGGTGGTTCCGGGACCAGGCCGCCCTCAGCGCCTCGGAAGTCCAGCGGATTCACCAGCAGTTCTTCGTGCATACCGGCAGTGCGAAACTCAATCAGTACATCCCGCAGACCTTCCTGGACAACGTCCTGCGCGGTGGCCTTCCGGTTACCCTGCCTGCCGGGAAGAAGAACTTCGTGTATCACGTGTACTCGCGCCGACACGGGGACCTGGAACGCGATTACAACAACTTCCGCCTCGAACCGACGCATTTCTCGCAGGGCAACGGGGCCTATCGCGATGTGAATCAGAACCGTCGGAACGACGCGTGGTTCAACCCGGATGTCGGGGCCCAGAACCTGAAATGGTTCTTCAATCTCATCCAACCGGACGGATTCAACCCGATGCTCGTAAAAGGGGCACGCTTCCGGATCGTCGATCACCGGCGACTGGCCGAGATCGTGCCCCATGCAGTCGAGCAGCGGAGCGACGACGTGGTGGACTTCCTGGCCCGGCCGTTCACACCGGGCAGCCTGTTCGAGTTCCTCGAAGACTCGCAGATTCCCCTGGCTGTGCCCGCACCGGAATTCCTGGAGCAGGTACTTCAATTGTGCGAGAAGGTCGAAGAGGCCGAGTTCGAGAGCGGGTACTGGTGCGACCACTGGTACTACAATTTCGACCTCCTCGAGAGCTTCCAGTCCATCTATCCCGACCGCCTGAGAGACCTGCTGATCGAGGACGGCAGCTTCACCTACTGGGACCCGGACATCCGCGTCAAACCGCGGGACGAGAAGTATGTACTCTACTCCAACGGAAAAGTGCGGCACGTGGAGTCGATTGAGGAAGACGGCCGCAAGGCTGCGCTGATCGCCTCCCGCACCGACATGCCGCGCAAGGTTCGGACCGAGGACGGTCTGGGCGAGGTGTACAGCACGAATCTGCTGGAGAAGATCGTCTGCCTGCTGGCCAACAAGGTGGCGAGCATATCGCCCTCCGGCGTGGGAGTGGAGATGGACGGCGGCAGGCCGGGCTGGCATGATTCGATCAATGGCTTGCCGAGCCTGTTCGGCGCCAGCACCTCCGAGACGTTCCACCTGTTGCGGGCGATCCGGATGGTGCGCGACTGTCTGAAGCGTCTCGACCTGACCGATGAGCACGCCCAGACCGTGCCGGTCGAAGTGGCGGAACTGGTAGCAACGGTCCGGGCCGCTCTGGACGCGTACCTGTCGTCGGATACCGGCGATCGCGATTACCTCTACTGGGATGCCGCCAACACAGCCAAGGAAGCCTACCGCCGGAAGGTCCGCATGGGCTTCTCCGGCCGGTTCCAGGAACTGACGGTCGGCGACGTGCGGCGACTTCTCGATGCGGCAGAAAAACGCATTGAATCGTCCATGCCTCAGGCCACCGATCCCGATACCGGTCTGCCGGTGACCTACGTGATCCACGAGCCGGCGGAGTGGGAGGAGTTGTCCGAAGTCAATGAGGCCACCGGCGGGCGGGGGCCCAAACTCACCCCGCGCGGGTTCCCGTGCGTTCGGGTGACGCGGTTCCGACTCCACCGTTACCCGCTGTTCCTGGAGGCACCGACCCACGCGATGCGGATCGAAAGCGATTCCTCTCGCGCGCGGGAGATCTACGAGACGATCCGCAGAAGCCCGCTGCATGACGAGAAGCTCAACATGTACCTCCTTGCCGACAGCGTACAGGACGAGAGCCCGGAGACCGGACGCATCTGGGCGTGGGCACCGGGCTGGTTCGAGAACGAGAACGTGTTCATGCACATGGAGCACAAGTACCTGCTCTCGCAGGTGAAGGCGGGGCTGTTCGAGGAATTCTACCGCGATTACCGGGCCTGTGGTGTGCCGTTCCAGGACCCGGAAATCTACGGCAGGAGCCCGCTTGAGAACACGTCGTTCATCTATTCGAGTCGGCACCCTCGCCCGGACTACCATGGCAGGGGCGCTCTTCCGCGATCCAGCGGGACCACCTCCGAAGTGCTGAACATGTTCCTGTGGGTTCTCTTCGGCCAGCGGCCGTTCCGGATGGAAAACGGCGACCTCTGCTTCGGACTCTCGCCGGCCATCCCGGACTGGTTCTTCACAGCCGAACCGACACAGCGGGAGGTGGTCGATAGGGACGGCCGGCCCCGTCAGTACGACCTGCCGGCGGATTCCTGCAGCGCCATGCTCTTCGGCAGTACTCTGGTGACGTACGTGAATCCGTCGCGCCATGCCACCTTCGGCCCGGACGCCGTAACGGTGCAGGGGTATGAGTTCATCCGTGCCGACGGCAGCGCGGAAAGCGTTGACGGACCCGTGGTCAGGGGCACGCTGGCTGAACAGGTTCGGGAGCAGCAGTTCCGTCAGATCGTGGTGCGATTGGCGTGAGGTGGTGGGCTGATAGGATGGACGTGTTTAGCCTGAGCTTGCGAGGGTGCTTGACGATTCCTTCAGCCCCCGAGTTGTTGCTGGTCAGCCTGAAAGGCTGGAATATCTAAAGCGAAGGGTCAGTCGCAGCCGTTTCGCGATTGACCCTGGTAAGCAGGAGCGAACCGCGCACAGAATGTGCTTCTCCTCGCAGGCTGAAGGCCTGCTATAGAGCGTTTCGGGGCTCGGCTGACACTGGCGCACCCATCTATGGCAGAAGGACAGAACAACAAGAGAATAAGACCATCCTCACACCAGGGCGACGCGGCCTCGCCTGCGGCGAGGCCGCTCTGCCCTTCGCTTCAGTTATGCCAGGCCGTTGGCCTGTACAACGCAAAGGCTCGCGCCGGAGAACCCGAGTTCATCTGGGGCGACCTTTCTCACGCATCCCCTGCATCTCCTGCATCACTGCTAAACAGGTAAAAAGACAGGTCCCGGCCGCGGGATGATCTGCGGTCGGGACCTGTTGCAGGCTTTGCTTTGGCGAAGCTAGTGCGGCAGTTTTTCTATGATCGCTCCCTTGCGGAGATCGCTGGGGCTCATGCCGGTTACCTCGCGGAAAACCCGGTAGAGATTCGCTTCGTTCCGCAGGCCGACCTTCTCGGCGATGGCCTTGTGAGGCAGAGAGGTGGTCAGCAGCATCACCCGGGCCTTTTCGACCCGCATGTTCCGCAGGAAACGCATGGGCGGGACGCCCGCTGCCTCCCCGAAGACGCGACAGAAATGATACTTGCTCATCCGCGCCACGCGAGCCAGGTCATCCAGCGAAATCGGGTTCGCCATTCTAGCGTGCATGTAGGCCCGCAGGCGGTCGACCAGTTCGTGATCCGAGTTGGAGCAGACCTCGTCGAATTCGAACAGCAGCCCCTCGAGCAAACAGTTCAGCACGTGCTGCTGGTGCTTGCTGGGCGGCGGGACCAGGTTTGCCATCCACTTGACCAGCGACTGAATCCTGCCGTGATGGTCCACGGCGCGGATCGTCTTTTCCCGTCGCGGGCGGTCTTCGCTCTCCAGCCAGTCGACGAAGAACAGTTCCAGTTCTTCCGACTCGCCGATTCCCGGGAAGTGTGGAGTTCCGGGCGGGTAGTACACCAGTTCGCCCGGCTCAAGCACATGCTCGCCCTCGGCGTCCCTGACCCGGTACTGCCCCTGGATGATCAGCACCAATTCATGGAATTCATGTCCATCAGGAGAAACCTGGGGCCCGGGCGGGCAGAAAATATGCCCCACAGCCACCAGTTGCGGCAGATGGCCAGACCGGTCGGGTGACTCGCTCATATCAGCTCCTTGCATCAGAGTCGAGGTATGATAGCAAAATATGAGCGAAATGTCCGCAAGAAACTGTGAGCAATTTCCGGTTTTGCGCCGCCGGCCCCGCTGTTTTGCCGCTGAGGCGCGGGCTTACTTATGTCATCAGATACAGCAGGCTCATCGCTATCGGTACCGATAGTAGCGGCGAGTCGACCATGTCCAGCACGCCGCCGAATTCCGGAACCAGCCCGCCGGAGTCCTTGATATCTGCCGAACGCTTCAGCAGGCTCTCGCAGAGATCGGCGAACTGGCCGAACAGTCCCACCACCACGCCGAATCCGATGGCTGCGTCCCACGAAAGGGCCGTAGGCAGGTCAAAGACGGCGAAAACCCAGGCCACCAATGCCGAAGCGGCGCCCGCTGTCACCAGACCTCCCAGCAGCCCCTCCCAGGTCTTGCCCGGGCTCAGCCAGCGGATCATCTTGTGCTTTCCGAGAAATGATCCCGTGAAATACGCCCCGATGTCGGTGAATTTGACCGCCGCGAGGAACAGAACCACTGTCGGCAGACCAAAGCCCAGACGCATGTGCAGGATCAGCCCTGCCCCGACCGCAAGGTAGGCAATGCCCAGGAAGGTTGCGCCCAGGCGAGGAATTCCACGCTCTGTCCGAAAGCGGATCATCTGCTCCAGGAACACCGCCATCACCACAACGCCCGCCGCCAGCATCAGCATCTCCCCCGGTACATCGGCAGCCGGGCTCAGCAACTGCCACCAGAACGGGGCCGTCGCCAGCAGACAACTGCCCAGAATCCCGCTGATCGCCAGAGGCTTGGGACCCACGGCCCCGGCCAGGCGACTCACCTCCAGAAACCCCACCGCCACCAGGAGAACCACCAGCCCGGTCAGGGGGATTCCCCGCGGCAACGCAGTATGTGCGTCCAACCATCCATCCAGAACGAACAGTCCCACCAGAACGGCTATCAGCAGGGATCCGAACACGATTCGTTTTGTCATTTTGCCGGCCATGGACACCATTAAATACCGCTTCGGGCCTGAATTCCAGCCGGAACTGCCCTGAGCCTCGCGAAGATCCTTTCCGCCTCCGACAAATTGATTTTCCGCGGTAAGTCAGTTCTAATTGGCGATCTCGCTTCAACCCCAGCCGCGAGGAACAGGTGCTGAGACACAAACTCAAAGAGTTCGGCAGGATCGGAGTTCGGCAGTATCGCGATCGCCGGTGACGTAGCCAATCACGAGATTCGGCCGTTGCGACCCGATACCGATCTGAGCACGGCGATGGGCCGTTTCGTGGCGGTGGACATGGAAGAATTGCCCATCGTGGAGCAGGAGACCGGCCAGGTGCTCCGGCCTGCTGCGACGGCGTGATCTTCTGGCTGCCTACAATCACCGACTCATCGAGATGCACGAAGACGAAGACGATTTGCCCTTCCCCGATTTTCAGGAGAATTGACCGAATGTTTGACGACAGCAACCCGCAGCGCCCGAATATCCTGTTCATCATGAACGACCAGCACCGGTTTGACTACCTTGGGTGCATGGGGGCCGATTTCGTCAATACGCCGAATATCGACCGGATCGCCCGTAACGGCGTGGTGTTCCGGAACTGCTTCAGCAACTCCCCGGTTTGTGCCCCGGCCCGGATCGGGCTGGCGGCGGGGATGCAGCCAAGCCGTCTGGGCTCGCTGGACAACCACAGCTACCTTCCGCTGTCTCAGCGAACCTATTACCAGCGCCTTCGCGATGCCGGGTACTACGTCGGGTGTGTCGGCAAGCTCGACCTCGCCAAGCCCGACCCGTACAACGGAATCCGCGGCGACCGGCCGATCAACTATGCCTGGGGTTTCACTCATCCGGTCGAGTGTGAAGGCAAAATGCACGCCGGGCGCGGCAGGCCCGGGGCGCCCCTGGGTCCCTATAACGCCTGGCTGGAAGAGAAGGGCCTCCTGCAGGAGTTCCATGAAGATTACATGGTACGGCAGGGAAACTGGGCGGGGGATTGTCGTGACAGCGTCCTGCCCACCGAGGCCTGGGAAGACTGCTATATCGGCACCCGGGCGGCCGAGTGGATCGACGATATTCCCACAGACTTTCCGTGGCACCTGTTTGTGAGCTTCGTCGGTCCGCATGATCCGTTCGACCCGCCGACCGAGTACGCCGACAAGTACCGGAACGCCGACGTGCCCGAACCGATTCTCGATGAGATGGAGGGCAAACCCGAATGGATCCGTTCGCGGGACAAGGAATTCGATCAGGGAACAGTCCGGCGGACGCGGCAGCAGTACTGTGCGGAAATCGAGTGCCTTGACGATCAGGTGGGCAAGATCCTGGACTCGCTGGAGCGGAAGGGGCAGTTGGACAACACGGTGATCATTTTTTCGAGCGACCACGGCGAGATGCTCGGGGATCACGGCCTGTACACCAAGAGCGTCATGTACGAAGCGTCGATGCATGTGCCTCTGGCTGTTTCCGCCCCTGGTATGAAGGGCGGCCGTCAGAGCAATGCCATCGTCGAGCTGATCGACATCAATCCAACGATCTGTGAACTGGCGGGGCTCGAGCCGCAGAACGATATCGATGCCCGCTCGTTCGGGCCGGTGGTGCGGGGTGAGCAGGACGCACACCGCGACGATGCCGTCAGTGCGTTGCGGAACTGCCGCTGCCTCCGAACCGAGCGGTACAAGCTCATCGACAATTACCAGCAGGGGTTGGAGCTGTACGATCTGCAGGAAGACCCGCAGGAGCTGCACAACATCAGCGGTGACCGGCAGGACCTGACGCGCGATCTTTGCCGTCGGATGGTAGGGCGGTTCGTGGAAGGCCGGTGGATGCGGTAGGCAACCAGGCGGGGGGCGGACTTGCGTCATGCAAACCCGCCACTCCGAGCGTTACCACATCTTGGGTGGTTTGCGGAGTTTCTTCTTCTCGCTGCGGTGTTTCTTGTTTTCGAGTCGGCGGCGTTTGGAGGCTTTGGTGGGTTTGGTCTTGCGGCGTTTTCTGGGCGGGTTCGCTGCGCGCTTGACCAGCTTCTTCAGACGCTTCAGCGCGTCCTCGCGGTTCTGGTGCTGCGAGCGGAACCGCCGGGCGTCGATGATCAACTCCCCTTCGTTGTTGATCCGGTTGGACGCGATCGTCCGCAGACGCTTCTCCACGTCCGGCGGGAGGACGTTGCTGGCGTTCAGGTCGAACCGCAACTGGACGGCTGTGTTGACCTTGTTGACGTTCTGCCCGCCCGGTCCACCGGCGCGGCAGAACTCCAGCTGGTAATCGCTGTCCGGGATGCTGATGTTGCGTGTGATCTGCAGCACTGGGGCCTCTGTTATTGTTCGCTATCGGCCGGGGGCAGGGAGTCGACATCGTCGGGGATGTCCGCGATGTAGACGTTTCCGTACCCGGTTGTATCCGCGGAGAACACGATACGCCGGCTCCCGTCGCTACCGGCGAACATTCGCGGATGCACGTGCAGAATCTGGTCGTGGAAGCTGCAGCGGTGGTGCAGCAGCACGCGCGTCGGACCGTAGGCATTGCCTTCCAGTTTCCACAGGAACATCCGCGGGTCCGGCTTGAGACCGTCGCCGACGATCAGCGTTTCGTCCATGCTGTGGAAGTGGAAGCTTCCGTGCGGAAAATCCCATTCGTGATGGTCGCTGTTGTCCGGGCGGATGTACCCGAAGCGGGCCACGCCATCGACTGTTCCGTGGTAACCGATGCGCTCACCGTCTGCGAACCAGTACTCGTGTCCGATGGCCTCGTTCGGCTTCTGGGGCCGCAGCGGGTGAACGTCCCCTGACGCGATATCCAGTACCCACATTCGCTGGTCGATGTCCTTCCACGGTCCTTCGTGGCAGAAGGTCAGTGTGTTCGGCAGGGCGGGGGAGGTGTTGATGTGCGTCAGCCAGAAATCCTCTTCGTGAAGAATTCGGCAAGGGCCTCCGTCCACGGGAATTCCGACAATCTGCGAGTGCGGGCGAGCATCCGAGTACTCGGCGAATCCGACATACCCGTGGCCGAGATCCATGCGGATCCGATCCGACAGATCCTCGCTGATACCGAGGCAGACCATCGCACCGTCGGCGGTGCAACTCAGCGCGCCCCGCATGTATTCATCAGGACGCCGGTACAGCACACGCTGTTGGCAGCTCCGCAGGTCCAGGGCGATCAACTCCGCGGCGTTCATGAAGTAGATCTCATCGCGGATCGGGTTGAGGAAGGCCGGCTGCAGCCGCGGATGCGCGTCGGAGGGGAAATCGGTCAACTGGGTGATCTCGCCGGAATCCAGCTCGACCGAATAGAAGTTCTCGGCATTGTTCCGGTGCGACGCGACGATCAGCCGCCGGCCGTCGTCCCAGAAACCGTTGTTCGTGAAGTACAGGTGGTGGTTGTGGGCACGGTAGTCGGTCAGTTGGCGGATCCTGACGCCGGTCTGCGGATCCGTAAACTCTCGGCTTTCGGAAGGGAGGATGTCGCCGGTCGCCATGGGTTGCCTTCTCTCTACTTGTTGAGCCCGCCGAACCGCCTGTTCCTGCCTGCGTAGTCGCGTATCGCGTCGCGAAGCCCCTCCGGTCCGAAATCCGGCCAGTAGGTCTCGGTGACGTAGAACTCGGAATAGGAGATCTGCCACAGCAGGAAATTGCTCAGCCGCATCTCGCCCGAGGTGCGTATGACCAGATCCGGGTCGGGAATTCCCGCGGAGTCGAGGTGGTCGTCGATCGTCTCGCTGGAGATATCACGCGGGGGAAGATCTCCTTCGGCACTCTTGCGGGCGATCGCGCGCACCGCGTCCACGATTTCCGCTCGTGAACCGTAATTCAGTGCCAGGCAAAGCCACATCCCCGTGTTGGTCGAAGAGACCCGCACCGACTCATCGAGTTCCTTCAGCACCCGGTCGGGCAGCCCTTCGCGCCGGCCGAGGTGACGAAGGCGGACGTTGTGATCCATCAGCATCGGACGCTCTTCGATGAGGTACTCGGCGTACAGATGCATCAGTGCGTTGACCTCATCCTCCGGCCGACGCCAGTTCTCGATGGAGAAGCTGTAAAGCGTAAGACTTTCCAGACCCAGGCGTGCCGCTTCGGTAACCACCTTGCGAACTACTTTCGCACCTTCGTAGTGGCCTTCGGTCCGCGGCAGGTCCTTTTCCCTGGCCCACCGCCCGTTGCCGTCCATAATGATCGCGACGCTCCGCGGGATCCGTTCTGCCGGAATCCCCAGTTCCTCGCGGTTCTTGGCGATCACGCTTTGCGGGATGACACTCATTGGCCGAGCCCTGAGATCTTCGTGTGATGGGGGATGGTCTGTGTGCGTTCCGGTCCAACGCTGATGTACCCGATCGGGATGCCGAAGTACTCTTCGAGACGGTCGACGTATTTCCTGGCCGATTCCGGAAGGTCGTCGTAGCTCTTGCAGTCGGTAATCTCTTCGCCCCAGCCGGGCACCTCTTCATAGATGCACTCCACGTCGCTCATCGCGTCGGGCTCGAAGTACTCCAGTTCTTCTCCGTCCTTGCGATAGCCGGTGCAGATCTTGACGGTATCGAACCCGCTCAGCACGTCGAAGAGCGTCAGGGCGATCTCGTCCACGCCGGACAGTTCGATGGCGTACTTGACGGCAAAGGCGTCGAGCCATCCGCAACGGCGCGGTCGCCCGGTGGTGGTACCGTATTCGTTCCCGCGGTCGCGGATCCGCTGGCCGATCTCGTTGTCCTGCTCGCTCGGGAACGGCCCCGCGCCGACTCGCGTAGTGTAGGCTTTGACGATCCCGAGGATTCGTCCGATGGATCGGGGCGGAATGCCCGAACCCTGCGGCACACCGCAGGCGGTGACCGGACTGCTTGTGACGAACGGGAACGTGCCGTGATCGATGTCCAACATACTTCCCTGGCCGCCCTCGAACAGGAGCCCGTCGCCTCGCTGCGTAGCCTTTCGCAGCACGCTTCCGGTGTTGCAGACGTGCGGCTTAAGCGTTTTGCCCAGCGCCATATACTCGCTGTAGATCTCGTCGGCGTTCATGGGTTCGGCATTGTAGAGGGCGGCGAACGTCTTGTTCTTGATCCCGACAATTCGGTCGATCTTATGCCGAAGAACTTCCGGGTCGATCAGGTCGCCGACACGGATGGCGGTCGAGCGGCGGGCCTTGTCGGCGTAGCAGGGGCCGATGCCCCGGGCCGTGGTGCCGATTTTCTTTCCGCCAAGGCTCTCCTCGCTGAGACGGTCTTCCAGCTTGTGCCACGGCATGACCACATGGGCGCAGTGACTGATCAGCAGCTTCTCCGGGCCGATCTTGACGTCGCGGGAAACCAGTCCGTTGATCTCTTCCATCGCAGTGGTGGGATCGAACACAACACCATTGCCCACGACGTTGACGATATCATCACGGAGGATACCGGAGGGGATCAGGTGCAAAGCGAACTTCTGATCGCCCACGATGACGGTGTGACCGGCGTTGGCGCCACCGCAGAACCGGACGACGTATTTGCACGACGGAGACAGGGCATCCACCAGCTTGCCTTTACCTTCGTCTCCCCACTGCAGACCAATGATCGTAATATTGTTGCTGTCCATCCTCATGCCTCTGATTCGAGTGCTCCGAAAACGTAACCGGTAAACCTTAGACGTTTCTGGTGTGCTGTCAAGGTTCGCCTGTGCGCAATCCGGCTGTCGGCGTCGACAGGCAGCGGCGAGAGCCGCAGGGCTCCGGCTGGGACTTGAGCCGTGTCCGATCTTCGATAGAATGCAACAGAGGATTAGTTCTGCATGAGGAGTACCCAATCGTGGTTCAGGAACGACGCGATCCAAAACTGCTCGGGCTCGGATTGGACAACCAGGACGGGCAGACGCGCATCACCCAGGGAGAGAATTTCCACCTGGTCGGTGGCTCGGCTGAGACGCACGAATCCATGCAGGAACAGTGCATTAAATTCAACGAGAAGCTGGAGCACAAAGGCAAGCAACTGGGAGATCTGGAGAAGAACGAGTTCCTGGACCTTGCCGCTGAAGTGGGGATGAACGTAGTACAGCCGCGCCGGAAGGACTGATCGGTGTGAGGGATCTTCCGACCGACCGGGAGATGCCTTATTTTAAGATGGAAATTCCCCTTGCACGGCAGACGGTTGCACCGGACAATGCCTGAAGCCCGGAGGAAGAAGGGCTCCATTTCTACAGACAGGGATGTCACGCGAAAAAACGAATCCGGACGGATTCGGTTGATCACATCGGGAGGCCCGATATGCGTGGCTATCGGCCCGGGATGTACAGAAGAAGCGAGGATGTGCGGGAGGAGATCCTGCGAGCCAAGCAGCACAACGTGATGCGGTACGCCCAGCGTGTGCGGGAAGGCCTGCCCTTGTTCGAACCGCAGACGAGCAAAGGCGATGACAGGTCGGGCAAGGTTTCGAAGCAGTAATCCAACCGCATTTGACCGGCAAAGCGATGCAGGCCAGAGCGGAGAATCTCCGCGCCCAAGCAGCGGTGGCAAAATTGACGCACGCTGTGTAGGATGACGGCCGAACCGTCAAACTGGAGATACCGTTTTGCCTGCAGACCGCAACTGCCCTGAACAGACACGCCTGCTGGGCCGTGTGGTGGCATCCTGCCCCGGCGGCCTTTGCGTCAACGCCCCGGCCAAGATCAACCTGAACCTGCTGGTCTGGCCGCTCCGGTCCGACGGGTACCATCCGCTGGATTCGTATGTCAGCAAGATCACGTTGTACGATCGGCTTGAGTTGCGGCTTCGTGATGGAGAAGAGATCCGCCTGATCTGCGAAGGTCAGGATTGCGGGCCGGACGATGACAACCTGGCCGTTCGTGCGGCTCGGTTGATGCAAGCGTCAGCGACGAAACGATTTGGGCTGGATATCCGGTTGACCAAGCGCATCCCCCCGGGCAAAGGACTGGGCGGAGGATCCTCCGATGCAGCGGCCGTCATGGTCGGAGTGCGGCAACTGCTGCAGATGGAGGTGTCCGACGCCGAACTGTTCGAAGCAGCGGCGAGCCTGGGCAGCGACGTGCCGCTGTTCCTTGCAGAAGGAGCGGTCCGCATGACCGGCAGGGGAGAGATCCTTGAGCCGGTGCAGGTGCACGCCTTTTTCGCGTTGTTGTACCTGCCCGACCTGTTCTGCGGAACCGGCGATGTCTACCGCGCCTTTGACGCGGCCCCGCCGCAACCGGAAAGACAACTGCCCGCCGACCTGCTGGGGATCTCGCCCCCGAGCACATGGCGCCATCGACTGGTGAACCATCTGGAGTCGGCTGCCCGATCGGTGAATCCGGAACTGGGCAGGCGATTCGATGATCTCCAGCGGGTGCTGCCCGATCTTCGCATGACCGGTAGCGGCAGTGCCTTGTTCTCGCTGCACGACAGCATCGAATCGGCCCGGGCCGCACTCAACCGTGTGCCGGGTGACCTCAGAGACGGCTTCCTGCTCGTCCGGTCGGCCGAGCAGTAGGCGAGTACAGGAACGGGTTCAGACCAAATCCCCGCTTTGGGTTCGGGCAACCCTTTGGCGCATGAAAAAAAACGCCCTGAA
>JBKHHU010000248.1:0-4441 GCA_046539045.1 Phycisphaerae bacterium
GGGGATCCGTCGCGGTGGATCGGCCGGGGAAGGAACGAAGGGAGTCACCCCTCGCTGCCCGCGTCGGCCCGGTCGGCCCGGTCCTGCTGGAGGATGAATTCGAAGGCCTCGTGCAGGCAGTGGATCGCCAGGGGGATCTCGTTGCGGGAGAAGCTCGTGGAGGTTTTCCACTGGCCCTCGGCGTCCTTGTAGCGACGGGATACCGAAGCCTTGAGCAGGCGTCTCGGCTGGCCGTTGATCTCGATGTGGTTCTCCCAGACCGCAGCGGCCACCTGACCGGCGCTGATCTTGTGCAAGGGTTTGTTCTGATTCATTGTTTTCACCTCGAAGCACACCGCATGACGGGTGTGCCTCTTTTCAGGGCTCTTGAAAGAGGCATCCGCCCGGCAAGTGTGCGGCCGAGGTGAGGGCAGACAAGCCCAGGTAGATCGGTCGGTAGGCCTTGGAGTCGGAGACCGGTGTGATCGAAGCGGGCAGGGCGACTTGGGCTGAGTGGTAGCGGTCCGGTTGACCGTCTGAAGACGGGGAGCCTGCCCAACGGCCGAACGGTTTACGATGGGGGGTCTGCGTCCGAGCGGACCCCTCGATAAACCTTTCGGCCCGCTGCAATGCATTCGAGGAGGCGGCTGCCGGTCCGCAGGACGGAAGAGCATCAGCTCCGCCTCGGAGGCAATTGTCCCGTCCGCGACGGGCGGGCGGTATTGCGAAGCCCGTGAGAATGGGCTGAGCGGAGCACCGCGCGGCAGGTGGAGTCGGGACTCGGCCGAAGGGGAGGACCGGCCCACCCGCCAGAATTCGATTCGTAGCATGACTTCAGCCCCAAGGGGGTGAGGGCCTCAGGCCCTGACCCAGTCCCATCGGGTGTTCACCCCGCGAGGCTCGAAGTCGTCGCCATCGGCCGGCAGATCCCTGAGAGGTCGCCAGATCCTCAGGCGGCCCAGGCGATCGATCTCGTTGAGGTCGATGTACTCGTCGACTGCGATGTCTTCTTCGAAGTTGTTCTCGTTTGTTTTCATGTTTCTTACCTCCGGCGACCAGCTCGACGGCGGTTCGCCCATGTTATTGCGGACCGCCCCGGCGGAGGCAGAGAAGAGAAGAACCGAGAGACTGAGAGGCATGACCGTCAGCCACCATCTTACCCCCAGGCCAACGGCCGAACGGTTTACGATGGGGGGTCTGCGTCCGAGCGGACCCCTCGATAAACCTTTCGGCCCGCTGCAATGCATTCGAGGAGGCGGCTGCCGGCCTGAAGGGCCGCAGAGCATCAGCTCCGCCTCGGAGGCATCTTTCCCGTCCGCGACAGGCGGGCGGTATTGCGAAGCCCTTGAGGATAGGCTGAGCCCGCACCTCAGGTGCCACGGCGGCGTCACCGCCATGACGCCAACCGCCACCAATACATCCCCTCGAAGAGCATGATTCGCCGATGCATCACACGCTGGAGCTCGGCCACGAACCCTCGCAGGCCAACTGCTTCCAATTCACGCATCAACCGAGCCACATCGACGGAATTCCATCGCTCAACGTTTACGGGATCATCTCCCCAGATGCACTTCAGGCACGCACTGGACATCCAACCATACTGCGAGACGGCCATCCATGGGTACGCTCGCTCGTAAATGGCCAATGCCGAGGTATCACCGATTGCCTTACGGATGAACTCATCCGCCTTCCACATGACTCTCGACAGCCGCATCTGGCTGCTCGGGACGCACACCCGCATCCCATGGTTTGCGCACACTGACTTTTCCTTTTTCTCCTGATTCATCTACATGACCTCCGGCTACACCGCCCTTCTCAGGCGGTTCGCTCCATCTCTGAAGCGAACCGACCAGGCACCAGAACACGCCCGCCGGATACCACCACCTCGAGTACCACGGACCGCAACGCCGGGCCCGAACCTTTACGATAGAGGGTCTGCGATGGGAGCGAGCGGACCCTTCGATAAAGGCTCCGACCCACCACCCACGACCCGGAACTTCGCGCAAGCGAAGAACACCGCGCCCCGGTATGCAGCCCCCGGCTGCACAGACCAACGGTTCATATCCATTGAACCGGTTCCTACTCCATCGCCTCACCAGCCGATACCCACACCTGACGAACCCCGTGAGGAACCCTCTTCCCGATTGCTTTCAATCGTTTATCCCTTTCATTCCCTAATATCTACGTAGTGGAAATGAATCATGTTTGGGAACGTAAACAGGCACGACACAATGATTTCCGATTCGGAAACGATTCAATCGCTCCGGAAATGATTCCTTGCCCCTTTGACGGCCACAAACCGGAACCGAAACCTTTTTAAGGCAGCTCTCACTACTCGCCCGTGGGGACAACCCGGAGGTATTTCGACATGACCCGCGAGCGATTCCAACAGCCGTCGCCGGAGCGAGATCCGGCCCGGTACCAGCCATACGACTCCCGCATGTACGGGAATACGGCCATCTGCCAATCCTATCCATCTTCTCTGCCAGCGGCCTTTGAGGGCGTACCGTCAGCCTGTGATAGCATCGACGGAATCGTCACGGCGGGAAGACTGGCCGTGCCGGGAGCCGACCCGATCCTGGCGCTTGCGACCGACCGGAGGTTGACGAGTTTCCTGAGCCTCGACGACGCCATCGGGCAGGTGCGGAGGCGTTACGAGATTTACGCCAGGCACCTCGACGAGATCGAGCAATCACGGCTGCGAATGGTCAATGCAGCGACCAGTTGGCGCCAACCGCCATTCTGGATTCCCGAGGAAGATGACCCCGACGTCCGGGAGGCCGTCGACCGGCTGGAGCAGCAGAAGCGGGAGGAGAGGCTGTCGCTGTGGCGGGACGTCTCACGGCTGCGGCAGGCGATTCCGGAATCCGCCCAGGAATACCTGGGAGCTTACCGCCGGGCGCGGATCATGGGCGACGGGGGCGATGCCCTCTGACGATCAACCGAGCAGCCGAGCTCTGTCGTCGGCTCAAACCCGTGGTCGGCAGGAAGGTGGACCGCATCTGGGCGGCCTACATATCCGAGAGCGACCCGAAAGCGAAGGCGAGTCTCGTGCAGGCCCTGGAGCTGCTGGCCGTCCGGCACCTGGACCAGGGGTACCAGCCGGATCGTTCGCCGTTTCCGCCGCCACCCAGGGAACTCGCCGGCCGCGGGGATGTGACGCTGGGCCAGGTCACGTATGCCGGCAAGGAGCTCTTCCCTTTTTCGCTGCGGGCCGACCGTCTCAAGGAGCACATGCTGATCTGCGGGAGGAGCGGCTCGGGCAAGACGAATCTGACTTTTCTTCTGATGCGGGGCCTGATGGCCCGGGGGATCCATGTGCTGGCGATGGACTGGAAGCGCGGGTATCGGGATCTGTTGCAGGTCCGAGAGGACCTTCGCGTGTATACCATCGGCAGGGAGATCTCGCCGTTTCGGTTCAACCCGTTCATTCCGCCTCCGGGGATCGAGGCCGGGCACTGGGGTAAGCTCATTGTCGACGTAATCGCCTCGGCCTACTTCGGCGGCGAGGGCGTCATCAGCCTGTTGGTCAGCGGGCTGGATCACCTCTACCACGAGTGCGGGGCCCACGAGGGGCTCGTCAGCCGCTGGCCGGTTGTGGCCGACCTTCTGGCCTGGCTGCGAGAGACGAAACTGACCGGTCGGGCAGCCATGTGGAAGGCCTCGGCCGAGCGGATTCTGGTGGCCATGACGTATGGGGAGTTCGGTGCGGTGCTGAACTGCCAGGACAACCGGGACGTCCGGGGACTACTGAACCACAACGTCGTGCTGGAGATGGACGGGCTCTCCAGCAATTCTGATCGCGTGCTGTTCTCGGAGGCATTAACGCTCTACCTGTATCGCCAGCGATTGGCAGAAGGGCCGAGAGACCAACTGGCGAATGTCATCATTCTGGAGGAAGCTCACAACCTGCTGCTGGGACGACAGCCGGGGGGCCGGGAGTCGGTCCTTGAGAACTCCATCCGGATGATCCGCCAATACGGGCTGGGATACGTGTTCGTGGACCAGTCCGCCTCCATGCTCAGCAAGGTGGCCTTCGCCAATTCCTACGCGACGGTGGCCCTCAGCCAGAAGCTCAAGGGCGACGTGCAGGCGATGGCGTCGGCGATGAACCTGGCCGACGAGCAGCGACAGGCCCTCAGCACGCTGCCGATCGGGTCGGCTGTGGTCCGGTTGGCCGACGAGCATCCCGAACCGTTCCTGATCCAGGCGCCGCTGTGCGGCATCCAGGAGGGTCTGGTCGGGGATGATCGCGCGGCCCGATCGGTGCCCGGAGATTCCGGCGATTCCGCATCGAATACAGCCGCGAAATCGATGCCGGAAGAGATTACAGACCTTCCGCCGCCGGATAAGAAAGGCATTTCATCGATGGATCCAAGAGACCATCGATCCCACCCACCCCCTGAGAGCACCACACGATCCAAAGAGGCTTCCCCAACCCACCCACCCATGAACAATCCTG
>JBKHHU010000060.1:0-16433 GCA_046539045.1 Phycisphaerae bacterium
GTTCCGCTATCCGATGTCGGAGTTGTTTGTGACGTACGTTCCGATGGAGGAAGGCTCGACGGTAGACCCGCGGAAAGTCGTCGACATCGCCACGACGATTCTGCTTCTGGCTGCCCTGTTCCAGATGCTCAACGGGGTGGCGATCGTCTACATCGGCGCCCTGCGAGGGGCGGGCGACACAATCTGGCCGATGGGGGCGACCCTGGTGCTGACCTGGACGATCGTCATCGGCGGAGGCGTGCTGACGGTGTGGCTGCTGCCGGAACTCAAGAGCCTCGGGCCCTGGCTGGCCGGGAGCATCTACGTGGCGGTGCTCGGAGCGGCGATGGCCTGGCGGTTCGAGACCGGCAAGTGGAAAACCATCGACCTGCTCACACGCCGCCGCGGGGAAAGCATCGACATCGACGAACCGTTCGGGGTGGCTTGAGATTGGGTGAATTGGTGATTGGGTGATTTGGCGATCGAGGGGGCGGACCGTCGCGGATTTTGTCATTCAGGATTTGGGCATGGCAGATTTACGGCGTGGGCCGGCGCCGGTCTGGGCGCTTGCCGCCCGGCCGGTTGAGCCCCGCGACGGAAGTCGCGCGGGTGATACAGTCCATTGAACGCGGGCCCGAAAGACAACACCGCGCGAACCGGGGCATCACCACCGGACTTCGTACGTGTTTAGCAGATAAGGTTGCTGTGCTGTGCAGGCCGCTGGCGCTGCGAGATCTTCTCTCCCATCAGAATCGCATGGTCGGCCGCCTCAACGGTCTCCGCCAACGACTGTTCGTTCAGAATCCCCATGGTGTGCTCCTTTCACCAGAGATTCTAACCACCCGGGGAGAAGCACGAAATACGAATCTCGAAATCCGAAATCAGAACGTACGTCGAGGAATCCCGTCTTTGTCTCTCTGTTCACGGCGCAATCCGCGGAAAGGTCCGCCCGGGCAGTATCCTCCCCAACCGCACCCGGGGCATCCGCAGCGTTGACGTAGCGGGCTCTTTGGGGTCTAATCACGCCCATGAGCGACAACAACAGCGACAGAAAACCGTTGCGTCTGGGCGTGCTGCTGTCGGGCGGTGGGACAACCCTTCTGAACCTGCTGGACAGAAAGAAAGCCGGTCGGCTCGATATCG
The DNA here is from genome assembly GCA_046539045.1 of Phycisphaerae bacterium. Taxonomy (GTDB): domain Bacteria; phylum Planctomycetota; class Phycisphaerae; order SM23-33; family SM23-33; genus JBKHHU01. The sequence continues at coordinate 1,123 of JBKHHU010000060.1, forward strand.
AGGTGGCCGTGGTTATCGGCTCGCGCCCCTGCAAAGGCATTGATCGGGCAGCGGACGCCGGGCTCGAAACGCACGTCGTGCCGTACAAGATGTACCGCGAAAACAAGGACCCGGACGGCTACTCCGCCGAGATCACCCGCACGCTGGAGACCTTTGACGTCGACCTGGTCATCCTGGCAGGCTTCCTGTCTCTCTGGAAAATCCCACCGCGATACCAGGGCAAGGTCATGAACATCCACCCGGCCCTGCTGCCTGCTTTCGGAGGCAAAGGCATGTACGGGCACCACGTGCACGAAGCCGTCGTCGCTCACGGCTGCAAGGTCAGCGGCTGCACGGTCCACTTCGTCACGAACGAGTACGACGCCGGCCCGATCATCGCTCAGCGGACCGTACCCGTCTACGACACCGACTCACCGGACGACGTTGCCGACCGCGTGTTCGAGCAGGAGTGCATCGCCTACCCCGAAGCGATCCAGCTCTACATGGACGGCAGGCTCCGGGTCGACGGCAGGATTGTGCGTATCGCTCCGGAGTGAGTCGCCCGCATCCGCCGACGGATCACTGGAACTCCTTCAGCCGGTTGGGGTGAACGAACCGCCCCTGCGTGGCCGCCAGGAACTCCTCGACGCGACGGGCGGCTCCGGGCTCTTTCAGTATTTCCGCGAGGGCTTCTCTGGCGAGTTTGGCTCGCTCGGAATCTCCCGCCCGCTCAGCCGCCTCTAGCAGCACCCGCAGCGCTCGCGGATCGGAGGGGTCTTCGGCCGCCAGCGTCTGCGCCTGCTCCAGGGCCTGGCGGGCATTGCTGCGGGTGATCAACCATGTCCGGAGCAATTTGGCTTCCCAGTGCCCCGGCCGCTCCCGAGTCAAGCTTTCCAGTTTCTTTCCGGCCTGCGTTTCATCTCCGGCGGCAAGGTCCAGCACGGCCAGGTAGTACAGTGCCGGCGGATAGGCTTCCTTGGCCTCAACCGCCTGCTGCAGGTACTTCCGGGCTTCGGCAGGCTTTCCGCTTTCCAGCATCGCCATGCCCAGCAGGTGCCGCCCCTCTCCGTCGGCAGGTTCCTTCTGGATGAACGCCCGCAGCGTTTTGATGGCGGCGTCCAGGCGCCCCTTGCGATAGAGGATGCGGCCGCGACCGAGTGAGCCTCCGCCGTACTTCCGCAGAGCGGTTTCCAGCGTCCTTCCGTAGTCCATCTGGTCGCCGATTTTCTCCGACCCTGCCGCCGAACCGAGATCCGACGCCGCCTTGATCTCCTCGTGACGCGAGCGATCGGTCGGAATCTCCAGCGGGAAAACCTGCTTCAGCAGGATCGCCCCGTTCCCGTCGCTGATCTCCAGCATCGCCGATTGCACCGGGCCGGTGGGTTTCACGCGTCCCGGCCGGGTCGGGCCCGCATCTGTAAGCCTGCCGATCTGCTTGCCGTTCAGTTTGACCGTCAGCGTATCGGTCGGCTCAAACGGAACGACCTCGACGACGGGATCGTCCCCATCCAATTCCACGTTCACCGCCAACTGCCGGTTGGCGTAGTCGACCTTCCCGATCCCCCGGACCATCGCATAGCTGTGGCTGAACTGGTAAGTTTCGCCGGGGCCGATCCAGTTTTCCACCCCCTCCATGACGTTGTCGATTCCGCCCCACAATTCGCAGAAGTTGTACATGTGGGTGCTGAACGTATCGGGGCGGTACCGGCCTTCCCCGCGGTAGTACTGCTTCGCTGCCTGCGCCTTGGACGGGTCCCACACCCGCAGGCGGTTCACGCCGACCTGCGGATACCACAGCCCCGCGAAACCGTGGCGTATGTCCAGAGCGAACAGCGAGTTGTGCTCTGCGGTGTGTTTCCGGATCAGGTTGTCTTCTTCGGTGTACGGCCGGATATTCTGTGCCCGGTGACCGCTGACATGCCCGGCTGGGAAGATCCACTCGGTAAGCGTGGTGTCGGCAGGTTTCCTGTCGCCCTGGATCGCCCCGGTCTGGGTGTGGGTGCGCGGCATGAACGCATCCGTCCACAGCCTCAGCCCCTGCCGATACGGCGAGGGGTTCGTGATCCGGTACGTGACCGTGAACTTCGATTCGCCCGGCCGCAGGGTTACATGCTGGGAGAGCAACAGGTTGGTAAACCGCCCGAACATCGCTCCCTGCCACGGCTCGTCGTGACGACTGAATTCCATCCACATCGACAGCGTGACGCTTCCGTCCTCACCGCGGACCGTGCGATGACCGACCGGCTGGCCGGTGGTGGCAATGCAATGTTCCCGCCACGGGAAGCAGGCCTTCACGCCCGACTCCCAGAACGGCAGCCAGTTCTTGGCCTTGCCCTCCCGGAAGAAAATATCTTCCTGCGTCGGCTTGTAGACAGCCCCGCCAATCGCGCCCCCGACCTCCGGAAGCACCTCGACCCGCAGGTATTCGTTCTCCAGGATCACCTGTTGAAAGGCTTTCTTCCCGTCCCGCTTTTTCGTATCATTCTGCGGCCAGATCGCTCCGTTCGCCCGGGGCCGCTTCTTGTGGATCGGCTCGCTCGTATACCATGGGAGCGTCATTTCCTCGGTACGGACCGCGACTTTATCTGTTTCAGAGTCAGCCGGTGCCGAACAGGCACCCGCCAGAAGCATCAGAATCGCAAGCAGACCGACAAGAACGGAAGATTGCCGCATTTTCATTCTCAACACCTTATACTGTCGCAAAATTCGGCGGCCGGTCCTCCGAGCCGCCAAGAGACCTGAAATCAGGAGCTTGTACCATGAAACAACGAAGAGTCGCCGGGGTTCTGGGATTGCTGTCCATGATAGCGGTTTCTGCCGTCGCCGTCACGCTGGCAAAGGGCGAACAAGCCCCTGAAAACGGCAGCGCGAAGGCATCCAAACAGGAGGTTACACGGGAAGCGCCGAAGATGCTGCCGGACTGGTCTGAGGGGCGGACAGGCATCCTCGGCCCGTTCGTCTGGTCGCGGGCGCTGGATCTGGGCGAAGACGCGCGTTTCGCCGATGCCGAGGGTAGAGCCAGGTACGACGGCAGGTATCTCTGGTGTCACCAGTTCGCTCGCCTGCCCCGCAGGAAGGGGCTCACGGAGATCCTGCACGGCAGGAACAACTTCGTCAGCCGCCGTTCCGAACTGGCCTACCGCATCCAGCCGTCGCATTTCATCCTGAATACCAGCGGCGCTCACAACAGCAAGATCATCGTCGGATACGTTCAGAATTCCAAGCAACCGCCCTTCCAGCACGCGGACAATGCCGATCTGGCCCACCTCTCCGCCGGAGACCGCGTCTGTCTGTTCATCCCCGTGCGTCCGGACCCGCGGAACAAGGACCGCCTCGATCAGAAACGCTACAACGTCAACACGATCACAAGCATTCAGCCGATCTGCGTCGTCCAGTTCCCCAAGGGCAAGATGATTCACTACGAATGGTTCAAGGACGAGAAGAACCTGCACAAGAACGTCCTGCTGAACCTGGCCGAGCATTTCCGCGGCGAGAACGCCCTCCGACCGGGCGTCACGAAACCGATAATCCAGTTCGACATCGACGGGAAAGGCGGCTGGACGGTCAAGATCGAGCGCGACGGACGGGACGGGCTGGCCGGTGGTGAAGTCGACGGAGACTACGACCTGACGTTCACACACAAGTCCAAGGGCGCCAGGCCCTATACGGTAGACGTCACCCGCGACAACAGTGCCTGGGCGATGAGCCTGTTCAGCCCGGGCGGCAAGCCGATGGAGACCTCCGAGATCCTCATCGGGCTGGACCCGTACAACCGCGACACCGGGAAAAAGGCCGATTGGCCTGACCGGAAGGAGCGTATCCGGCAACTCCAAGTCAAGGACCTGCCCAGGACCGTCCGGAACCTCAACGAACAGGACACCGCCAAGGCGAAAGATTGACCCGACGCGCCCGCAATGGCCCCTCCGGCTCGCCCCGGCCGATCGCCCTCAGTCCGCTCGGCCGGCGATTCGGCCGACCGGGAAGGCGGCGAGTGCCGTCCGGTTCCGACGGCCGATAGACGTCAGGGCATCTGGCATAACTAGCTTATGATAAAGCTTTTACGCTCTGAACAGCCCCTCGGCCGGGAGAGCTGCTAATATGAAAGGGCGAAGTATAAGCAGCCAAACCGGGAGCTACCATTGAAAAAAAGGTGCGGTTGCGGCTATGATGTGCGGGTAGACGGCATACTGTATGCTGTGCGGTACACCCCCGCTCTCTGAAAGCGGAGTTGGTGCGGGCCCCGGTCGCTCGATTCATCTCGGGCCCACGATCGCAGCTTTGTGAAATATAGCGTCAGATAGGGAGACTCTCTTGACAGAAGTGAACACAAATTACGAACTGCACGACGTGGAAGAGCCGAACCTCTTCCGGGACCAGTTTCCGTACACGGAACTGCCGAAGGTGATTTTCGAAGAAGAATCGGTGCCGATGGAACCGGCGCCGGAGATTTTCATCACCGACACCACCTTCCGCGACGGACAGCAGGCCAGGCCGCCCTATTCCGTCCAGCAGATCGTCGACATCTACAAGCTGATGGCCAAGCTCGACAACGGCTCCGGGCTGATTCGCCAGAGCGAGTTTTTCCTGTACTCGCCCAAGGACCGTGAAGCGGTCGAGAAATGCCGCGAGGTCGGTGCGGAGTTCCCGCAGGTCACCTCGTGGATCCGTGCGGTCAAAAACGACTTCAAGCTCGTCAAAGACATGAAGATGAGCGAGACGGGCATTCTGACCAGTTGCTCGGACTACCACATCTTCCTGAAGCTCAAGAAGACGCGCCGGCAGGCACTGGACATGTACCTGGACGTGGCCAAGGCGGCCCTGGATGAAGGCATCATCCCCCGCTGCCATTTCGAGGACATCACCCGGGCGGACTTCTACGGATTCGTCGTCCCCTTCGCCATCGAGCTGATGAAGCTCCGCGATGAGTACAACATGGACGTCAAGATCCGCCTGTGCGACACGATGGGCTACGGTGTGCCGTGGGCCAACGCCGCCCTTCCGAGGTCGGTACCGAAGCTCGTCTACGGGCTCGTCCACGAAGCCGGTGTGCCCAGCCGCCTGCTGGAATGGCACGGCCACAATGACTTCCACAAGGTGCTGATCAACCCGGCCACCGCCTGGCTGTACGGTTGCGCCAGCTGCAACTCGTCGCTTCTGGGCATCGGCGAGCGGACAGGCAACAGCCCGCTGGAAGCGATGGTCATCGAGGCCGCCCAACTCCGTGGGCAGAACGACCAGGTCAACTATCCGGTCATCACCGAGATTGCGGAATATTTCGCCCGGGAAATCGGCCATGACATTCCGACCAACTTCCCGCTGATCGGGCGTGACTTCAACACCACCCGCGCCGGAATCCACGCCGACGGGCTGCTCAAGAGCGAGGAGATCTACTCCGCGTTCGACACCAGCGCCCTGCTGAAACGGCCGACGATGGTGGCGATTACCGACAAGTCCGGTGCCGCGGGCATCAAGCACTGGATCGACGCGCACTTCGACCTGAACGTGCCCAAGGACGACCCGCGGCTGCTGAAGATCCGCGACCTGGTCGACGCCGAATACGACAAGGGCCGCACCACCGCGATCAGTGACGACGAAATGACCGTGTGGTACAAGAAATCGTTCGGCGCATAAGCGGCAACGGACAATCCGAAAGAAGTACCGGATGGCGGGTCTCGCGGCCCGCCATCTTCATGCGCCCATCGCGTCGGCCCTCTTCCCGTCCAGCGTCAGTGCGCGAAGTCGTGTCGACATTCGCCCGCCTGGCGACTATGCTTGGGTGATGGTTCGGTTCATACGATATCACGGGCTGCAGGTGCTCGTGGCGGTCGCCGCGATCGCTGCGGCGATGTGGGCGTATGACCGCTACGTCCACCTGCCGAATTTCGCCCCCGTTGCGCCCGGGAAGCTGTACCGATGCGCCCAGCCGGGCCGGACCGACCTGCCGCAGCTGAAGCGGATGGACGTCTCGACCGTGATCAACCTGCGGACCGAGTGGGAAGACCAGCCCGCGTTGGCGGCCGAGCGGGAGCAGCTCGATCGCCTGCATATCCGCCTGGTGCACATGCCGATGGACACGCCCATCCCCAGCGACCGGCAGGTGGAGCGGTTTCTGCGCGTTGTACGCGGGGCCCGCGGGGCGGCAGTCCTGCACTGCCGCAGCGGCGCCGACCGGACGGGGATCCTCTCTGCCGCCTATCGGGTGGTCGTGCAGGGCTGGCCGGTCCACAAAGCCGTCGACGAGATGCTGCGGTTCGGGGCGGCTCGCGACCCGCAACTGCACAAGGCCCGCCTGAAGCGGCTCCACCGGCTGCACCAGAACCGGACGCAGTGGATGGCTCGCACCCAACCCCGGGGCGCATGGACGTGAAACAGCGGCCAGGTTTTCGCGGTTTTGCCCGTACTCATCACCGCAGACGGCCGTTACAGTAATAGAGGAAACGGCAGAGTGGCCATCCCGGCAGGACAGGAAACGCCATGACCAGTCTCGCAAGCCATGTCGGAGTTCAGCAGGTGCGTCGCCGCCTGGCGATGCTGCGCATGCGGCGATGGGGCCTGGACCTGCTGACCGGGCTGGTATCCTTCACAGCGGTCATTCTGGGCGGGCTGGTTTTGACCGGTGCGTCCCTGGGATACTGGCCGGACCAACCGCCAACGCTGTTGCGGTGGACGGTGCTGCTGGTTTTCATCGCTATGGCCGCGGCCGCGGCAGCGTGGTGGCTCGCCCTGCCGCTGTTCCGCCGCCCGAACCTTCATCAGACCGCCCGGTTCGCCGAGTCCCGCCTGCCCGACCTCCGCAATGATCTGATCAACACGCTGCTGCTCTCGACCGACAACCGGCAGGCGAGCGAGGTTCTGGTCCGGCAAGCCATCGAAGAAGCAGCCCAGCGCGTCCAGTCGGTCGACCTGGCCCGCAGCCTGTCTACCCGCACGCTCCGCAGGCGATTCATCGCAGCCGCCGTGTGCGGTGCGTCGCTGGTCGCCTTTACGCTGCTCCAGCCCGCGGCGCTGTCTGCCGGGCTGCAGGCGGCATTCGCTCCGGGCAGCTACCTGCAGGCCCGCAACCACATCCGCCTGCTGGAGTTGACACCCGGCGACGCGACCGCCTTCGCCGGTCAGCAGCTGGTCATCTCCGCCCGCATCGCCAATCCGGACGCAACCGACCGGACGGCACGGGTGGTCGTCACCGGCGATCCAACGCCCCTGCCGATGACAGCAAACCCTGCCCGCACCGAATTCACCTGCACCATCCCCAGCGTGACCGACAGCTTCGACTACCGCGTGGAAATCGGCGAGAGTCGCTGGCCCGTCGACCGCCCGAGTTTTCACGTGGAGGTGGTGCAGGAGGTCGAGGTCCGGGGAATCGATCTGCAGTATACCTTCCCCGAATATACCGGCCTGGAGCCGCACACGGTAAGCAACGCGCCCGGAGCGATCGAAGCCCCCGTCGGCTCGATGGCAACGGTCTCGGTCCGCCTCGCGCGCCCGGTCGCCCGTGGGCGGCTTAGAGTACAGGGTGCTGCTGCGATCCCGATGCAGCCGGGCCCTGCCGGCGAGTTGTCGGCCGAGGTCGCCGTCGTGGAAGACGGCGCGTACGCCATCGAACTGTTCGACAGCAGCGGGCGGCTGCTCAAGCGTCTGCCGGATGACCGCTCCCCTGCCGCCTCGACGGTGGACGGAACCTTCCCCATCCGGGCCATTCCGGATGCCAAACCGCGCATCGAGATCGTCTCGCCCGGGAGGGATGTCACCCTCGCCCCCGGCCGGGACTTGCCGCTACGCATCCGCGTGTTCGACGCCTATGGGATTACGCGCGTGGACCTCTTCGCCGGCAAGGAAGGCGAGCGCCCGCGGAAGGTTGAGGGTTTCCCGACCGACCGCGCGACCGGGAGAAAGGGCCTGACCTTCGAATACGCCCTGGCGATCCCTGCCGAGAGGTACTCGCTGGGCGATGAGGTGATCTACTACGCCACCGTGACCGACAATCGGGACCTGGAGGACATCGGCCTGGGCGGCCCGCAGACAACCGCCGGCCACCGGTTCAAGATCTTCTGTCAGGACCCGGAGCAGCTGGCTCGCAGACGCGCACGGCTGTATGAGCAACTGCGTCGGCGCCTTATGGCGATGCTGGAGCGACAGGTGCGACTGCGCGTCGATACCGGCGTGTGCGTGACCAGACACACCAAGCTGGAGCAGGTAACCGCCACCGCCACGGCGGTCCGCACAGGGCAAACGGAACTGCTGGCTGAGACGAAGGACCTGGTAGACAACTTCGCCTTCGACAAGGACACGATCGCCGTCCAGCAGGCCCTTGAGGCGATGAAGACCAACGAGGCGCCGCTGGCGGTCGAGCAGGCGGCGGTGCTGGCGCAACTGGCGGACTTCAATGAGCGCCGGGCGCCCGCAGCTCAGTTGGCCCGCACGCAGGATTCCATCATCCAGACCCTCCAGACGCTGCTGGCGGTCATGCCCTCACTGGCTGACCGCGCCAAACAAGACAGCCGCTCGGCCACCGGCGAGGACCTCTCGCCCGAACAGCAGGAAAAGCTTCAGCAGCTCAAGAACGCCATGCAGCAACTGGCAGAGCAGCAGCGGAAAGCGGTCGAAACGACCCGACGCCTCCAGAAGAAACCGGTCGACGACTTCTCCGCGGCCGACGAGGAACAGCTGAAAAAGCTGCTGTCCAATGCGGATGAGTGGGAAAAGTTCATCAACGAGAAGTTCGCCGACCTGTCCAAGCTGGCCCAGCAGGACTTCGCCAACCCGGCCATGCTGAAAGAGCTCGTCGCCATCAAGTGCGACATCACGATGCAGGCCGACGCGCTGGCGAAGAAAGCGATCGAGATCGCAACCGCAGCCGAGGAAAACGGCATCGAGAACGCCGAATCGCTCACGGCCAACATCGAAAAATGGTTGCCCGACGAGCCGGACCGCAAGAAGTGGACGATGGAAGACCCCGACGGCGACCAGATGAACCTCGAACACGCCGAGTTGCCCAAGGAACTGGAGGACCTCGTCGGCGACCTGCTGGAGGAGGAAGAGGACCTTTTCGAGCAGGCCGACGATCAGAATTCCAAGGCCGCCATGAGCGGTGACAAAGGCATCGGCTGGGATGCCGTGGACGGTCCGATCGACAACATGAACGCCCAGGGCGTCACCGGAAACCAGTTGCCGAACACCGACGAGAAAGGCGGACGCTCGGCAGAGGGACGCACCGGCAAGTCCAGCGGCGAGTTCGTGGAAGACAAGGCCGTCGGCAAAGGGGGCCGGCGCACGCCCTCCCGCCTGACGCCCGAACCGTTCCAGAAGGGAACCGTCAACGACCAGTCCAAGGACGCACCCGGAGGCGCGACCGGAGGCGGGAAGCTTTCCGGTGCCGGAGGGGAGGGCCTGGAGGGTCCGGTCCCACCGGAACTGAAGAAGGAAATGCCGCGCCTGGCCGCCAAACAGGCCGCCCTGATCAACCGGGCCGAGCGCATCGCCGCCCAGTTCCAGGCCAGCGACTATGCGAACTTCAAATTCCTGCAGAGCATCATCCTGATGAAGCGCGTGGAAAGCGATCTGCGGAACAATCGCTACGTCAACGCCCTCCGCACGCACAAGCAGGCCGTCGGCTCCCTCAGGCAATCCCGCCTCATGCTCAGCGGCAGCGTGGACGTCACGGCCGACACGTCCGCTCAGATGCCGAAATACCTCCGCAAGGACATCGCCGACGCGATGCAGGGCAACCACCCCGCCGAATATGCCGACGCCATGCGCGAGTATCTCAAGCGCCTCGGCGGGGCAACCGAGTGAGACTTCCGCCCCGGCTGACCAAACGCGTTTGGTAAACGTCGGGCGGTTCGCTATACTCTCCCCGATGAAGATATTCTCCAGACAAGCTCCGTGGTACGTCGCCGGTCTGGCGTTCGAATGCACCGGCTGCGGCAATTGCTGCGCCGGTCCGGAGGAAGGCTACGTTTGGGTCAAAGACGCCGATATTGCCGCCATCGCCCGGGTATTGGGCATTTCCAACCAGGAAATGCGTGACCAATACGTCCGCAAAGTGGGCCGGCGGTACAGCCTCGTCGAGAAACCGAACCGGGACTGCATCTTCCTGCAGGCCGACCCGGATACCGGCACCCGCGGATGCAAAGTCTATGGTGCCCGCCCCACCCAGTGTCGCACCTGGCCGTTCTGGCCGAGCAACCTCGCCTCCGCCGACGACTGGTGCGAGGCAGCCATGCGCTGTCCCGGAATCAACCGCGGAGAGCGGTTCGAGTTCGACCACATCGAACAGCAGCGGATGAAGACGCTTGAGTAGGACCTCCCATTGCGATCTATCCTCGGCCGTACAAGTCGCGTCCCAGAATGAGGCGCTGCTGGAGCGTTTGAGGAAGCTCTATATCGCTGTCGACGCTGAGGTTGCGCGGTTGCCTGCCCGGTGTCTGGGCGGGGGCGCGTGCTGTCGGTTCGACCTTGCCGGGCACCGCCTGTACGCCTCCACGGCGGAGCTGGCCCTTCTGCTGACGCGGCCGCCGGTCGACCCGGAACGCGCCGGCAGGATGCGATGTCCCTACCAGCGTGGTCGGCTGTGTCTGGCCCGGGACGTCCGGCCGCTGGGATGCCGCTGTTTCTTCTGCGCGGAGGGCGCGAGCGACCCCGGAATTGCGCTTTATGAGACGTATCACGCGCAATTTCGGAATTTACATGAGGAATCGTCGGTTGATTACATCTATACTGAATTGACCTCGGGATTGAGGGAAATCTGGGGCATCGTCGGCGGGCTTTCTCCCAGAAAGTCAGCAATTCGCTGAATTTGCTGTTGACCGTTCGGGCGAAATGACGATACATTGAATCGCGGATTTGTAAGGGCTTTGCCTTACGAATCCGGTAACCCGATCGGCGGCCTCGCCGAACAGGTAGCTCGCCTGTTTCGGGTGGGAATGGTCATATCTCGCTCCGACTATCCGGAGTTTGTCATAGTTAAGTTTGGGGAAAGTAAGTATACAGAACTGGTTTTGCGACCCGATTGCATAGAGTGGAGAATTTCGAAAGTGACCAAGAAAGATATCGTCCGGCAGATTGCCAGCGAGATGGGTGTTGATCAGACGCTGACACGAGAGATCGTCCAACGATGCCTGGACAGTATCATCGAAGCGTTGATGGAGGAAGGGCGTATTGAGTTGCGCAACTTCGGGATCTTCGAAGTCAAACAGCGCGCCCCTCGGAAGGCCCGCAACCCGCAGACGAACGAAGAGATTTTCGTCCCGGCCAAGCAGTCGCTGACCTTCAAGCCCGGAAAGAACGTGTCCCAACGACTCCAGGACGCCCCCGCTGTCACGAGCTGACCTGCCGGCGAGGGAACGGAAATTTTGCGTTGACATGGGTTCCGGCTCAGCATACGATTCGGTCGGATTCATACGATTATCCGTTCAGGCGTGCGACACGAAAATTGCTGTGTTAGGCCAATTGAGGTGTGATATGAAAAAGCTGCTTATGGGATTTGTTCTCGCCCTCGTCGGGCTTTCGGCCGGTTGCTCGGGCATGGTGGATACCCCTGCCGAACGAGAACGCCGCTTCAGCCAGATCAACGAACTGAACCAGCGCATGATCGTCGACGACTGGGATTACCTGTGGCTGCAGGATCGCAACTCCCGCCTGAACGAGTGGCATGTGCACGTCGGACCGCACTAGTCCGCTGTACAGAATGCACTGAATGCATCAGAAAGAGCCCCCGGATCGATCGGGGGCTTTTCTACGCGCCGCATAGGCTCACCGTCACCGACCGGACATTCTGATGACTGCTCTGAGTCGGCTGCTCCGCTGGCTCTTCGGATCCTCGGAACTGCCCTATCTTTCGCGACCAACGTACCGCTGTGAGCTGATCGGCGTCATCCTGCAGACGGTGGCTGTGGCTTCCGAAGCCTCAACACGCTGAGCTGGACGGTTGACCGGGCCATTCTCGCCATCGCCCTGGTCCTGTCGCTCCAGACCGGCACCACGTGGGCGCTGGTCGTGCTGAGCTTCGCCTGATGGGCCTCGGCTGAGCGACGGGATCCCCGTTCGCGATCGGCAGACCGAAACCGTCTGAAACATTCTCTACCGCGCCCACCGCGCTCGTCTGCTTCCGCAAGTGCGGGCCTGCCTTCCGGTTTCCGCCGAGTGAACTCCGGACGTATCGGTTTGAGACGGCCGGAAAACACCAAAACTCCGATATCCCGTCTAATCGCTCTTTCCAATCTGCCGATAACAGATGCATCCGGTAGACCTCAAAGAGATTGCCTCGGAGCGATCGGAGTACAACAGATGATTCACAACGGATGTGCGCGGCTGGCCGCGGCAGGGATGCTGCTGTTTCTGGTGAGTCTGACAAACCTTTCGCAGGCGGACATTATCGATACCGGCGGGGGCAACTGGGAACTGTCGGGAACCGAAATCCGGACGAACTGGTGGCCGGCAGGTAACTCGATCCACATTCTCACAGGGGCCGTGTTCGAAGATTCCGACGGTGGATGTCATCTGGACGTGGAGTTGACCGGCGATCAGCGCGTGATCAACGACGGGGCGATCCGGCAGTTGGCCGGTTCCGGACAGGCCATTCACCTTGGCAGCGATGCCACCATCACCAATAACGGGAGCATCCTGGTCGACAACACATCCAGCGCCTACGGCACCAGACCGTGGGTCGGGGGGCTGAACATTGACTTCACCAACACCGGCACGATTGACGTAAGCAGCGACACCGAAACCACGGGCATCCAAGCGGAGTTGCTGACGCTCCACAACACCTCCACCGGAAGCATCTCTGCCGAGACCGCCACCGCCTCCGAGTGCCGTGGTGTGGACATGCCCGGCACTTCCACAGTCGTCAACGACGGGTCGATTACCGCTACCGGCGGGATGTCCACAGGCATTTACGCCGGCCGGGCAGCGACGATCACCAATACCGGCACGATCCAGGCCTCCGGGCCCGGTGCGGGGTACGGCATCGCAGGTGACTTCTCGGGGCAGGACATCACCATCACCAACTCCGGGATCATCAGAGGCAGCACCTACTCGATCTACACGCCGTCGAACAACCTGACGCTGAACCTCGAGTATGGCAGCGACCTTCAGGGCGCGGTGGACATGTCGGGTACGATCAACCTCATCGACCGGGGCAGTGAAGACGAGAGCTTCGGCACCATGAACCCGATGACGCTCAACAAAACCGGCACCGGGACCTGGACCCTGTCCGGCGATTCGAGGATGACCGCAATCAATGTGGTCGAAGGTATGCTGAAGATTGCGGGCACGCTGGAAGGCTACTACAACATCGAAAACGGTGGAGCCATCTGTGGTAGCGGCACGGCCAAGGGTGATGTGGTCGTTCAGTCCGGCGGAGGGATCTACGGAATCAGGAAAATTGACGGCCTACTGACGATCAAAGACGGCGCCCACGCCTACCTGAATGACAGCCAGGTCACCCGACAAGTCACGGTGGAAAGCGGCGGATACGCGAGGCTGGACAATACCACGCTCAACTACGGTTTTGCAGCGTCAGGCAGTTCCCTTGTACGGCTGGACGGTCTGGTCGTCTCGCCGATGCAGAGCACTGCCGGAACCGGCACTCTGGTGGAGGCAAACGGAACCTTTCAAGGCACGTTCGGGATGTACGGGACGATGGTTATGGGCAGCGGCGGTGTCAAAGCGCTGAGTAAAGTAGAAAGCACAACCTCGACTTTCACGGTGGACGGTATCCTGGCCGTGGGTGACGATTCGGTCCTGGTCTTCCGCATCGATCCGGATGGGAACAACGACAAAATCGAAATTACCGACCGGATGCTTTTCCATGGCAGCGGTGGCGAGATCCAGATTCAGAGCACGTCGGGCGATCCGATTCCCGACGACACGTACATCCTGATCTCTGCCGAAGGCGGCGTGTCCGGACAGGCAGGCTCGTTGACCGGCGATTACGGTGATCTGATCCTCCAGTATACCGAGACGGAGGTCCTGCTCGCTCCCCAGCCGATTCGCTATGTGGAGAAGGCCCAAACGACCAAGCAGACCCAGGTGGCCCGGGTGCTCGATCAAGCCAAAGATGAAAGCAACGCCCGGATGCAGCCGGTTCTGGATACGCTCAAGAACCTGGGTGACGCCCAGATACGGAAAGGCATGGACGACCTGTCCGGGAACGGAACCGTCGGCGGACACCTGCCCGGCGTGCTGTCCGGGGTGAAAGGCTCGATCCAGAGCCTCTCCCAGGGTGTCTCTGCCGTCGGTCAGGCAAGGGCGACCGCAGCGACCAACGAATACAAGCTGCCCGAAGGTGCCGTGGCGTTCGTGCCTGTGGACGCCGAACCGACGGCCACCGCCGACCTGGGCGGCGGTTGGCTGCTGTGGGGCCGCACGCACGGCGTGTTCGGCCAGTATGACCGCACCGGCAACAGCCCGGCACTGGATTACCAGATCTACGGCGTCACCGTCGGGGCAGACTACGCGTTGAGCCCGGAACTCCGCGTCGGAATGGCCCTGGGATACGCCCATACCGACCTGTTCTACTCCGACAGCTTCGGCGAAGGGGATATGGAGACGGCCCGCGCCACCCTGTACGCCCGCTACGAGAAGAGCGGCTTCTACGCCGACGCCATGCTCGGGTACGGGCACAACTGGCACGAAGGGACGCGCAACCTGCCCACCTTCGGCCCCAGTGCCCACAACCGCCATCGCGGATACGACCTGACCGCCTACCTCGGCGGCGGGTACCTGTTCGATCTCGGCAAGCTGAAGATCGGCCCCACCGCCTCCGTCCAGTACACCTGCACCCGCGAGGACGGGTACACCGAGTCCGGGGCCGGGGCGATGAATCTCTCGGTGGGCGAGAACGATGCCCAGAGCCTTCAACATTCGCTCGGCTTCCGGCTGCAGTATCAGTTCGAGACAGCCGGCGTGAAGCTGACGCCCAGCCTGGACGCGCGGTGGGAGCATGAATACAAGAACGATGTCAGCACCGTCGACGCCAGCCTCGCCGGCGCACCGGGCAGCACGTTCAGCCTGGAAGGCAGGGAGACCGATCGAGACCGGGCCGTGTTCGGCTTGGGTATCGAGGCGGAGTTCAGCGAGCAACTGACCGGCTACGCCCGCTACGAGGCGATCCCGTCCATGGGCACGCGTCAGCGGGAACAGGGTATCTCTCTCGGACTCAGGTACCAGTTCTGAGAGATCCAAGGGCAGAGCGGGGTCGCCGCAGGCGAGTCCGCGTCGCCTTGGTGTGAGGTGGCCTTATTCTGTTGTTGTTTTGTCCTTTTGCAGCCTGACCGGCTGCGATAACTAGTTCCCGCGTGGTGGGTCTCTGACCCACCACGTTGGATCGT
>JBKHHU010000249.1:0-4408 GCA_046539045.1 Phycisphaerae bacterium
CCGAAGGATAAGGGATTTTAAATCCCTTGCGTCTGCCAATTCCGCCATCGGGCCTGCGTCCTTGTATGGTCGTATCGGGCCATATGATAGCGAAATTCCCCGCCTTTGCGACTGTCAATTCGAGCAGAGCCTTGGGTCTGTCCGGGTGACAGACCGCGGGGTTCTACTCCTTCAGTAGAAAACACGAGATTTGAGAAAAATGATCGAATCCGGTTTGCCCCTCCCGGGGGCGAATCCTACGTTTCTTTCGATGTGAGACAGCCACCCGCACGCCGGGGAGTGAGGAGCTCCGGGCGGCTTCGGGAGAGAGCAGGTCGGCCCCATAGCTGGGCGATCGGCACTCCCGACGGGAGTGGCGGAATTACAGCCAGCCGAGATTGTCGGCTGAACCATCGACCTGCGAGCCGGGGAGCGGAAGCTCCGGGCGGCTTCGGCGGGAGTTCGGACGAGGGCGCTTCGGCGATCGCCCGA
This sequence comes from Phycisphaerae bacterium, assembly GCA_046539045.1. Classification (GTDB taxonomy): domain Bacteria; phylum Planctomycetota; class Phycisphaerae; order SM23-33; family SM23-33; genus JBKHHU01. The sequence continues at coordinate 472 of JBKHHU010000249.1, forward strand.
ACGCCCGCCGGCAGGCGAAACTTTGACAAACCAATAAAGTGTCGCCCGGCGTGCACACGCCGGGGTACGACACAATCAGGCAGGCTGACGGCCATCCGCCGCACCGATGGTGAAGACAGCACATGGAGCGACCCTTCTCATACCTATACCTGTCAACCTGCCATTATATGCCTCATGGTTGCTCCATTAACAAAGGCCCGTCCCTCATTTGGGACGGGCCTTCTGTTTTGCGCTCACAGCGAACCGTCGGTTCCGGCGACGGGCTTAACGGCAGTCGCTATACGTCTTCGGGCAGGGAGAGCCCCTCGGCCGCGAGTTCCTCCAGGATCCGGTCTTTGACGCCCTGCTTCAGAAAGCGGCTGTTGGCGCAGACCAGAGTCAAAGCAATCTTCAGTTTTGTTTCTTTCGCGGCCTGCTCGTCCAGAAGCGTCTTGCTGAGCTCGAACAGCTGATCCGCTCGGCGGACCGCTCTGAGAATGCGGCCGGCATACTGCTCCAACCGCTCGCGTTCCAGCGTGATCAGGTCGGTACGACGAGTGAGTTTGCTGACGACCCAGGGGATTTCGGCAGAGAAGGTGTAGAAAATTACTTCATAGATGTCGCTGCACGCGTCCAGCACGTCCGGACAGTAATACCCCCGGCAGATGGCCGGCCGCCCTACTGCCAGAAGGCATCCGTCGGCTCGAAGGGCCATACATTCGCTTTCCCACCGGTCTTCCACATCGGCAGGTACCCACTCACCGTACTCCCTCTCACTGACCAGCCTCAGCCAATCGCTCTCCACTGCTTCCCGACAGACAACCGGTTTGCAGCAGACCTTCTCGCACCGGCCGCATACCTTCTGTGAAAGCGGAGCCCAGACCGTATCGACTTTGCGTTCCAGTTCCGTGTAGGCTTGGATGGCGGTTTGCAGATCACTCATACCGACAGCAGTTACTCCGGTCGGTCGGGATGATTGAACTCGATCGACTTTACCTCGACGCCGATGATCGCGTTGAGCTTGTCCATCAGTTCCCGGTTCTGGCCGTCGGCGCCGACCATCTCCAGAAGAAGCAAGCCATTGGCCGCACTCGTGCCGCCTTCCACCTCATGCAGGCCGAGGCGGGTCTTGATGTAGCTACCGTACTGTGTCAGCAGCTTCTGTACTTCCACCGCTTCTTCCAGGCGGTTGTCGATATGAACACCGAAGATGACGTGTTTCTCAAGCATGTTGCTCTCCTTTTCAGAAATCCTGCTGTGCGAGGATAGACCGTCCCGCCGGCCTGTTCCACCCTCGATTTGATTATATCGCCACGGGCGCCGGCGGGCCGAGCGGTTCCGGGGCTATCGCCATCGGCCCGGCCCCGGGCCTGCGAATTTCGTCTGCACAGGTCGCGAAAGTATATCCGATGACCTTGCAATCGTCCGTCTGAAGGCTAGGATAAGCGGGATACTGACTTTGCCTCACGAACTGAACACCGCACAAAAGGAGTCTTACACCATGCCGGAAGCCAAATCAGACATTGGCTTGATCGGACTGGCCGTGATGGGTCAGAATCTGATACTGAACATGAACGACAAGGGCTACACCGTCTCGGCCTTCAACCGGACGGTGAGCAAAGTGGACGATTTTCTGGAAGGCCCCGCCAAAGGACGCGACACCATCATCGGCTGTCATTCCGTTGAGGAATTCGTCGCGAGTCTGAAGCGCCCGCGTCGGATCATCCTGCTGGTCAAGGCAGGCCCTGCCGTCGATAAGTTCATCGACAAGCTGCTGCCCCACCTGGAAGACGGGGACATCATCATTGACGGCGGGAACAGCAACTACAACGACACCATCCGCCGGACGAAATACGTCGAAGACGAGGGCAAGCTCTACATCGGCACCGGCGTGTCCGGTGGCGAGGAAGGCGCCCGCCATGGTCCGAGCATCATGCCCGGCGGCAGCCCGGAAGCCTGGCCGCACGTGAAAGAAATTCTACAGGCCACCAGCGCCAAGGTAACCGACCCCACCACGGGCGAAGAAGAGCCCTGCTGCGACTGGGTCGGCGAGAACGGCGCCGGGCACTACGTCAAGATGGTGCATAACGGCATCGAGTACGGCGACATGCAGTTGATCTGCGAAGCCTACAACATGATGAAGGCGATGGGCCTGGAGCCCAAGGAGATGTCCGACATCTTCGCCAAATGGAACGAGGGCGAACTGGACAGCTACCTGATCGAAATCACCCGCGACATCCTCGCGTACGTGGATCCCGAAACCGGCAAGCCGATGGTCGACGTGATCATGGACCGTGCCGGCCAGAAGGGAACAGGCAAGTGGACTGCCATCAGCGCCCTTGATCTCGGTCAGCCGCTGACGCTGATCGGCGAGGCCGTCTTCGCACGGTGCCTGTCCGCCCTCAAGGAAGAGCACGTGGAGGCGAGCAAGATCCTCTCCGGTCCGGAGGCTGAATTCGACGGCGATAAGGATGGGTTCATCGAGGACATCCGCCAGGCGCTCTACGCGTCCAAGATCGTCAGCTACGCTCAGGGCTTCCAACTCCTGCGTGCAGCGGCGGCAGAGTACGAGTGGAACCTCAACTACGGTGGCGTGGCCCTGATGTGGCGTGGCGGGTGCATCATTCGCAGCCAGTTCCTCGGGAAGATCAAGGAAGCGTTCGACGATCAGCCCGACCTGGTCAACCTGCTGCTGGTGGACTACTTCAAGGATGCGGTCGAGAACGCACAGGCGTCCTGGCGTCGCGTGATCGCCAAGGCTGTTGAGATGGGCATCCCCGTCCCCGCCTTCAGCAGCGCGCTGGCGTACTTCGACGGCTACCGCAGCGAGCGTCTGCCGGCGAACCTGCTGCAGGCCCAGCGTGACTACTTCGGCGCCCATACCTACGAGCGTCTGGACAAGCCGCGCGGCGAGTTCTTCCACACCAACTGGACCGGTACCGGCGGGGATGTGACCGCCAGCACCTACGACGCGTAAACCCGCGTCAGCCTGACGATTCCGGGCCCTGTCGCCACACCGGCGGTGGGGCCCGTTTTTCTTGCCCCGGCCGATACTGGCAAACCCGCGCCACAGCGATTACAATCCGCATTCTTGTGTGGGTTCTCGCCCATCGATCAACCCCAGGAGAGAAACGGAAAGCAATCATGCTCGACAAACTCAAAGAAGCGACCGGCTTGGACATCTATCCCAAGAGCGTCGTGGAAGCAACCGAAGACCTCGTCCTGTTCATGGCCCGCAAAGGCACCGACAAGTTCGTCGGCGTCTGGGGACCGGGCTGTTGGGAAGGACTGGAAGAAGTGGCCGTGGTAGACGACAAGTGCGTCTGCGTCGGCCCGTGCGATCATACCGCCGCAGAGAAGGTCCGGGAGATCCTGCCCTGGACCGCCCCCAAATGCATCGGGCTGGGCACCTCTGCCGGTCTCGGCGACCGGCTCGGACTGGCCACGCCCGGGCACATCCGCGCGATTCGCGAGAAAGGCAAGGGCAAGATCACACCGATCCTCGCTCAGCAGTCGATCCGCGAGATGACCCGCACCGAGCGCACGCCGCAGCAGGTGATGGATTGCGCGACTTTCGGCGTGCTCCAGGAAGGCTACCGCGACGGATTCGGCTCCGATGCCGACCACCTGCAGCAGCCCGAGGATATCGACTCGACCTACGCTGCCGGGTTCACCATGTTCACCATCGATCCCGGCCTGCATGTGGTCAACGAAGCCGACGAGATGGTGCATGACCAGCTGGCGGACGAATACGGAAAGCTCGACTTCGACCTGCTGGATATCGACCCGGCCAAGCTGAAGGTGCTGTACGTGGGGAAAGTGTTCGAACTCAAAGGCGGCCTGACCGTCGACTTCAATGAGGACACGTTCCTGCGCGGGATGGTCAAATACGGCAAGGCAATTGCCCACACCGTCAAAATGTACCGTCACCTGGAGTCGATTGCCGATCGCGACTTCG
>JBKHHU010000061.1:0-16365 GCA_046539045.1 Phycisphaerae bacterium
GGCCCGGAGCGGCGTAATGGCCGCCGCTGACGGACCAATGGCAGCGGGCCATTCCTCCCGCTGCTCCAGTACGGGACTGGTCATATCCACGCGATATCCGGCATGGCCGGGACCGGTGGTCTCGAACTGGATCGAGATCTCCGAAGCAAGGGTGTCGATATCAATGGGAATGGTCACGATACGGTTGACCTTGCTGGGCGTGGAGGCAGACGGGACCGCATGTTTTCTCGCGTTCACCAGCACCGGACCCCGCCTCGCGGCGGCAGCCCTTGCTGTTCGGCTAACGGTTCCTGTCATCAAGGCCCGTAGAGGACTTACACCTCCAAGTCAACGCGCCATGCCCGCGTACCCATGAAAAAGGGCCTGCCTGCATCTGCAGACAAGCCCTTTTCTGTACAGCCTGAGTCCGCCGCTATTTGCTGCGGATAATCGCGTTGTCGTGGTACTGGTAGAACGTGTCGTAATTCTTCCGCAGGTATCCACCGGCAGTCACTCGCACGCCGTTGAGGACCACACCGATCACGTGGGAGTCCAGACGATCGAGGATGCCCTTCATTCGATTGACGATGCCATACGTGTTGGAACCGGCACGGACGGTCAGGATGACGCCGTCCACCATCGTGCTCAGAACGTGAGAATCGGTCACGACCAGTGCGGGCGCTCCATCCAAAAGCACCTGGTCATAGGCTTCGGACATCTCTGCCAAAGCCTGCTCCATCTCGCTGGAGCCAAGCAGTTCTGCCGGATTCGGAGGCATCTGCCCGCACGCCATGACGTGCAGGTTCGGGGCCACTTCGTGGACAGCGTCTTTCCACTCCACCTGCCCCACCAGGGCCGTGCTCAGCCCGTTTTCCCCGACCTGCGGGTAAAGCTTCTCGATGGCCGGCTGGCGGAAGTTGGTATCGACAACCAGCACCTTCTTGCCGCTGTTGGCCAGCGAACCACCCAGGTTCAGCGCGACGGTCGTCCTGCCGTCTTCCGGAAGCGGGCTGGTGACGAGAATCGACCGCCGTCCCTCTTCCGGTCCGGAGAACAACACGCAGGTCTTGACCTGGCGGAAGGCTTCGGACATCAGCGACGTCGGATGCGAAGCGAAGGCCAACCGCAGATCGCCAATCGGCTCGTCCAGATCGTCCGCGTGCGGAATCATGCCGAGCAGCGGCATGTCCACGCGTCGGGTGATGTCGCCGGGGCCCTTGATCGACGTATCCATGAACTCCAACAGGAACCCGAGGCCCAGACCGAACATCAGGCCGAGAATCACGCCCAGCGGGATCATCAGGACGTATTTCGGATGCGAGCGTTCACGCGGTTGTTCTGCAGCGGACGCCAGCAGCAGAGGCTGCTCGTGCTTCATCTTTAACTGCAGCGTCACGAGCATGTCTTCCATCCGGTTCACGCGTTTGTTGTAAATGTCCTTCTCATTCATCAGTTCGTCAATGAGCGACAGGGTTGCCTGCAGGTCCTTCAGGTCCGCATTGTTCAGCCGGACCCGTTCTTCCAGACCCATACGCTGCTCACTCAACACGGCTACAGTGCTGCTCCGCATCTCCATCAGCGCCTGTACCCGTTCCTTTGTCAGAGACTCGGAGCGGGCTTCGTACTTCGAGCGGACGCTGGCAAGGCGGGTCTGGATGTCCTTCACACGTCGGTGGGACGGCCCGAATTTCTCCAGAGCACTGTCCAGTTCCGTGCTGAGGTTGGTCTCTGCGGACTTCAGGGAATTGAGGTGCGGATCGACATCGAGGGCCTCCAAAATCTCCGGAGACGTCGCCAGCAGGCCCTTCTCTCGCTGGTCCTGCAGGAGGCGCAGTTCCTTCTGTGCCTGCATGAGGGCCATTTCGAGCTTCGTCTTCTGCGGAACCAGCGAACTCAGCTCGATTTCCAGCGCGTTGACCCGTCCTCGGAGCGTGGGGATCTTGGCATCGCGAACCAAGTCGTTGATTCGGTTCTTGATACGCTCGACATGCCTTTCCTGCTCTTCGATCTGATTCCGCAACCGTTCGATGTCAAGTCGAGTGCCGCTGTTGGCGCGTTCCGAGGCAACTTGAACGGCGGCGTTGGCGATGGATGTGACGATCTGGGCCAGGTCCTCCCGATCGCCGGGGCTTTTGGCGACCTTGCTGATCGAGACGATGATGTGGTTCTCGTCCAGCACCGGGCTGACAGAGACGTCTTCATAGAGACGCTCGACGATCTTCTCGGGATTCTTGCGGTAGTAACCCGTCTGTTTGAAATCCCGCTGATCGGCGGCCTGATCAAACACCTCTTTGGAAGTGATCAGGCGAGACCGCGTCTTCTTGATACGCTCCATGGCTTCGCCCGGGACGGAAACCTGGCGAGTCATCTGGAAGTCGCCGGAACTGGGCTGAGGGACCTCCAGCAGCGAGCTGGCGCTGTAAATCGGCGCGTACAAGGCCCACAGCACCGTGCCCGCTGAAACCATCGCGGTCACAACGACTACCGAGATGATGATCAGCCACATCCGTTTCCGCAGCATGCGGAGGAAATCCCGGCCGGTAAACTGCTGTCCTTGCGCCGTGTCCTGGGCAGGCCCACCAGGTCGCAGTGGTGCCGTGCGAATAACATTCGGCGCCTGATGACGCGTTTTGATAACGCTCATCGTATCAACTCCTCGTTTGCTAGGGCTGTCAATCAGCCTTCACGAAGCTTTTGTCCCATATTCTCAAGCCGCTTGTCGATCTTCGACTCGAGTTCCTTGTCGCCCGACTCCCGGGCGGCTTCGATCGCTCGCTGGTATTCCACGCGTGCGCTGGAATACCGCTGCGTTTTCTCATACAGCATGGCCAGATGATACCGGATCACGGCCGACGGTTCAGCCAGTTGCATCGTCCGCTCAAGAACGTCCTCTGCCTGGTCGTACTTGCCGAGGTGGATCAGCGCCAGAGCGTAGGTATCCAGCACGTTCGGATTGCCCGGGCTCAGTTTCACCGCCTGCTCGGCGAGGTTGGAGGCCTCCCCGGCTTTGTCACGATCGTTGACCAGAAGGTACGCCAGGTTGTTGAGCGTGACCGGGTCGTTTGCGTTCTCCTTGAGAACGTCTCGATACAGCTTCTCTGCCTGGTCAAGCTGGCCCTGGCTGTAGTAGGCCATGGCCAGCGACCGTAAAGCATCCCGCTTCTGTCGGTCGTTCTCGGCGTTGTTCAGGGCGGTCTTCAGCAGCTTGACCGCCTCGTTCGGTTTGCCGTTATTCAGATGGAACTGTGCCAGGATCAGGAAAACATCCACGTCCTTACGGAGGCTGTTGACCCACTGACGCAGCTTCGGGTACGCCTCCTCGCCATGGGCCTTGACCGCCTGAGAGAACACGAATCCCATGTCGCTGGCATCCGCCTTGGACACCGCGTAGCTCAGAGCCTTGTCCGCTTCGTTCGGCTTGCCCAAGTTCACCAGGGCTCTGGCGCCAAGGGCGTTCAGAACCGGCTTGGCCTTTTCGGAGGTGCCGGCTTTGCGGACTTCTTCCAGGGCTTCCTGGTCTCGATCGGTCTCAAGCAGAGCGGAGATGTAAGCCACCTGCAGCCGGGGGCTGTCCGGCAGCGAACTTCTGCCGGTTTCCAGCACAGCCAGGTAACGGGTGTCCTGTCCGCGTTCCTTCCACATGTCCGCTTCCTGGAGGATGAATTCCGGATCGCGCGGGAATCGGTTGCGTACCGACTTCAGGAATGGCTGTAGCTCGTTCCACTTCTTGTCCGCCCGGTACAGCGAGACCAACTGACGAATGGCTGGGCGGTGTCCCGGGGTCTTCTCCACCACATCCTGCAGAACCCGACGAGCTTCTGTGGTCCGGCGAGCCTGGCGATAGGCAGCCGCCAGCACCAGCCCGTCCTGGGCCCGACCCGTCAACTCGTACAGCTTCCGATGGTACTCGATCGCCTTGGAGAGTTCTCCCTGGTTGCGGACATTCTGCGCCAGATATCGATACGGCTCGGGATAGTCCGGGGCCATCCGCGTCACGCGTTCCAGGAGCCTTTGGGCACTGTCAAACTTGCCTTCCCGGAACCGGAGCATGCCCTTCAGGGTCAGGGCCTGCACGTCGGCGGGGTTCTTGCTGAGAATCGAATCCAGTTCCCGTCCGGCCCGATCCAGTTCGTCGGCCTGAATCAGATAACGGACAAGCTGCTTGCGGTCTTCGGGATCGCTGCCGGAGGCGGTTACGTATCGCTCCATATACTCCAACGCGGCCTGGTGGCGGTTGGTCGCCTGCATCAACGCGGCCATGGCGTACAGAGCCCGCGGATCCTTGGGATCCTCTTTCAGAGCACTCTGGTAGGCCGTCTCGGCCTGCCTGGCGCTGATCGTCTTGAGGAAATCGCCGTAGAGGATGTAAACCGCGACCTTGTCATCGGTGGTCTTGAGCAGATCGGAGATGATCCTGTCTACTTCGGTGTTTTCTCCGGTCCGCGTCAGGAAGCTGATCAGCGGCCTGGCTGCGGCGATCTTCTGTGCCGAATTGGCGAATACATACCGATATTGACGCTCGGCGTCTCTGGGGCGACCTACTTTCTCATACAGCACCGCCAGGTTGTAGCGGTTTTTGAGATCGTTGGGGTTCTTCTGGAGGAACTGCTCGCGCCGGGCGATGATCTCCAGCGGATTGTCGGATTCCTGCTCGTGAACGTCAAGGTAATGCTTCTGAACGAACTCGCTGTTCGGCGCCAGTTCGTGGGCCCGTTTCACCCATTTGCTGAACTCAGCCACTTTACCGAGTTTGTCGGTGACGCGGACCAGCCCCAGAACGGCGGCAGTGAAACCGGGGTTGGTTTTCACCGCAGAGCGGAAGGTCTCGTACGCTTCCTCGTAATTTTCGGTCCGCATGTAGCACTCGCCGAGGAGTGTCTTACCGGCAACGGCACCGGGACGGTCGACCAGCGCCTGTTTCAGCACAGGAATGGCTTTTTCATATTCGCCCTTGGCGAAAAGCATCTGCCCTTCCAGAAGCCGCCCGTTGGCTTGGTCGACATTTTCCAGAGCGGCCCGCTTGACGGCATCCGCGGCGGCGTCCCAGTCCTTGTCCTGCAGAGCCCGTGAGAACTGGGCCCGGATGACGGACCTGCTGGAGGGGTCTTCCTCCGCAGCCTTGGCCAGGAACTTGCGGTACTCGTCCATTTTGCCATGCACTCGGGAAGCGGCAGCCTTTCGCATGAGAACTTCCAGCTTGCTCTCGGCTTCCTCGGCCATCTCCATGGCGATCTCGTAGCGTTTCTCTTTGTCCGGTTCCTTGACCAGCGTGTGGTACCGCTTGAGCACATCGGAATCCGGATTCCCGTCCAACGCGTTCTCAACGATCTGCAGCGCGGTGTCTCGCTCGCCTTCGTTCACGTGGAACTCAGCCAGCTTCAGGGTTACGATGTCGTTCTGTGGGACCTCGCGATGCAGATCTCGCAGCAGCTTCAACGCGGCTTGCTTCTGTCCGTCGCGGGCATATCGCGATGCCTTTGACAGCAGAATCCGGATCGTGGCAGGCGTCAGTTCGACATCGGTCGGAACTGCAGCGGTATCGTTGGTCAGGGCCCGCAGGGCAACCATCATTTCCTGTGCTCTCTGGTTGTCCGGGTCCAAACGCAGCACGCGACGCAGAGCCTCCAGCGCCTCTTCCGGGTTACCGTGTTGCATTTCCAACTGGGCCTTCATCAGGAATGCCTGGGGGTTGTTCTGCATCCCGCTCAGGTTGAGGTACCGGTCGAGAACGGCCTTTGCCTCGCCGGTCTGCCCGCGCTTCATGTACACGTCCATCAGAAGCTGGGCAGTATATCTGTCGAACTGCTCGTTGCTTTGGTAAACCTTCTCAAGTTTCTCGGCCGCAGTTTTCAGATCGCCTTCGATGTAGGCGATTCGCCCCTCCACCTTGGCAAGCAACTCCGGCTTGACGTCGGTCAGCGATTCCAGAATTGTCTTGGCTTCGGCGAGGTTCTCCGCTCTGCCTTCTTCATCCTTTTCGGCTTTGCTCACCAGCAGATTTGCCAGGATCCGATAGAGGCTCTGGCGTCCCCTCTTCAGCAGTATTCTTTCGCCGGTTTCAAGACCGCCTGCAGTCAGCTTCTTCTCCACGGCCTGGACGCCGCTTCTGACCGTCTCAATGGCCTTGTCCAACTGCTTCTGGCCGTGGAGATACACCGAGAGCTCCTGGTACACCTGATGGGCGGCGGGGTCAATTTCCAGCGCCTTGGTCAGCAGTTGAACGGCTTTGTCGATCTGATCGTTCTGGGCATAATGCCTGGCGAGGGACCGATGGGCTTCAGTGCCTTCGGTTTCCAGTTCCACCGCTTTCTTGTAGAACTCCAGCGCCTCCTCATCTTTGTCCCGGTAGGACAGATACCGGGCGTAGGCGAGATGGGCTTCCACACTTTCCGGATGCTGGGCGATGGATTTCTTGAAAGAATTCTCTGCATCTTCAAATCGTTCGCGGCTGGCGTATACGCTGGACAGCTTGACCTGGTAATCGATTTCGTCGGGATCCAGTTCGATTGCCTTCTTGAGCGCGGCAATGCCTTCCTCGATCAACGACAGGTTGGCCTCATCGATACCTCGTCCTGCCTTGACCAGACCCATACGGTACCAGGTCTCCGCACGATCGGCGTCAAGTTCCAGCAGTCGGGCGGCATCCTCTACATAGTTTCTGCGGTCGTACCGCCACATCAGTTCACACAGGAATTCCCGGGCCTCGAGGTGGTCAGGCTCACTGCGGGTTGCCGTTCGCGCCAAGCCCAGCGCATTGCGGATCTGTTTCCCCTTTTTCAACTCAGAGAGGTTTTCCTGTTCGCGACTTCGCTCGTCGTAGAATTTCGCAGCCTCAAGGTAGTATTCGTGGCGGGGATAGACATCGCGATCGGCGTTCTCGGCTTCCTTAATAGCCTTCGCGTAGAGTATCTCGGCTTCGTCCCACTCTCCCGCTTGACGCGCTTCGCGGGCTTGCAGAAGGAGGGCATTGGCATCTTTGGGCAGTTGGTTCAGACCAAAAATAATGCCTCCGACGACGATCACTGCACCGAGGATCCCGAGGAAGACGGCGACTTTCTTGTTGAACTTCTTTCTTCTGGCCATGTTCTGAACCTGCTTTATCTTCTGTGTCTGGTCTGGCTAGCGTTATGCATCACTTGGCGTTGAGTTGCTCAACGGCTTCCCGGGTCGGGAGATTCTGCAGAATCTCCGGGAATACGTAGTCCAGGAATTCCTCTGCCCGCTTCCGGGCTTCCTCTTCATTGTCGATGGACGGAACGCCGCCAGGTCCGTATCCTGCGGGCGAAAACTGGACTTTCGCAAAATATGAATACTTCTGGAGCGGATTGGCAAGCTTGCCCCGAACCACGAAACGGTTGGCTTCAGGCTGTCCGTCAATGGAAAAGAAGTAATACACAACCCGGTTGATATTTGTCCCGTTCTGCGGAAGCTGGAAGTTGGTCTGGTTAATCTCGAATTTGTCGTCCCATGGGCTCCTGGCAGCGGGCAGCAGCACGTCGACCGTTCTGGACTCGCCCAACGCGGCTCCGGCTGCGTTCAGGCAGTTTTCCGGGTAGTGGGGCACCCGATCCAACCCACCGGTATAGTAATAGACCTGCAGCCGCCAACGGCTGTAGGGGCTATAGGGGTTCTGGAACTCCTCGCCGGCATCGGGATCGCCGTACCGGGTGTCGACGTACACTCGGCTGCAGTACCAGTTGCTGCGGCGTTCCGGACGACGCTGGTCATCCAGCATCGTACCGATGGTCAGCGCATCCAGTTGGTCATCGGACAGTATTTCGATGCCCAGAGGGTAACCCTCCTTGAATTCGCCGGTGTCCAATACCTCGAACGGGCCGATCTCGTAGGGGAGGCTCTCCAGCACGTATTGCGTGCTGACTTCCGCGCCTTCCGGCCAGGGCACAGCCTTCTTGCGGAAGATGTCACCGAGATTGATCACCAATCCGAAGTACAGGCCGATCCCAAGCACCATGAATCCCGTGGCGACTCCGAAATGGATCCACTCGGTCTCCCGGCGAGGATGGTCAGACGATCCGGTTTTTGCGGACACATCGCTCATGCGCTGGACACCTCCGCGTCTTCATCCGGCTCTTCATCATCGGCTTCCACAAACATCGCGTCCAAGAGCTTCAAGAGCAGCCAGAACATCACGGCTGCGGGAATCAACACGAGAAGCCCGAGGAACTTGTGCATGAAATCCTGTCCAAGTTCGGGCTTGTCGAAGTAGAACATCGAAGTCGTAATGGTGACGCGAAGTACATTGGCGGCGATGGCGACCGGGACAATCGAGATCAGCAGCACGATCCGCTGCCATACCGGGCGGTACGTCAGCCAAGCCATGGCCACACCCAGCGCCACGAACGCCATCATGCTTCGCACACCACTGCACGCCTCGGCCACCGTCAGCGAATGCTGCGCCCCGCTTTGGCTCCAGAGCGTGATATTGCTGTTGCCCAGTTCCAGCCGCACTCCCAGTACCTGCAGCAGCCCCGCAGAGGCAGCGGCCGCAAGGTTCTGAAGATGCAACGCAATGCGTTGATAGATGGTTTGCGGGATGGGCATCGCCAGCGCCAGGTACAGAATCGGCAGCCAGGTCACCTTGATGACCCTCGGACCGGCAAGGTACAGCACCAGTCCGAACAGGAGGAAGACCATGCTGATGTGTGACACCCACATCGTCCCGATCGGCCAGACCCCCGCATAGATGCCGACCAGCGAGAAGAACATGATCGGGATTCCCAGCCAGCAGGTCCGGCGCTCAGCCGTCAGCAGTTCGTCCCGCCGGGCGTAGAGCAGCCACATGCTGAACAGCGGAATCGCGAACCCGAATGTCCAGTTCGGATTGCCCAGGTACGTGTTGTACAGGCGCAGGAACTGCCAGTTATTGAGGATAATGAACAACAGACCGATCACGCCGATCTTGATCCACGTCTTCGGCGGGAAGCTTTCGGTCAGCGAAGGGACCTCCTGGTCCGTCACCAGATCCGCAAGCCTCGGCCTTTCCAGCGCGGGAGACGCCTGGACGTTTGCCTTTTCCTCAACCCTGCTCAAACATCACACTCCGTAGTGAAGATTACCACTGTTTAAAGCGCTTGCTCGTCAAATCACCCAACTGCGGCTCACCGAAGTTGCGGTCATAGATGAACCCGAATCCGTAGGTCATACGGAACGCGTTTCGCATGACTGCCAGGAAGGGAGCATTCCAGCTGCTGCCGACGGCGACGATGTCGTTCGGTTTCAGGAAGATATCCGGAGTTTCGCCGCGATAGATGGCCTCTACATCCAGCGGGACCAGCACTTCCTGGTCCTCACCGATACGGCGGATCAGCAGGCAGTTTTCCGGCCAGGCCAGCGGTCCGAGATTCCCCGCTGCGGCGATCGCCTGCTTGATGGTGACTTTCCTGCCGGTGATCTGGTACGACCCCGGCCGCTGGACCTCACCCTGAACATAGAATTCGCCGACCTCGTGATGCGGTACTCGAATCACATCTTTGTCGCGAATTACGATATTGCTCATCTCGTCACCGCTCATCAGCTTGTCGACATTGATGGCGATGATCCGGGTGTTGATCGCGTCGGTGTCTTCCTGCCACCCGAACGGATCCTTCGTAGCCACTGCCGGCTGCGTGCCTGTCGGCACTGAACCGTCTTGGGGAACCTTCTTGTACTCGCCGTTGCTCCAGTACCACTTGCTGGTTCCCTTGACCGCTTTCTGCAGATCCGGATCGACTCCGCCGGCAGCGGTGGTGGTCCCGCCGGAATTTCCCATCCGCAGCAGTTCTGCCGGAGATACCGGCTCGGTCGCAGGTTCTGTAGTGGTATCGGAACCGCCGCGCAGTTCCTGAAGCGCTTTGTCCATTTCCTGCGTGGTGGCAGGCTTCTGCCCGCCCGTATCCCGCTGGGATTGCTTCACAGCCGGGCGGCTGCGGAATACATAAATATACGGGATATTCAACTGCGTTAATCCACCGGACATCGAAATCGCCTCCAGGAGGCGAAGGTCTTTCCGAACGAAGTCGCCCGGTCCGGGACGCTCAACAGCGCCCAGAATCGAGAAGAACTGTCGGCGGCGGGTCAGCAGTTGCACGCTGACCACCGGGTTCCGCAGAACATCGGGACGGTAGACGTCCTTGATCGCCTCTTTGAGCTCTTCGGTGTTCTTGCCCTCAGCCAGAATCCGCTTTCCGACCAACGGAAGGTCGATGTATCCGCTGTCGGAGATGGTCCGCGGGAGGAGAGCTTCAGCGCCTTCCTCATACAGGTCAAGAATGCGGACCTCGATCACGTCCGCGGGGGCCAGCAGGTAGTCCTCGTCACTGTACTGGATGTCGTCGGTGGTGGGGAAGGTCGCGTTGGGGATCAGTTCCCGGGTCTCGTCGATAGGCCCAACACTGTTCTGGATCGGAAGCGGGATCATATCTTCCGGCGCATCAATGGGTTGAGCAGGGTTCAAAAACCGGCCTCGACCTGTCTTCCAGTCGTCCCAACTGCATCCGGTTGAAATGAACAGACCGATCATGCCGATCAGTGCGACGATTCGCAGGTGGCTTGGTTTGGTCACGTCGAAACCTTTCCTTTCTTTAGGCCTGCTGACGAGCTTCAGTAGGCGAATCTGGTTCGGTTCTTTGCACCAGACTTGTAGACTCGGATGAATGGCGACAATCTCCGTTGCCCCGGTTTGAAAAGAGCACAATAACAACCTTAGGGAGCTTTACGTAATTGTCCGTATTTGTGTCACCTGTGTCAAGTCCATCCACACCGGATAGATACGTCCGCGCCAGCGACATGATTCGGTATCGTCACATTCCTTTCACATCTTTATCAAATGTAAAGGCTTGCGAACCGGGGCCGAGAGGACCTACCGACCGCCGGTCCGGGATGCTGACCGGTGAAAGTTATTACGACTCCGGATCCCAGAAAGATCGAATTTTCCGCCAGATTCCTCAACGCTCTCTGCAGATCGCCAACCGGCTACCGCTCAACCGCCGCCGGCCCGGTCACTTCGACGGAAGTCGCCTCCCTCACCACATTTGGGAGCTGGAACAGAATCGATCCGTCCTCAAGATGTACCACGTCGCGAATCGGCAGCCCTTCGCTGTTGACGCGAACATCGCCGCTCCAGCGTGCCCAGATACGGAACACTGGCCGGACCAGCGGCTCCGCGCCCGGTTCCACAGTGAACCGGCAATGGCCGCGATGAGCTTGCAAGTAGTAGCAGCCCTGCGACTCATCAAAACCGTCGCCGTTGAGGTCCCCGGGAGCCGAGCTTCCCAGAGAGCCCAGCCCCACCGAGACCGAAGCCGGGTCGGCAAACCCAGCCAGCAAAGCCTCCTGCTCTGAACCGTTGGGAGCCGAAAGGGCAAACCACCTACCTACCGGCCCGAGGAAATCCTGTTGCGCGAGCGATTCAGCGATGGGCCCGCCCGCCCAGGCAACCGGTCCGGATTGCGACACCAGCCGAACCGTCTCAACGTCCCTGCCTCCGGCATTGTTGAGTTCAACGGCGGTGATCCACCTGCCGTCCGGATAGAAAGTATGCACCCGGCGAACACGCCGGACCGACAGCGACGCCCATTCCCCAGCCCGGGCCGGATACCATGCCGTCGTGGCGATGCGAACACGGACCTTGTTGCATTCCAGAAGATCCACGGAACCTATGGTTCGATTGCCCAGCAGCCGCAACCGGTCGTCTTCACCTGCAGGCGGCGGCTGCCCCCGACCGCTCAACTGAAGCCGAATGCCCGCGTTCTCGAACCGCCAGTGCCCGTCGCTCTGCTGGCTGAGCACGAGCGGACTCGAGCGGCCTGGAATCCGCAAGATGTAGTCAAGCCCCGCCTTGCGAAGTTCCACGGCATCGGGAGCACAGGCAAGCTTCCTTTGATTGTCGATCAGCAGCACGTCGTCAAGATAGAACTCCGTCGGACCCGTGGCATCGGAGAAAGTCACGCCGACTTTCTGAACCCGCCGGAGCGAGAAATTTTGCAGGCGACTCAAGCGGCGGATATCCACCAGGACCGTATTCCAACCCCGCTTTATCAGATTCCGCGGAGAGGTCCAACTGCCGCTTTCGCTGACAAGCCGCAACCTGAGGTCATCCCGCACCGATTCGCTGTAGATCGACAGCGAGACCAGCGTATACCCACGCATGTCGTTGATATCAGGGACGTTATACAGCAGCTCACAGCCGGCAGGCAGGTTGACTCGCAACGATCCTACTCCAGTACGAGTCACGTTCACCGCGAACGCTTTCTCAGCCCGGTCGCGTTGCGGGAAAAACTCAAACCGCTGCACTTCTTCGAAACCGCGAGCCCCGTCAGGACTGTCCTCGAAATCCGCCAAGGATACGAAAAAACCCGTGACGGTTTCCGGGTAGGCACGCGCCTGGGCGATCGGTGTGGGTTCCGGGCCGGAATCCTTCACCGCGGGCACCGCCACCGGTTCGCTTCGACAAGCCGTGAGCAGCAGCACGGACAGCAGGAGCATCTTGATGTAGGTCATGGTCTTGCCCATTTCTCAGCGGGTATTGTGCCAAGCCCGGCGCAAAAAGCAACCCTCCCGAACGCGGTGGCTGGGAGGGCTGCGTTTTTCGATCTGCAGAGGCATTATTCGCCGGTCGTCCCGCTCTCGGTGGAGACTACCTTGGCGACAACTGCTTTCTTCAAGCCCAGCAGCAGTGGGCTGGCGATCGTGATCGACGAGTAGGTACCAAAGAGAATACCCATCAACAGGGCGAAGCTGAAAGGTTTGATACCTTCGCCACCGGCGGTGTACATGGTAACCACAACAATCAGGGTGGTGATCGATGTCAGCAGCGTTCGGGGCAGCGTCTGGTTGATGGACGCATTGATCACCTGCGGGGTGATGCTGGTCAGCTTGCCGCGGTTCTCGCGGATTCGGTCAAAGACGACGATGGTGTCGTTAACCGAGTAACCGATCACCGTCAGGAGAGCCGCCACCATGGGCAGGTCGATCTTGAACGAGCGAACGCCCGCCCAACCGAAGTACTTGTACAACCAACCCGTCGCGGCTACAAGACCCACCACGATGATGATGTCGTGAACCAGGCAGACCACCGCAGCCAGGCCCCACTGCGGCGAACCGAACCGCAGCCACAGGTAGAAGATGATCGCCGCCCAGCTGAGGATGATCGCGACGATCGCCAACTGCTGTTGCTGTTCTGCAAGCGTAGCGTCGAAGCTCTGGGTCTCGATCGATTCCTCGCGAAGCAGAGCTTCCTCGATCAGTTCGGCCCACGTTGCCTGGGCTGCCTCAAGCGACTGAGCAGAAACCATCTGCACACCACTGCTGATGGGGCGCTCGACCAGAACGAAGAACTGGCGGAAAGGCTGCCCGTCTTCGGTGTCTTCGTCGACGAAGAGCACCTGGGTTCTGCTGGCCATCTCTGCCTGGTAATCCGGCTGGAACTGCATTTCTTCGATACGCTGGGCGATCTCACTGGTGGTGATGTCGTCATCGAAGACTCTTACTGCGAAACCGAACCCGCCACGGAAGCGGCTGAAAGCATCGGTGAACCCGGAGCGAACCTGTCGGACCGTTCGTTCATCGATCTGCACACTACCTCTCATGTCGGTGCTGACGCCAATCCTATCAACCAGGCGTCCCTGCATGAACTCGTGAGTAAGCCGGTTTCGGGACACCAACCGGTCCCCGAAGGCTTTGGCGATTGCTTCTCGTACATGAGATACCACTTCATCGGTGGTCGACACCTTGTAGGTCAGCGTGGGCAGCGAGTCTTCCAGTTCGGCTCGTCTGAGGAAACCGCTGGAATCGGCATCGACCTTCCGGAAGAACTCCTCGCTCTTGCCGGCCTGCTTGAATTCTTCCAGCGAGATCCTCTCGTCGCCGTCGGCATCATAGGCGGCGATGAATTCGCCGGCCTTATCGGTGTCGATGCGCGTCTCGACGCGCAGCGTGTCCCGCAGTTTCGGGTAGCCCAACTCACCTGCCTGTTCCCGCAGGATAGCCTCTACGGTACCATCGGTGGGCAACTCGCCGTCGATCAGAGCATCGTCGTCAAATTTGACGATGGCCTCTGTCCCTGCCGAGAAATCGATACCCACCAGGTCCTTGCCCTGCCAGATGATCGATCCCAGACCGATGACCAGCACGGTGGCGGAAACAGCCCAGAAAACATATCGCTTGCCAATCCAGTTGATCTTCGGCACGCCCAGCAGTTTCAGCATCGGCAGCGGCTTTTTGATCACGTTCCAGCGCAACAGCAACTGGAATATCCATCGGGTTAGCACCAAGGAGGTGAACATACTGAAAGCGATACCGAAACCGAGGGTAATGGCGAACCCGCGGATTTCGGTCGTGCCCACCCAGCCAAGGATGAGACAGACGAACAGCGTCGTCACGTTGGCATCGAGAATGGCACTGAAGGCCCGTTCGTATGCGTTCTTGAGGGCCATCCGAACACCCAGACCGCGATCCTGCTCTTCGCGAAGACGCTCGAAGATCAGCACGTTGGCATCGACGGCCATGCCGATGGTCAGGATCAGACCCGCGATCCCGGGCAGCGTGAAGGTCTGCTCCAGCAGGCTCATCGCCCCGAGCACGAGGATCAGGTTCGCCAGCAGCGCCACATCGGCCAGGAAACCGCCGATCAGGTAGTACATCAGCATGAACACGCCGACGAGGATCAGCCCCCAGACGGCCGCTCGGACGCCGGCTTTGCGGTTCTCCTCACCGAGAGTCGGACCGAAAGAATGCTCTGCCACCGGCTCCGGATTGACGCGGGCAGGGAGTGAACCCGAGCGCAGCGTTCGGACCATCTCTCTGACTTCCTGCGGCGAGAAGCGGCCGGTGATGGTGCCGGTCTCATAGATGGTGGTCTTGATAACCGGAGCCGAATACACGGTGTCGTCCAGCAGGATGCCCAGGAGCTTGTTGACGTTGGCGCCGGTCAGTTCGGCGAATCGCTTGGCGCCCTTTGGATCGAACTTGAACCGGACGGCCGGGGTGTTCATTTCGTCGGTGGTCGGAGTGGCGTCGTCCAGAGACCATTCACGCTTACCGGGAGCCTGTGTCATCGTCTCGCCCCGCTTGTCGGACATCAACAACCAGGTCTTTCCGCCCCAGTCAGCCAGATACATGCCTGAGAAGTCGGCGACTTCGCCCTCGATCTCAAACCACTGATAGTCATCTCCACGCCGGCGTCCGGGGACGGGGCCTTCTTTGCGGAGTTTTTCTTCGTATTCTTCCGCTTGCCGGAGAGACAGCTGGCCGCCTCGCTGCGGAACAATGCGGAATTCCAGGATGCCCGCCTTGCGGATCAGGCGTTTGAGGTCGGCAGGGTCATCCAAGCCGGTACGGCTGTCCATCCAGCCCTTGTAGGCGGCCACTGCCTTCTCGATGTTTTCCTGCCGGTTTGGATAGGTCTCCAGCAGTTCCTCGACACCCCGTTTGTACTGCTCGGTCCGGGCCTGGATTTCCTGTTCAGCCTTCTTGGTGCCCTTGGCGGCCCGCAGTCCCTCTGCTTCTGCGGCAGAGACATAACTGCTGAGAATGGCCTGAAGCTCCTGTACCGGCACGTTCAGGGCCGGCTGCGTCTGGTCTTCCACTTCGATCGGGCGGTTGAGGTGATCCAGCGCGTCCTCGTAGGCCACCTGTGCGTTGAACAGGTCGTTGCGGGCCTGCTGGAGGTCTTCGTCCAATTGCTCCAGCTTCTCATCAGCAGGCTTGGTAGTCGCCTGCGTTTCGGTGGCGGGAAGTGTCTGGACATAAGCCTGCCGCTGCTGCCGGAGCTGCTCGACTCGCTGCCGGGTCTCGGAAAGCCTCGTATAGGTGTCGGCAATCTTCTTCAACCCGTCCACGAGCCTCGGGTCGATTTTGCGGACCTCTTCCAGGCGCTGCTCGCGCTGGGCGGGGTCCATGGCGACGAACCGCCGGGCTTCATCCAACGTGATGTTGTTGTCCTGAATGGACTTGATCGCTTCCTGATACTCGCGCCTGTAGGCGGTGGCGGTTTCGTTGACAGCCGGCATGCGGATCTGGATGCGGTCGCCGCTGAGCACCTTGAATTCCAGAGAATGCAGGCCGTATGGATCGATACGTTCCTTCAGAACTTCGATGACCTGCTTGCCGATGTCGTCGCTATCGGTTTCCTTGGCCTCCACGCGGAAG
Organism: Phycisphaerae bacterium; assembly: GCA_046539045.1. GTDB lineage: Bacteria > Planctomycetota > Phycisphaerae > SM23-33 > SM23-33 > JBKHHU01. Next base: position 16,126 of record JBKHHU010000061.1, read on the forward strand.
GTGAGACTGTGTCCACCGCGCAGGTCAATGCCGTACTTGAGACCCATGAGCCCCCAGGCGCTGAGCGCAGCCAGGAGGATGACGATCACGAAGAAAAACTTCAGGAATAGATTCTTGCCGTTCATATTAATCCTGGTTTTAAATGCTTACCGGCATCTCTGGCAAGCAGCCCAGCGCCCGGCGAACCGCGCCGAGACGCTCTTTGTCCGGATCACGCGAAAGGGACCCCGACGACAGGCC
>JBKHHU010000250.1:0-4399 GCA_046539045.1 Phycisphaerae bacterium
GCACCACCCTGATCCGCTTTGCCGGGTCGGTCGGCGAGGCGATCGGACTTCCGACACCCGCTGCGTGAAGGTGGACAAGGGAACCGAGGTGGTCGTGGTTTCCCGCCCGTCCGACGAGTGGCTGGAGATCAAGCCCGTGCCCGGCACCTTCAGCGTCGTCTACGAGAAGTTCGTCAAACTCGGGCCCAACAAGAAGATCGGTACCATCATCGACGACAACGTCAACGTCCGTGCCGGCGGGACCTTGAGCACCAAGGGACGCTTCGACTACGTCCAGCGCCCCCGGCTGGACGAGGGCGACAAGGTCCGCCTGATCGGCAAAAGCGGCGACTACTATGTGATCGTCCCCCCACCCGGGGCCAACTTCTTTATCTCCAGTGATTACGTGGTGGACGCCGCGGCCTGGAAGAAAATGACTGCCGAGAAGAAAAAGAACGCGGAATCCACCCCGGAGACCGACGACGACACTTCGATTGAGCCACGGACCGACGTGATCCGCCCCCGCACAACCACCCAGCCGGCCGACGCGAACGAGTCGCTGGTCAAGGTGGAGAAGCCGGCCGAGGAGGTCGCCGCGGTCGTCGCCCAGTGGAAGGCGGCCGAGAAGGCCCTGAAGGAAGAGTACGCCAAGCCCTACGAGAAACGTGACCTCCAGGGCGTCCTGGAGAAGTACCGCGGTATCGAACTTTCGGAGAACAGCTACCTCAAGCCCTACGTTGCCTATCGCCTGGCGTTCCTGAAAACGCGGATCGAGCAGCGGAACGAACTGCAGGAGATCGACGAACTGGTCAAGAAGACCCAGGCGCAGCAGGAACGCCTGCGGCTGCTGCGAAGCAAGATCGAGGAAGACGTGCCCGCCGACAAACCGGTGACCGAGTACGCCGTTTCGGGCGAGCTGCGGGAGAGCCTGCTGTTCCGCGGCGGTCCCACCGGCGCCAAGCGGTACATGGTGCTGGGCTCCGACGGGAAGCGGATCAAGGGCTACGTCCGCAGCGCCGACGGGCTGGTGGATCTGTCGAAATACGTCGGCAAGAAGGTGGGAATCTACGGGCCCAAGATGTTCGACAAGAAACTCTCAGGGCTTTACATCGTCGACGCCGAGAGCGTGAAGGTGCTCGAAGAATCGGCGAACCTGCCCGATGAGCCCAAGGCGCGGGTCAAGAACCCGCCGGTGAGAACCAAGTTGCCGGAGGCCCCCAAGCCCGATCCGCAGCCCACCACGCAGCCCTCACGGCCGATCCTCGGGCCGGTGATCGAGGAAGTCCAGCCCACCACCGGCAGCAACGAGACCGAAGACGCCGACGAGGAAGACCTGCCGGAGACCGGCCTGCCGTTGATCAAAGGCACGGTCGTGATGCCGGTCAACGAGGCCGAGTACAACTGAGCGCTGACCTCAGGCCAATCTGAATTTACCCGACGCCGGGGCTGACCAGTTCCGGCGTCGCGTTGCGCCCTCGATTGCTGTCTGGCAGGCGACACGGCAACCTTCCCGCTGCGAGTATGACCCTGCGACCGCCCAGGATCTCGACGGCCGACCATCGACCGACCGCGGGCATATTCGGCACATCACGGGTTCCAGCGAGTCCCCGCAGCCGGTCTGACCTGCCTGCGGGAGGCCCAAGGCCCGGCTGCGTCACCATGGTTGGGTGTCTACAGAGGCCATCGGCGCGCAGCAGCACGAGCGACCTTGGGCAGGCCGCTCGCACTGATTGGTTCCATCCGTAGGCGCGTCCGACGCTTACGTCACGTCGTGCCTTATCGCTTGCGGCGGAGCAGCGCCGCCAGGCCGCCGATACTCAGCAGTGCCAGCGAGGCCGGTTCCGGCACGAAGCACAGCGTGTCCACGACGATCTCGTCGATCAGCACGCCGCACTGGATCCAGACCACCTCATCGGTCGGATTCGGCTCGATGTGGATATTGAAGGCAGTGTGCATCCAGCCGTTCTCCAGGAAGACGGTCATCACCTCTTCGGCCTCGAAGACGGTGAAGTTTTCCATCTCCAGAACCTCGGCACAGATATCGGCATCGGGATACTGTGGAAGCCAGGTGATTTGGATCCACACGTCCTTCTGCGGATTGGGGGTCGGATCATTGGGGATCTCGATCCGGACCGCACCGGACAGCGGCAGCACGCCTTCGCGACCGGCCCACTCGTCGATCCAGTCCGGCTGCCCGTAACCGGGATAGTGTCTCAGCACAGCCGTCCCGAACGGGTTTTCATCGGTCGTGGGCTGCTCATAGGTGTGCCAGGTATTGCCCTCGAAGTCGACGGGCTCTCCTGGAGCATCGAATTCCCAGACCTGCAAGGTCGAACCATCATTGCCCCGCCAAGCCGGTTTGACAATGTCGTCCGCTGTCGCCACCGAGGCAAAGCCCAGCGCAGCGACTGCCAATAGTGTAAGTACCCCTCGTCTCATGTTACCCTCTCCTAATTCCGGTATGTCGGACACGCCGGTGAGCCGGAGCTTTCGCCGACGCGCTGTGCGGAGCCCCTCCAAGAAGGCCCGCACTACCCTTTACCCCGCCCACGGAGAAGACCACGCTGGTCTTTGCCCGTCCATGGCTCGGAGGATAGCTCAAGTGATTGTTGAAATGGGACGCGGTCCCTCGTTCCGGCGTTAGGCGCACCCTCAAATGATGCACGCAAAAAAAGCCGACACCGAAACCGTTGGGAACTTGGCCGAGTGGCCTGGGCAGGTACGAGTGAGCGAGAAACGCCCTTGCCCGAAGAATGGGTTGGCTCCGCCGCTCCCCAGCGAACCAGAGCACATGCATATACTACCCCAACCTGCCCAACAGTCAAGCCCGTCGACACGTTTTCAACGCAAAGATTGGGCAAACACGGGGTAGAGATAGGGCATTTCACCTACCTTACACATCGGGTATGAACGGTCGTCGTAGCGTTTTCTGCAGGGCGCGGCCGACATATCAGCCACCCGGGGCCGGAATCCACCCAGAAGCTTCTCCCCCGGCCGCGAGCAAGCAGCGCTCGCCAGCCGCGTTTGTCCACACCCCTCGTCGCCCCCATAACCAGCCCCCCGCTCTGAAGGCGGTGTTCTTCAGGCCGTTCTTCGGTCGTTTTCACGGCTTCCCATTTCCTGCAAGGTCCATCCCCTGTCACGCCGAAAGCGGCAATACTCCGCAAAGCAGGCACACATAAGCCGTTTGTTCAGAAAGAGTTGTTAAGAAACGTCCAACCGTTGCGCCGGCGAGGGACCCCCGCCGATGGGTCTGGTGCAGAGGACATCCGGAATGCCCGGTGCCTCTGCCACACATCAGGAACCAATGCACCAACACACGCGGGTCGGCCGGGTGCTCATCGGGAGTGCCCAGCCGACTCGCGTCATTCCGGACGGCTCAGGTTGCCGCATCGGAAGACCGCCGCCCTCTCCCTTTGCCAGTGCACGCCGGTTTGGCTATACTCCCCGCCGAAGGAGCCCGCATGCAGATACCACATGTTCTCGCCGAATGGGAAGCCGACCCGGCCGCTTCTCGTCTGATGGACTTCTCCTACGCCGGCTACAACACAGGCCGTTGCCTGCCGCCGAGGACCGAGGGCCCCGTCTTCGACGTGCGCGATCACGGAGTCGTTCCCGACGACGGGCAAGACCACGTCGCCGGTGTCCAGGCCGGCCTGTACGAGTACCAGCGAACGCGTCGGCTGGGCAGTCCCCTGCCGCGATATGAGCCCGCCGGTGACGGGGGGTGAAGGAACACGCCCGGGACGGCGTCTCTAAGAGCGAGTGCATGAAAGGAGTAGCGAATGGACCTGCTGGAACTCAAGTGCATCAACTGCGGCGCGCCGATTCTCGGGGCCGACGTCAACCTCGACCGCGGGCTCGCGCGCTGCTCGCACTGCGGGGCGATGTTCGCCATCGACGACGATGACACCGACGCCCCTCCCGCTCCCGCACCGGCCGCGGTCGCCCCGGCCGTCCAGCGCCTCCCGCTCGACCTGCCGATGCCCAAGAACTTCCACATCGAAAACTACTCCGGACGCTTGGTGATCCGTCGGCGGTGGTGGCATCCGATGTTCCTGTTCCTGATCGTGTTTGCGGTTTTCTGGAACGGGTTCATGATCTTCTGGCACACAATGGCGCTGGCCAGCGGGGCGTGGTTCATGTCCTGCTTCGGGCTCATTCACACAGCCGTGGGGGTGGGGCTGATCTACTTCATCCTGTGCGGGTTCCTCAACAGCACCATCATCACCGCCGACTACGGCACGCTCTCGGTCCGGCACGGGCCCCTGCCGTGGATCGGCAACAAGACGCTGGACCCGCGGAACATCCGCCAACTCTACTGCCGCCAGAAGATCCGTCGCAGCAACAACGGCGGCTCCAGCACCTGGAATGCTCCCCGGAATCTGATCCAGGTGTTATGAGAGTTTCGAGTAGGCTT
>JBKHHU010000251.1:0-4354 GCA_046539045.1 Phycisphaerae bacterium
TACCGCTGCCGCACGCGATGCGGCTCTGGAAGGCGGCGTCGATGTCATCAACGGTCTGGCGGTCAATAACACCGCCGGCGTGACCGAATGGTTCCAGGCCAATGTTATTGGTGGAGATGGTGGAGAGGTATGGGGAATCGGCGATTATAATGAGTTTGAATCCGCCGTTCTCGATAAGCTCAGTGCCGAAATCCCGGTACCCGCGGCCATCCCCGAGCCTGTGACGATGGCTTGTCTCGGTCTGTCCGTTATGGGACTGGTCGGTTATGTTCGCCGTCGCAAGATGCGCGATGCTTGATCGCCAGTGATTGTACCCGTCCCCGCGCGGGATCGATATGCTGCGAGCAGGTCGATCCCGGCGGGGGCTTTGTTTGCGCTTGGTACCCGCGGGGAGCGACAGGCGAAAGCCGGCGATCACGCCCGGCTGGAATGCTCGTCCCGGTAGAGACGGGGCGTGGTGCCCATCTCCCGGCGGAAGATGCGGCTGAGATGTTCGGGCCTGCCCAGTCCGCTGGCCCGGGCAATCCGGGCGACGGACCATCCGGTCTCCAGCAGCAGTTGCCGGGCCCGCTGCAGTTGGACATGAAGGATCTGCTTGCGGACCGTTCTGCCGACCTGTTCGCGGAAGCGCCGTTCCAGCGAACGACGAGGGATACCACACTCCTCGGCAACATCGCCGACACTTACCGGCCTGGTGGCGTGACGCTGGATGAATTCCAGTGCCCGGACCGTATCAGGATCGTCCAGGGCGAACAGATCCGTGGAAGCCCGTTGCTCGACTCCAGGCGGGGGTACCAGCACCGGCTCATCGGACGCGGGCAGCCCGCCAATGAGCTTCTCCAGCATCTCCGCGGCCAGTTGCCCGATCCGCCGACCGTCCAGACGGACGCTGCTCAGGGGAACCGAAGCCATCGCCAGCGAGATCTCGTCATTGTCCACCCCCAGCACCGCCAGGTCATTGGGCACATTCAACTCGGTCTTCTCGATGTGCCGGAGCAGATCGCCCGCCCGACGGTCGTTGAAACATAGAATCCCGCAGGGCTTCGGAAGGTCGGCCAGCCACTGTGGGAGCTGCTCCAGCTCGTACGGACTGCCCTGATGCCCCGGACCGCGCTGCACGGTGTAGCCCTTCGCCTCCAGATACCGTGCGAAGGATTCCAGCCGGTCGACCCGATACTCATGACTGCTGCCGAAGGTGGCGAAATGCTGCAGATGCTTGTCCAGGAAGTGCTCTGCCGCCGTCCTGCCGATGGACCGGTTGTCCACGCAGACGGTGGGATAGGCCCCGCCCGCCTTTCGAGCCGTAATGTTGACTACCGGCAGCCCCTCCTCCTGCAGCGTTTCTGCCAGGTGACGGTGGCTCACCGTGGCGATGATCCCATCGGCCCTGGACATGATCCGCCTGCTCGTGTTGGTCACCAGTGGCTCATGCAGGGCAAGCTGCCAGCGGCTGTGCAATTTGCCGTAGCTGCTGATGCCCATGAAGACATCCCGCCCGAAGCTGTCGCCCATGGGCAGCAGCAAGGCGATGGTCTGCAGCGGTTTATGGCTCGTTTTGCCGTGTGTGGGATGCATGATGCGATGAGTATACCATGCCTGGCGGAAAAAGGCGACTGTCTTGCGCAAAATGGCGTGGTTCACCGCGGGGAGAGGGAGTCTAATATATAGACGTTGGAGAGCTGTCGAGCTGTTCGCTCCAGGACATCGGCATTTTTGGCGGGTGGAAGTAGTAGGTCATGTCTGTACTGAACTCCAGGGCGGTATTCATCGCCGCCGGCGCGCTGCTGGTTGCGCTGGTTGTGCTGTCGCTGTTCCTGTTCGGAGCGGTCGGTTCGCCCGTGCAGCAGCGCCATTCGGATACGCCGACAGAATATGAAACGTCCGATCCGCCCGAAACGCGTGAGGCGGCCACCGTGGCCATCGCACGCCAGGGCCGCCCCTCCGTGCCCCAACTCCGTGACATCGCACAGGAAGACCCCGAACCCAAGGTCCGGGCCGCCGCCATCGCCGGTCTCGGCGAGCACTACGATTACCGCAGCGTCGACCTGCTGGCCGACCGGCTGGAAGCGGGAAGCGAGTTCGAACAGCGCCGCGCCAAGGCCGCTTTGGTTCGGATCATCGGCATGCGGTTCGAACCGGAATCCGGCTCGCCGAAGGAGCGACAGCGCACGGCCGCACGTCTGTACCGCCGCGCCTGGCGGAACATCAAAGGAACCGAGCGCGTGCGAGAGTTCCAGGAGAAACTGGACCGCAAATATGGGGAACTGCCATGAGCAAGACCATGAAAGCATATCGTGCCTTTACACTCGTCGAACTGCTGATCGTCATCAGCATCCTCACACTTCTGGCGACGCTTCTGATCCCAAGTTTCCAGAGCGTCCAGGACGTAGCCCGCACCACCAAGTGCAAAGCCAACCTCTACTCGCTGGGCGTGGCCTACGAGTTGCGCGGGTCGGACGTCGCTCAGAAAACCCGCTCCCTATACCGTCCGGCGGTGGAGAACCCGTACGTCTGGCCGTGGTTGCTGGGCTCGTATCTCGACGCGTCGGACGCGCTGACCTGCCCGTCGGATGAATCGCTGGAAGAACTGTGGGATGGCGAAGATCCCAGCGACCCGAATTTCGACGGGTTCGTTTCCGCTCCCGGATATGAGTGGATGTGCATCGCGAACTCCGACGGGCAGCGTGTATCCGTTTACGTTCCGATGACCAACACGCACCCGGTCATCGCTACGCTCCCCTGGGGCGGGACGGGAAGAGAGGTGGACCAGACCCGTCATAGAGTCTACGATCCCAAACCGGACCAGTCGCTGGTGTTCACCTGCGCTCGGGTGAAGAAGTGGCTCACGGAGGGGACGGACATGGGAGAGAATTTCCGCGTCGATAGAGGCGGCTGGAGTCACGAACACCAGTTCAGCTTTGTGCCCATCGATGAGACCGATACGGACGTGACCTTGGAAGCCATGGGCTGGAAGGTTCAGCACGGGGAGAAGTTCCTGTACAACGGCATTGATGGCCAGCACGGACGGCACTACAGTAAGAACTACGAGGTCAAACACGTCAACAAGTGGACGCCCGCCAGTTACGGGATGAACAACCGCGCGCCGCAGCTGGGCAAGGGCGACCGTCGCGTGCTGCTGATCGACTACGAACATGTCGTCGCCGATGTCGTTGACGCACACGACCATGCCGCAACCGACAGCTGGACGCACGAGATGGACAAGGTCAAGACGCGGCACAGCGGCAAGATCAACGTGCTGTGGTCCGATGGGTCCGTCCAGAGCATGCATCCCGACCAGATCGACCCCGGCGTCAGCGCCAACGTTGAGCAGCAGTGGCGTCCGCCCCACGATCGGTGAGGCTGGTGTGTCTCCTGACGCACCAGCCGGGATGATGCGTCAGGTTCCGTTGGCGGCCACGTGTTTCGCGTGGTGGGTATCCTCCCTTCGGAAGGCAGGCCCGACCCATTGCGGACATGTTGGTTTTGTTGCCGGGTCGGGCACCCGCCCGTGATTAGCAATGCTATGAGCAGCGTAATGGCCGTCTATAGCGTGCTTGATGCGGAGTTGCAGGGGTTCGCTTCCACACCTTCCGGGGCCTGCAGTCGTCCCTCCGGGACTTTTCATCTGGAGCGGGGGGGAATGATTGTTGTTCGCTGCGATCCACGGGCTTGCGCCACGGTCACCAGGGCGTGGTTGAGCCGTAGTTTCGATACGCCGCAATTGCCAAATCTCAACACAAGTTCGCGTCGTTCGCGCTGTTCGTGGCTAACAACCCTTTCGCAACGAATGACCTCCGGGCTCTCCGCGCTGCGTGGCCACTTTGAGTCTTTCGCCCCTGCCGGGGGCCACGCTTTTGAGCCCCGGATGGCAATCCGGGGGTGACGTTCGTACGCCGACGGCGTCGAATGCGGACCCGCGTGCCATTGATCGGATCAACCCGCGACTGTCGACCCACCACGTTGCGTGACGGCCATTGCGGACACGTTGGTTTTGTTGGCGGGTCGGGAGACCCGCCAACCGGGGGACGCCGGTCAGCCTGAACCCAGGTCCTCGGCGAGTTGCTGGATCTGCCGCACGTAGGCGTCGGCATCGAACTTGCGCCGGAGCCCGCGATCGTTCATGTAGCGGACCTGCCCGAAGATCTCCCGCTCCTTCCAGGGCCGGTCGTGCTTGCCGAAACACCACAGGATGTTCGTATACCCATTGGGGTCTCTGCCGTCCAGTTCGTAGCGGTCATTCAGTTCGACCAGCACCTGGTGAGCGTACTCGGGCGTGTTGGTCCACTCGATGACCTTCTTGCCCCAGTACATCCGCATGTAGCCGTGCATCTTGCCCGTCAGCACCATCTCCATG
>JBKHHU010000062.1:0-16231 GCA_046539045.1 Phycisphaerae bacterium
AGCGAACCGCATCCGCGGCCGCGTCGCCCAGAGGCGGGTTCCCGCCGGCCTCGGCTCCCTGGGTGGCGCATCGCCGTGAGCCCGCTCACGCCGAGCCGATTTTCTCTCCCTTCATGACGCTCTTGCAGCCGACTTCCATGCAGGCCTTCATCGAGCCGAGGTTGTTGAAGATGTACCCGAACCCGTTGGCTGCCAGGATGGACGCGGCGATCGACGCACGCCGGCCGGATCCGCAGAACGTCACGATCGGCTTGTCGCGCGGGAGCTCGTCCAGATGGTCCGGCAGGTGGCCCAGGAAGATGTTCTTCGCCTTCTCCAGGTGAGCAGACTCAAAGACTTCCGGCTTGCGGACATCGAGGATGAGCAGATCCCGTCCCTGCTGCAGCTGCTCCTTCAGTTGCGACGCGGTCATGGTATAGATGCTGTTGAACTTCTGCCCGGCGGTTTCCCACTGGTGCAGCCCGCCGGGGAGGTAACCGCGGATGTCATCGTAGCCCATCCGAATGAGATACCGCACAGCCGTTTCCACCTGCGACGGGTCGGAAACCACCAGACCGATCGGGCGATCGTACTCCAGCAGCCATCCGGCGTACGCGGGAATCATGTCCAGCGGGATATTGATCGCCCCCGGGATGAACGCCCCGGCAAACGCTTCCGGCTCGCGGATATCGAGAATCTGCCCGTTCATCTCGTCGCGCCCCTGGATAAGCTTCTGAGCGTTGACGGCCTTGGGGACAGGCAGCTCCTTCATTTCCGGCATGGAACCGTGCTGGTTGTACTCTTCCATCTTCTTGAAGTACGGCGGCATGGTGTGCTGCTCGTTGGCCTTGAACTTGACGAACTCGTCGCGGTCGGTTTTCTGCAGGGCCGGGTTGTTCTGTCGCTCGTAACCGAGGGAAGAAAACTCCCGGGCGGCCATGCCGGACCCGCAAACCGACCCGGCACCGTGAGCGGGATACAGCAGCACGTGATCGCCCAGCGGCAGGAGTTTGTCGAAGATGCTGTCGTAAAGCATCCCGGCCACCTCTTCGCGACGATCCGGATAGAAGTCCGTCCTGCCGACGTCGCCGATGAACAGCGCATCGCCGGTGAAAACCCCGACAGGCTCCTCGCCGAAGTCCGTGTCGATCAACGCGATGGATATGCTGTCCAGCGTATGCCCGGGCGTCCTGAGAATGTCCAGACGCATCGAGCCGATCTCGAAAGAATCGCCGTCATCGACGGTGTTGCCGTAACCCCACTCCAGGCCGGTCCCGTGATAGATCTCCGCTTCGGTCCGGCGGGCGAGATCTCGCGAACCGATGATGTAGTCTTCGTTCTTGTGCGTCTCAAAAATATGCGTGATCGTCGCCCCGTTGGACTGGGCCATGTCCACGTACACCTGCACGTCGCGACGCGGGTCGACGACGGCAGCCTGCCCCTTGTGGCACAGGAAATACGAGATGTGCGACAGCCCTTCGGAGTGGATCTTCTCCAGTATCATTTTGGAAGGCATGCGGGTTCCTTTCTTCATGTTCTGAGTCGCTGGTACTCAGAATTCTATTCGGAACCCACTGCCTTCCCCCAGCCGGGCAGGGACTTCACGGACGCCCGATCCCTCGCCACTGCCCTTTCTGCAGCGCCTGGAGATTGTCTTTGGCCACGGCCAGGCCGGCAGGATTGTTCGCCGAGAGCGTCTTGATCTGATCGGCATTGTCCAGCAGCAGATGGGCCTCGATCAGGGCCGGGTCGCGGGCGATGAGCTTCTTGAGCACCTTCTCTGCCTGCTGCTTGTCGCCCTGTTTGCGGAGGGCGATAGCCAGCAGCAGCGTCGGCTGGGTGTAGGCGTAGTACGAACCCTTCTGCAGCAGCGGACTGGTGGAATCGTCAAACGGCTTGCCCGCCGGGGCGGGCGTCAGGTCGGCCAGCAGCTTGACCGCTTTGGCGTGCTCGCCCTTGCCGACCGCCCGCAGCGCCAGCAGGTACTTCCCGCCGGGCGTTTCGGCAGCTTTAGCAAGATATTTGTCCGCCTGCTGCGGCTTGTCCGCCTCCAGCAGCCACATGCCCATGTACAGGTTCGCCGGCGGGTGATCGGGCTTGAGGTCCAGCACCTTCTCCAGCCCGGTCTTGACGGCAGGGTCGTTCCTGCTGACCCGCATCAACCGACGCGAGGCGTGCAGGAGCTTCTGCGGGTCGGCTGCCTTTTCGATCGTCTCGCGGAACATCTTTTTGCCCCGCCAGAGCGTCAGCCCGTGCTCGGTGATCAAGTCCGCACCTTCCGCGTGGAGGCCCTTGGAGATCGGGCCGGTCGAGCGGATGCACGCCTGCACGAATTTGAACTGCTCGGTCGGCATGGGCCCCGGATCCAAGGGGAACTGCTGAGTCACCAGCGCCGCCTCACCGTCATTGATCGTCAACAGCAGCTTCTCGGCGCCCGTCTCGAACTTCGCGGTGTAACACTCGCCCGGCTGGACCGATGTGGCTTCCTCCGATCCGGCGACTGTCTTGCCTGCCTCGGTCTTGACCGAGAACCGGAACTTCTCGATCGCTCGGCAGGGAGTGAGCTGGAGCTTCCAGCTACCGCCTGATTTCTCGAACCGCAACCCCATATCCTCCGTCGCGAAATTCGCCGGGCCGATGCCCGTCGCTGCCAGAACGGTCGTCTTGATCTCGTATCCGCCGAACGCGGGCAGGATCCGCCCGGTCTCCTCGAACACCTCGTGATTGCCGCCCCACATCTCGACATACCCCCGCGCACTCGGCCGGTAGAGCACCTGCTTGGCACCGGGAGCGATCCGGTGATCCTGGATCCGCAGGATGTTGAGCTTCCGCTTCGGCGAGTACCACCCGGCGAAGTCGTACCGCATGCCCACGCTGAAGCGGCTGTCCTGCATCGTGCCGATTTCCTGGTCCCGGTTCCATTCCTTCAGGCTCCCCCCACCGTGCGGCGCGGTGGCGCGGGTCGGGAGGATCACCTTCAGCCCCTCCGTGGCCGGCTGACGCATCAGGTACCAGAGCTTGAACCCGTGGCGGATCGGCAGCGGGTTGTCTACCCGCCCCGTCCAGGTGTATCGCATCTCGCCCGGGGCGAGCGTGATCTCCTGCACCAGTCGCAGGTTGGTCGCCCTGCCGTAGCGTTTGGTCTCCGCGGGGTTCAAGAACTTCTCGAACCGCATGTCCATCGCCAGCGTCACGGAACCGTCGTCATTGCGGCGGATGACGTACCCAGCCGTCTCGTCAAAATGCCGGCCATGCTCCCAGAACGGGAACGACCAGCGACACCCGCCCATCGACCAGCTCACGCCGTCGTCGATGCGATCGTGCTCCCAGAACATCTGCTTGTCGGTGGGCTTGTACACCGCCCGCACCAGCCTGCCGCCGAGTTCCGGCAGGACCTCAAGCCGGAGGTACTCATTCTCAAGAACCACCATCTTCGTGGTGTACTCGCTCTTGCCCTTGAGCTTGGGGGCCGTCTGCGGTGACCAGTTGGGTTTCTTGCGGTTTCTGGATGAAACCGGGTACGTCTTGTCGACCACCCTCACGTCGACCTTCTCCTCCGCGTGGAGAGGCAGTGCTTGCAGCAAGACGATCAGGAGGGCCGCGTATTTCAGGACGTTCTGCATGATGATTCCTTTCTGCTTCTGAAACAGGATACCGGGCTCGGCGAGTCGCTCCAATGCCAAAAGCGCTCTCTGCCCGCCCTGCTTTCGCCGAGTCGCCCGCTTTTGCCGTTGGCCCCGCCCCGGTTTGACTGTAGAGTAGCTCCGACCGCCGAACGGAAGGCGGACACTCGATAACGGTCGAAAGGTGAACCATGCTGGAATATCAACGGACCCGACGTTTCTTCGCGCAAATCCCCGACGAGATGGAGCAGCCGGCGGCCGAGGAATTGGCCGAGCTCGGCGCCCAGGACGTCAACCCCGAGCACCGCGGGATTTACTTCACCGCCGATAGCGCGACACTCTACCGCATCAACTACTGCTCGCGACTGATCTCTCGCGTGCTGGCCCCGCTGGCGAGTTTCCCCTGTCGCAGCACCGACGAACTCTACCGCGAGGCCCGCAAGATCCACTGGCCGAAGCTCTTCAGTCTCCGACAGACGTTCGCCCTCTTCGCCAACGTCTCCGGCAGCAAGATCACGCACTCCAAGTACGCGGCGCTTCGACTCAAGGACGCCATCGTGGACCAGTTCCGCGACAAGTTCCAGAAGCGCCCCAGCGTCGACACCGAAAGCCCGCACGTGTGGTTCAGCCTCTACATCAGCAGGGACCAGGCGACGATCAGCCTCGACTGCTCGGGCGGCTCGCTGCACAGACGCGGCTACCGGGAACACTGGGTGCCCGCGCCGATGCAGGAGTCGCTGGCGGCAGCGATCATCCGCATCACCGGCTGGGACGGGGAAAGGCCGCTGTACGACCCGATGTGCGGGTCCGGGACGCTGCTGACCGAGGCGATGATGAGCTACTGTCGCATCCCGGCTGGGTACCTCCGCGAGGACTGGGGCTTCCGCTTCCTGCCGGATTTCGAGCCGGGCGTGTGGAAGAGGGTCAAGCGCGAGAGCGACGAGGCGATCCGCCAGCTGCCCGAGAACCTCATCGGCGGCAGCGACATCAACGCCGGGGCCGTCAACGCCAGCCGGGTCAACTGCAACCACCTGCCGCACGGGCGGAACGTGGATCTGCAGCTGCGGGATTTCCGCGATCTGGAGCCGGTCGAGAACCGGACGATCGTGTGCAACCCGCCGTACGGGATCCGCATGAAAGACACCCGCGAAGACCCTGCCGAGCTCGCTACGCAGTTCGGCGATTTCCTCAAGCAGAAATGCACCGGCTCGACGGCGTACGTGTACTTCGGCGACCGGCGGCTGGTGAAACGGATCGGCCTGCGGACCAGTTGGAAGAAGCCGCTCCGCAACGGCGGGCTGGACGGACGATTGATCAAGCTGGAACTGTATTAATGGATCGAGACATGACAACGATCACTGCAGAGAGCGTATTCCGCAAGCTTTCCACCGCATACGAGGACCTGCTGCTCCACCAGCCGACGGGCGAGCATCCGTACGTTGGCGCGGTGGTCGACTATGAGTCCAATCTGGACGCTGCCCACAGCGGGGCAACGGTTACCCTGCTGGCTGGGGGCATCCGGCTGCTGGACGGGCTGGATCGCCGCCTGTGCAAATTGCCGCTCCGGCTGAGTCCAGAGCAGTTGCTGGACCGACTGGCCCTGGCGGCGGACTACCTGCTGAACGTCCAGCGTCCCAGCGGGCGGATCGACCTGCGCAACTGCAACTACGACGCGGGCCCGGCAGTGGGTTTCGCGCTGCAGGAGCTGTGCCCTGCCATCGAGACGGCCCGGACGATGCGGGAGGCGGGCAAGTTCCCCGCTGCGGTGCTCGAGAAGATCGAAACCTTCTCTCGCCGGGCGGCGACCGGCCTGCTGGACGGCGGGTTCCATACCCCCAACCATCGCTGGGTGGTCGCCTCGGCCATGGCGATGGCCCAGGAAACCTTCGACGACTTCAACGCCCGAAGTCAGATCGACGCCATCCTTGCCGAGACCGTCGACATCGACGACGACGGGGCCTACCAGGAACGCAGTGCCGGCGCCTATGACGCGGTGGCCGGGCACTCGCTGCTGATCCTGCACGACCGGCTGGAATGGCAGGAGGCCCTGGACGCGGTGCGGAAGAACCTGCAGATGGACCTGCACCTGTTCCACGCCGACGGCACGATCGAGACCGGCCTGTCCTCCCGGCAGGACGCGGGCACGGCAACGGTTCCCAAACCGTTGTGCCCTGTGGCGCTGCGCCTGGCCCGCACGACCGGCGAGCAGCGGTTCGCCGACCTGGCGGAGTATCTCTGGCAGGCGCCGGGGAGTTTCGACGCGCGGTCGCTGTGTCGGCTGGCGGAGCTGGTCTTGGTCGAACCGGCCCCAACGGCAGAGCCGCGCGTGCCGGACCAGTACGAGACATGCTTCGCTGCCAACCAGTTGTGGCGCGTCCGCAAGGGGCGGCTGAGCGTCAGCGCGTTCGGGGATTCCAAACGCGTGCTGAGCGTCCGCTTCGGCCGGGCGGAGATGCTGGGGATGAGCATCCGACAGTCGCTGATCGGGCCGGTAGGGGATTTCCTCGCCGATCGGATGCAGGAATTCGGCGGCGGGGTCAGGCTGGATTCGTTCGGCCTGCGCCACCCGGAACGATGCGGGTACAACCTGCCGCTGGGCGAGGAGGTACCGATCGACCGGTGGGAGCACATGAACCGCTTGCGAGATATCCGGCCGATCCCTGCACCGCAGATGCAGTTGGACATCCGGCGCATCGCGGACGGATTGGAACTGACCCTCAAGAGCATCGGCGGGCTGGACGATGTCGCTTCGCAGATCGCGATGGATTTCCCCGCGGGCGGATTCTGGGAGACCGGGGACACGGCGACGATCACCCAGCCGGGTCAGGTCATGGTGCTCAAGGGCGGAGCGGGATCCATGCGATTCGGGCATGATGTGCTGGCCATCGGACCCGGCAGCGGCGCCCACACCACCCTGGCGATGCGTGACACGACCGGCCCGGGCGACAACGCCCGCGTGCTGATGACCTTCCTGACCCCGATCGACCACACGTTCCGGATCACGTGTCGCCGGGGCGTCTGAATCGACGAGCTCTGGTTGGCGGGTCTCCCTCTGGTTGGCGGGTCTCCTGACCCGCCAACAGGGACGAAGTATGCATTACGAGCCTCGCGCAGCGTGGTGGGTCAGGAGACTTACCACGCTGGGACACCCAATCTCTTACATCTCCGCCAGCGCCCCGTTGGCCCATTTGAGCGAGCTGCGGAACAGCTGCGGGATCTGCTTTTCATCGACCGCCAGCGACTTGGCGTGCTGGCCGAACAGTTCCCAGTCGCCCTTTTCGTAGTTGAGGATCATGTCCAGCACCAGGCGGAACTGGTTGCTCCCGCCCAGAAGCGCCGCGCTGATGTTCTCGTTGAGCGGGACTTCCTGCAGAATCCCTTCCATCGGGCGGTCGGTCAGGGCGTCGATAACCGAGAACATGCCCATGAGGAACAGTTCCGGGGCCATGTTGCCCATGTTGGCCATCGGCCCGATCTGCTCGGCGACTTTCGCGCGGGTCAGGCTGCGGAGGAGCAGCTCGTGCGGTTTGTCGTCGCCGGTATTGGTGATGACCACCATCGAGATCCATCGGCGGATTTCTTTCGGGCCAAGAAGCACCAGCGCGTGACGGATCGAGTTGACCTCGTACCGCAGTCCGAACCAGGCGGAATTCATGAACTTCAGCAGGCGGAACGTCATGGACACGTCCTGCTGGATGAGGCTGGAGATCTTCCCGTAGTCCATCTCCGGGGAGTTGACCTCTTTGAGCAGCTTCATGTAGGTCAGTTTGTTGGCGGTGATTTCCTTGTCCGGGTTCTCGACGGGCTTGGAGAAGAAGTCGCCCTTGAACAGCGAGTAGCCCTTCTGGACGGCTTGGTCGAATTCGCCGGAGCTTTCCACGCCCTCGGCCAGCGGCATGATGCCGCGCTGCCGGAGCACCTGGCAGATCTTGACGCTCTGGCCATTCAGTTCTTTGGAGTCGAACCGGACGATGTTCACGAAATCCAGCAGCGGGCCGGGCGGGCGTTCCGGTTTGCAGCCCTTCAAGGCGAGCGTGTATCCGGCGTCCTTGAGTTCATTGAGCTTCTCAAGCACCTCCGGATCCGGCTCCAGATCGGCGCTGATCCCGACCGTCAACGACTCCTTCGGGAGCAGGAAGGGGAAGTTCTTCAACAGAAGGCTGCGCGAAAAGTTCACGATCCCGCGTTTTCCGTCGGCCAGCTCGTTGAAATTCACGAACGCCATGAAATCCACGGTCTCTTTCCCGGATTCCAGTGCCGTGTAGTACTCCTCGAAATCCGATCTGAACGCCAGTTCGTATCCGTAGACTTCCTTCTGCTGATCGAAGATGGGATGTCTGGCTACGAAAACTTCCATTGGTTTACCTCTTGCATCCAAGACTGCAGGTCAGAGCAAGATCACTACCTTGCCCGCTATTGGTATCGGCCTTCCCGGCCCGCGACTTATCTGTTTCAGGATTTTTCACTGGCTTGATCGACCAGATTTCTATCGCACCCCAGCCGGGCTCGGCGCATACGTAAAGTTCGAGACAAAAAGTGCATGCGCAGAGACTTAGGCCCGCTCCACCGAAAGGTCTTGCGGGGCTTCCACCTGCGTCGCCGGCGATTGTCATATCAATATGTCCAGCACGCTTTCCTGCATGTCGGTGGCCGTCTTCAGAACCGAGGCCGCGGCGCCGTGGGACTGCTTGGCCTCAAGGAGGTCCACCGCGTTGCCGGGCAGGTCGCCTTCTCCGCGCGAAATCCGACGTGCCGCCGTGGCAGCATCTTTCGTCGCCGTCCGCAAGCCGTACATGCCGGCCGCCATCGCGCTGGACACAGGTGATATTCCACGCATGGTACACCTCCACCCGCAGCCTACGATACGCCCGCTGCCGCCGCGGATTCTTCCGCAAAAGCAAGCGATTTTCTCAAGCAGGAATCTGCGGCCGTTCGAACATGCTACATCCACAACAGATGTTACATCCAAGTCTTAGCGCGTATCCGGCCAGCAACGCTACCCGAAATGGAAGGCGATTTCCTGCTCAACTCCGGGGCCGACCGCGCCGATGTAGAAACTGCTTCAGGGGCACCGCCGGGAGTCCCCGAGACGGTTGCTACCCCCTCGAGCTCGCAAGAGAGGATATGATGCAGTACACCAATATGAGATGCCTGAACCGGGAGTGCCGCGTGACGCTCTCGATCCCTGCAGAAATGATCGGACGCAAGGTCCGGTGCGCCGTATGTGGCCGGGAGTTTCTCGTGCCCCTGCGAGTCAACCTTCGGAAAACCGGGAAAGGACCCGCGCGGAAGGCCAGTTAGCACTCGCCTCGCGATCACAGGACCTCCGCCCGTTTCCCTTACAAGCGGCCCATATGCAACGGAAGCTTCCGCCGCAGCTGCTCGGGGCTGACGGTTTTCTTCCCGGCCGCCGGGTAGATGCTCCGGATGCCTTCGGTAGCGGCTTGAAGATCCTTCGTGTAGGACTCCGAGAACCGTAGGGACAGGGCCAGAAGCATCTCCGCGTCGATCTTCCACGCGCCGTCACGCTTCCGGAGCGGCAACAACCAGTCCTGACCAAGCCCGGAGAGGATCAATGTACGCGCCTCTGCCGAATCGCGCACCATACCGACCGTCTCGCCCCGGCCGAGCTCCTCCCGCGGACGAACAGTGATCAGGCTGACGGCCCGCGCGTCGACGTCGTCCCCTTCCAGATCCAGAAAACGGATCCAGCCTTTCCTCCCATGGGTCGCGATCACCTTTTCCCGCAGAACGTGAACCGCTTGCGTGTAATCGACCATCGCGGTCAGCAGTTCATCCGTCTCTTTGTTGCCCGCGGCGGCCAGGCCTTTCAGCGTCTCGGCGTCACCGGTCAACAGAGCCCGGTAAACCACCGTGGGAATGGTTTCCAGTTCGGGGGCGTCTGCGACCGGTTCCTTGATACTCTCCGCCCATTGCAGGGCCAGCCGGTACTCTTCATCGCCGGCGACCGTGTTCAGCAATCGCTGAGCGGCGAGCGCATCTTTCACGTCGGGCGATGCCGGTGCCGGCGGCAGGCCCAGCATCTCCCGCACCCCTCCGGAGAAACGGGAACGGCCGGCACAGAGCAGCAGAGGCGTCTGTTCACCGGGGTTCGTGTTCGCCAGCGGGTCGGCCCCACCGGTAAGCAGCAGGCGGATGTTGTCTTCGCGATCCTCCGCCGCTGCGTGGTGCAGAGCGGTCCGGCCGCTTTTGTCGAAGAGCCCTAGGTCCGCGTCGTTCTCGATGAGGAGTTTGATGGTTTCGGAATTGGTGGTCGCGGCAGCCACCATCAGGGGCGTCCTGCCGAGATTGTCACGCGCATCGGTGTCGACCCCTGCCTCCAGCAGCGCCCGCACGATCGGGAGCGTGTCGGCTTCGTACAGGCGGCCGGCCCAGTGCAGTGGCGTCCTCCCGGCAGGGCCTGCCTTCTGAACGCCCTGGCCCTTTTTGATGAGCTTTATGGCATCGGCGGTTCGAGCCTTCTGTATCGCCGTCACAAGCGGGTCGGCGGCGGATTCATCCACGCTGTCCTTCAGCGCCCACGCGGCCTGCTGGTTTCGATTCCAGAGGGCTTCGGACAGCGGGCTGCGTCCGGCGTTGTCGCGGGTGGAGGCGGAAGCTCCCTCCTCCAGGAGCGTCTGGACCGTGGCCGGATGGCCTGCTGCCGCCGCGAGAAACAGCGGGGTCTGCCCGAGTTTGTTCGTGGGGTCAACGAGCGCCTTGGCATTGCGCAGCACCTGAACGATATCTTTGAGGCCAAAGCGACTGGCCAGGTGCAGCGGGGTGTTGCCCTCGGCGTCCGCCACGTTCACCTCCGCCCCGTCCGTCAGCAGCATGGTGATGATCTCGGGATAGACATTGCCCAGATCGCCGTCGATAGCGTGGTGCAGCGCCGTGCGGCCGCGGGCGTCGGTAACGTTCGGTTTGGCCCCGGCGTCCAGCAACAACCGTGCCAGAGGCTTTCTACCGGCGGCAACAGCACAGTGCAACGGGGTTTTGCCGACGGCATCGGCGGTGTTCGGTTCCGCGTTTGCGTCCAGGAGTGTCATCACCATTTCCGGCACGCCCAGTCGTACGGCGATGAGGAGCGGGGTTTCTCTCCGGTGGTTCCTGAGGTTGGGGTCGGCACCCTCAGAAAGCAGCAGTTCCACATGTGCCGGCTTCTGCTTCCGGGCGGCGATATGCAGAGGCGTGTCCCAGGTGATCGGGTCGCGGAGGTTGGGATCGGCCCCGGCAGTCAGGAAGGCCTGCAATGTGTCGGTCTTCTCGGCCCAGATCGTGTAGTGGACCAACGGAGTGCGGTCTTCCAGCAGCGCATTCGGATCGACATCGTCCGAGAGCATCTGCTGAATGGTCTCCGCGTCCCCCAGGCGAATCAGTTCGTACACTCGCGGCAGCCTTGACCCCCCGGCCGGATTCGTCCTCGGATAGTGAGTGTCCGTCGCTGAGGTCAGCTGATGGACGAACAGCGCAACCAGCCCTCCAGCCAACAGCAGCAGAACCAGCATCGTCGGGACAATGAACTTTTTCATGGCTTCCTCATCACAAAAGTACCCACGCAAAGTCATTATACGGCTTACAGTTGCCGCGTCACGAGAAGACGCAACTTTCGAATCTCGCCGGCGGCTTCGATTTGCACGAGGGACAGACCGGTATGGAGCACACGACAACATGCGACAAGAGCCTGGAGCCAGATCTGAAGCGGGAGAGGCCCGCCGGTGGGAGTCGGCGGAAAGCGGGCGGCTTGCAGCCCGTGCAGCGCGGCAGATCCGTTGGGACCGGCCGCGCTGCCGGACCGGCAATTACTTCTTGAACTTGTCCAGATCCAGGTCGCCCAGACCCATACCCATTCCACCGACGTCGATTCCGCCTTTGAGCTTGCCCTTCTTCCGGGGCTTCTCCGGGACGTCTTCGAAGCGAGAGGTGAACTCTTCAGCTTCACCCTCTTTCTTCATGGACAGCGAGATGCGCCGCTTCTCTTCATCCACGCTGAGCACGCGGACCTCGACCTGGTCGCCTTCGCGGACGACCTCGTGAGGGTTTTTTACGAACCCGCTGGCCATCTCCGAAACGTGGACCAGGCCTTCCACGCCCGGGGCCAGTTCCACGAACGCGCCGAAATCGGTGATTCGCGTCACCTTGCCCTGCTGCGTGCTTTCGACAGGCCACCGTGCCGACGCGCCCATCCACGGATCGTCGCCGATCTGCTTGAGCGAAAGCGACATGCGATTGCGGCTCGGCTCGACCGTCAGCACCTTCAGCCGGATCTTGTCGCCCTTGGTGACGACCTCCCGAGGATGGCCGATCCTGCCCCAGCTCATCTCGCTGACCGGCAGGAGCCCTTCCAGGCCCGGTTCCAGCTCGACAAACGCGCCGAACTTCTCCACGCGGCGGACGGTACCTTCCACGACCGAATCCGGCGGATACTTCTTGTCGACGTCCTCCCACGGGTCGCCGTGCACCTGCTTGAGCCCCAGCCCGATCCGCTCCTTGTCGCGGTCGATCTTCAGGACCTTGACCTGCAGTTCCTGGCCGGTGTAGACGACATCCTCGGGCTTCTCCACGCGGGACCAACTCATGTCCGAGACATGCAGAAGACCGTCCATCCCGCCGATATCCACGAACGCGCCGTAGGGCATGATGGAGCGGACCTTCCCGCTGACGACCTGCCCTTCCTCGAGCTTGGCGAGGTTCTCTTCCTTGGCCTGCTCAGCCAGCTTCTCCAGCACCTTCCGCTGGGAGACGACGACCTTGTCGTCCGAGCGGTTCAGCTCGATGATCTCGCAGTTGAGCTTCCTGTTGAGATAGGGGCTGAGATCCTCGACGCGTCCCAGTTCGATCTGGCTGATCGGCATGAAGGCGCGAACCGAACCGAGTTTCAGTTCGAGACCGCCCTTGTTCTTGTCGACCACCCTTCCTTCGACGACGGCACCGACGTGAAGGTTGTCCCAGGTGGCTGCGAGCACGGCCCCTTTGCGGCTCAGCAGGAGCAGGTTGTCTTCCTTGTCCCTGCCTTCGATGGTGAATTCGACTTCGTCGCCGATGTTCGGCAGCGGCTCATCCTCGAACTGCCCGGCAGGGAGCACGCCCTGTGCTTTCCCGCCGAGTTCGACGAAGATATCATCCTTCCGGATCCCGACGACCGTGCCTTTCCGCACACCGGAAGCGGACGGCTTGTCTTCTTCGGCGGCCTGCTTGCGGTCGGCCTCTTCGGCGGCCAGCAGTTCCTCGACATTCATGTCGCCGAGTGCGGCATCGATCTCTCTGGAAAGTTCGGGGTCGAGGTTGGACTCGTTACCGACTTGCTTTTCATTGTCCTGCGGACTCATTGGGTACCTCACATACCACGTCTGATCTCGAAAATTCACGTTGGCGGCAGCTTTCGGCGCGGGAAGAAATGATACCCGCCAACGCCTGTCGTGCAAAAGTGAAATTTGCGTGACGCACCATCGGCGTCTCATGATTCGGGAAAGATCATCGCCTCGGCGAATTCCATCTGGAAGTCTGCATCCTGCGAGAGCTCCACGTGCTCTGCCGCCGCGGAAAGTCGCTCTGCTGCGTTCCGGGCGTCCGTACTGAGCAGCGCCAGCTTGGCCCCGCTCAGCGACGCGTTGCCCATGTAGTGGATTTTCCGGTGATCCAGCCCTGTCGGCAACAGACCAATCCGTTGGGCGTTGCTGCGGCGAATGAAACTGCCGAACCCGCCGGCAAGCAGGACCTTGGACAGTTGATCGGAGCGAATCTGCGCCCGCTTCAGTAGAATCGAGACCCCGGCCCGGATGGCCCCCGCCGCCAGCTGCAGCTCACGAATGTCGCGCTGGGTCAGGCACACTTCCGCGTCGGACCCGGCCGCCAGTCGAACAAACGCCTGTCCGTTCTCGCCCGTGCCGACGCACCGCCGGATCGCCGGCGGGAGAGTCTCCGGCAGCTGCTCCGGCGGGAGGATCAGCCCTTCGGGGGTCAACATGCCGTAGCGCAGCATCTCGGCCGTCAGGTCCAGAAGCCCGCTGCCGCAGATTCCGGCAGGGTCCGCGTCGCCGATGACGCTGAGGCGGATCTCGTCGGCGAAGGCGATTTTCTCTATCGCACCCCGCGTTGCCCGCATTCCGCTGGAGATTCGCGCCCCCTCAAAGGCAGGGCCCGCCGCGGTCGACGCAGCCAGCAGCCGGTCGCCGTCCGCCAATACGATCTCCCCATTGGTTCCGATGTCGATGAACAGCATCGGACCGTCGGCAGGATCGAGTTGGGCAGCCAGCAGCCCCGCGGAGGTGTCGCCCCCGACGAAGGCGCCGATGATCGGAAAAACGTACGCGTTGCCGCGAGGGTGGATCGCCAGGCCAAGCTCGCTGGCCCGAAGCATCAGGGCCCGCCGATGGACCGGCACGAAAGGCACCCGTCCGAGCGGCGTGGGGTCCAGCCCGCAGAGAATGTGCTGCATCGTGGTGTTGCCCGCCAGCGTCAGCTCATAGACCTCCGCCCTGCCGATCCCCGCGGTCCGGCAGAGCCTGCCGATCAGCGCGTCGATCGCTTCGCAGATGCTGCGGTTCAGCTCGCCGAGCCCGCCCGGAGTCTTGCCCGCATGCCCGATGCGGCTGAGAACGTCATCGCCGAACCGGACCTGCGGGTTGATGTCGGACGCCACGGCCTGCTCCCGCCCGGAATGCAGGTCCAGAAGCGACGCGGCGATGGTGGTCGTTCCGATATCCACGGCGATCCCGCAACAGGTGTCGGTGGTATCGCCCTGCTGCACGTCGATCAGGTGGTGGTCGGTCAGCACGGCAGTGCCGCTGTAGCCGAACTCCGCGAGCCGGTCGGGCAGCACCTTCAACAGCTCCAGATCGACCTTCGCCGGGCCGGTGACCCGTTCGAGGCGCTGCATGTCGGGAACGTTGTCGTCGAGAGTCGGCTGAGTCAGCTCAAAGAAAACCTTTCGCACAGCCGGGAGGATCGGCTGGTCCTGCAGCGCCGACTCGGTGAGAATCCGCCCGCCGCTGACCAGCAGCGATTCATCGGGGATCTCCACCACGGCATTTCCAGCGGGTTTGCTCTGACAGGCCAGCCGCCAGCCCTCAGCCAGGCGTTCGCTGCTGAAGAGGCCGACCTCTTCGGGCGTCGCCTCGGGGGCACCTTCAATGAACCGTACGCGACATTTCCCGCACGTGCCGGCCCCACCACAAGGGGTGGCGATCATCTGCCCCGCGCGGGCAGCGGCTTCCAGAACGGTTGTCCCAGCCATGGCGTAGACCCGTCGGCCGGATGGTTGAAACGTCAGACGCATTTGATTGACGGCCATGGGTGTTCCTCAAACAAAAGCAGGAAGTGACCATCCTAGCACGTGCCGACGAATTGGCAAGCGGCTCGCCGAGGCCGGCGAGTTCCCGGAACCGACCTGCCCTCGGGGCCGCTTGGCGCCGCCCTTTACCGAATCTTCATCCTTCTTCTTGAGAGAGCATGCGCTGGCAGGTATGCTTCACGCAATCACTCAGCTTCAGCAAAAGGAGTCTGTCCATGCGCACGCTCGTGGCTTGTCTGTTGTTGACCTCGACGGTGATCCTCGCGGTTGGTTGCTCCGACCCGAGCCAGGACGATCTCAAGTTGGCGATCAACGTCCATCAGAATCAGCACACCCTCACCGGAGAGCAGCTGGCCGTTGCCGACGATTCCAGCCAACAGTCGATTCAGACGGATATCGGGAAGATCACACCGACGTGGCTGGCGATGTCGGACGTCCTGCGTGCCGACGCGCTGGTTCACCTGCAGCGAGACGGGATGATCCACTTTGCCGGCGAACCGACCACGCAGGACGCTACCGGGCAGGCCGCCGCTCAGCCCGGTGACGATCTGCCGTACGAGCCGTGGCAGACCCGCCGCGGGCCGGCGTATCCGGACGATTTCTGGCTTTCACTCGGACGAGACGCCAAGGAACTGCCCTACACGCTCTGGGACGACACCAAGGCGATTTTCAAGCACAAGACGGCCCTGGTCCTCCTGGCAGCAGCGGGCGTCTCTGCCGTGATGATCGATGAGAAACCGGACCACCAGGTCGAGAAGCATTTCGAGAAGCACAGCACGCTCAGCAAGTTCTGGGACCAAGTCGGCGACGTCGGCGGCAATCCGGGGCTGCACTTCGCCATCGCCGGTGCGATGTACGCTTACGGTTCGATCGAGGATGACAGGGAGACCTACGAGCTGTCCAAGTCGCTGATCAACGCGCTGTCGATCACCGGTGCGCTGACGCTCTCGCTGAAATACGCCACGCAGCGGGAAAGCCCAAACGGCGACGAGATCGGCTGGCCCAGCGGGCACACCTCCAGCAGCTTCTGCCTTGCTGCGGTGATGTACGAGCATTACGGCCCGACCGTCGGCGTGCCGCTCTATGCGTTCGCCGCGTTTGTGGGATATGAGCGCCTGGACGCAAGGAACCACGATTTCTCGGACGTGGTGGCCGGTGCGTTGATCGGAATGGCAATCGGCCATGCGGTGGCCAACAACCACGAGCCGAAGGTGATGGGGATGAGCGTCATTCCGTACACCGACCCGCAACGCCGATCCGTCGGCATCGCCTTGTACAAGCGGTTCTAGAGTGAGTGACAGAAGTAATTTCGTGGTTCAGCGTCGGCGAAAGCGTT
>JBKHHU010000252.1:0-4329 GCA_046539045.1 Phycisphaerae bacterium
ACGTCGAGAAAACTGCCGCGGAATTCCGCAAGGTCTGGAAAGAGGCGAAATTTGGGACTGACGCCGAGCGGATCGCCTCGGCCAGGAGAATCCGGAAGGTCGAAGATCAGCTTTCGGAGGAGCTGATCGACGTGGAGGTCCTGACCACGGAAAAGCCGTGGGAAGCGGCGTTGTCCCAGGCGATGCTCGCCCGGGACCTCTACGGCAACGGTGACGGGTTTGAGAAGCACGACTGGTATAGAGATCTGGTCAAGTACGTCGACAAGCTCGCAGATGACGCCATCGAGAACAAGGACTGGTACGCGGCCAGCAGGGCGCTGGCGAGCTTGGAAGACCTCGAGCCGGGCAATGAGGCCTACAGCAGCAAGCTTGATCGCGTGCGACGTCACGTCCGCGTGCTCCGCCTGTACGTGGAGAACGAAAAAGATACCGCTCTGGAAGAGGGCGAAACGTGGAAAGACCTGGTCGACGGGATCGATGCGCGGATGTCTCGCCTGGCCATCAACCGCATGCACCGTCATTACGTGGGGGAGCTGGACTACCGCAAGCTGGTCCGCGGCGCATTGATGAGCGTGAAGGTGCTGGCCCAGACGCCGGAAGTTCGCGAGACGTTCACCGGTCTGCAGGACAAGGACGAGCGTGAGGAATTCGTGTCCGCCGTCGATCGGCAACTGGAGTCGCTCAAGAAGAAAAATCGGCCCGATTTCCTGGACCTCGCCTTTGGGCTCCGCGCGGTGATGCGAGCCTCGGAGGAGTCGGTGAACATCCCCACCGAGGTGCTGGTGATGGAATACACCGACGGCTACCTCGGCGAACTGGACAAGTTCAGTTCCATGATCTGGCCTCACGACTACAAGGCGTTTGAAAAGAACACGCGAGGCCGGTTCAAGGGCGTCGGAGTTCAGATCGGAAAAGAGCCCGGCGAGCCGCTGAAGGTTGTGACTCCGCTGGCCGGCTCCCCGGCATACAAAGCGGGCCTGCGAAGCAATGACGTGATCCTGAAGGTCGACGGGACCGAGACGAAGGACCTGTCGGTGAACAAGCTCGTCACGCTGATCATGGGCGAAGAGGGCACCAAGGTGACATTCCTCGTCAAGCGACGGGGCCGCCCGAAACCGTTCGAGGTCAAGATCACACGAGCGGAGATTCACGTCCCGACCGTGAAGGGCTGGCGCCGCGAGAAGAGCGGCGGCTGGGATTTCCTGATCGACGAGGACAACAGCGTCGCCTATGTCCGCCTGACGCAGTTCACTCAGGACAGTTACGAGGATCTGGACAAGACGCTCAAGCAACTGAAAGAAGCCGGTATCAACTCCCTGGTTCTCGACCTGCGATTCAACCCGGGCGGGCTTCTGAGTTCCGCCGGGCACATCGCCAGCGAGTTTGTCGACGAAGGCACGATCGTGTCGACCAAGGGTAGGACGGTCCAGCCGCGGGAGCTGGAGGCCAGCGGGGAAGGCGAGTATCTCGGCGGCAACCTCGTGGTTCTGGTCAACGGTTCCAGTGCCTCGGCGGCGGAGATCGTTTCCGGAGCCCTGCAGGACCACCAGCGTGCGACGATCGTCGGTGAGCGGACGTACGGCAAGGGCAGCGTGCAGAACCTGATCCCGATCCGCTATGGCCGATCGCAGCTGAAACTGACGACCGCCCACTATTACCTGCCGAAGGGCCGGTTGCTGCACAAGACACCGGGCGCAAAGACCTGGGGCGTGGATCCGAATGTGGTAGTTCAGATGACCCCACAGCGGATGAAGCGCTGGCTGGGCCTGCGGCGCAAGACCGACCTGATTCAGGACATCGCGCCGGATGAGTTGAGTCAGAACCTCCAGGAGCAATACGAGGAAGACGTGCAGTTGTCCAGCGCCGTGGTGTTGCTGAAGTTGGTGCAGCTTCAGTCCAGGCAGGGCTGAGCGAGACAAATGGATCACACGGGGCCGGCAGTCTGATGATTGCCGGCCCATTTACTATCGACGAATGGACGGATGGAGGAGAAGCATGCTACGGATGCAGGTGTCAGCCGCGTTGCTGCTCGGTCTGCAGATTCTCGTGACCGGCTGCGGGCATGGATCGGGAATCCTGTCGAACGCCGGCGGAACGGATGACGGCAGGCCCGCGCCCGTGCGCGTAGAGCCATTCGAAGCAGGGCGGCCGGAACTGGTGCTGATCGTCACCGGGCACACGAGCGGTTTGCTGGAAGTGTGCAACTGCCAGGGCCCCATGCTCGGCGGAATGGCCAATCGCAGCGGCCTGATACACAGCTACCGCGCCGCTGCCGATGACGCGGTCGTACTGGATCTTGGTAATTGCTTCTGGATCGAACCGGGCGATCTGCGGAACGAATACGTGGTCAAAGGTTTCGATCTGATCGACTATGACGCCTTGGTCGTCGGCAGCCACGAGTGGGCCTGCGAGCCGGAGCGATTCTCCAAGCTGTTTGCCCCGGCTGATTTCGCGCTGCTCAGCAGCAACGTGCGCAGGGGAAAGACCAATGTCGACCTGCAGAAGGTGTTTCTCAAGAGCGGGCCTTGGGGCAAGCTGGCGATCCTCTCCTACACGCCGCCGGGGGTACTCCAATTCCTCCCGGGCGCTGCCGCGCTGGAAGTGGAGCCGCTGGAGTCCGTGGCAGACTCGGCGCGGAAACTGAAGCGAGACGGGCACATCGTGGTTCTGGCGGTACACGGATTTGAGGCGGACGTGCGAAAGGCAGCGGCGGAGGTCTCGGCGGCCGATCTGATTCTCCGTGGCAATACGCGCCGCACGAACGAGCACCTGAAAACGGTGGCCGGTGTGCCGGTAGCGAGAATTGGCGGCAGGGAAATGGTCGGGATTCTCGCTCTTCAGCTCAAGGACAGGAAGCTGGAATCGATCGAGTTCCGGCCGGAAGTCATTGACGGCGACTGGCCCGTCGACGACCGCCTGCTGAAGAACTTCCAGAGCTACATCAAAGAAGCTGAGCGTCAGTCCAAGACTTCTGCCGACAGCAGATGATCTTGACAGTAAGGCGCCCGGGTTCTACTCCCGACGCGGAGCTTCGTCCTGATCTCTGCTGTCGTTCTCCTCGTTGGGTTCAGCGGAGTCTTCTCGGCCGGAGGTCTCTTCCGGCTCTTCGTCTTCCTCACGCTGCTCCGGTGTCTGTTCCTGCGGCGGTTTCATCCACGGGATACCCGGCACCTGGCCGGTGGTCATGTGCCGGATGACAGGCCGATTCGGATCCCGCTTCTCTCCGACCGCGGTACGGGCAAGCACATCGCCAAGCCGCTGCCGGATTGGGTTCATAAGGCAGAACAGCAACCACAGCGGAAGGAACAACCACGTGTTCAACTCAAAGAGCTTGATGATATTCCGCAGGAGGGCTTCTCTCCATGTCAGCGGTTGGCCTTTATCGCCGAAGACCTTCAGGCCGAAGACCATTTTGCCAAGCGTCCGTCCGTATTTGCGTTCCATGATCGCACAGTACAGGCCGAAGGAAACCATGCCGCCCACCACCGACCATGCAAGCGCAGCCGGGATATCCTGCTGTACGGCTCGCTCGTAAGCCCGCTGCTGGAACTGCTGCAGTTTGTCCGGGGGAATCTGCATCATGAACAACATCGACGACAGCAGAAGGAACGGCAGCAGATCGATGACGACGGCCACCACCCGTTTCCATAGTGCCGCCGGCTGGAAATCTTCCTGAGGAAATTCGAAAGGTTTTACGGCGCCCCGCGGCCGCAGAATGAAGCCCAATACCACCATGAGTCCGACGATGATCCACAGGAACGCATCGCGGATGGCCGTGCCGTCGCCTCCGAACGGCGATGGTGCAAAGACCTCGATGTCCGATGCGGGGAGCATCTCGCCGTTGCTATCGAAGACGGCGATCTTCGGATAGGTTTCTTCGTCGGCCTGCTCCTGCGGCTGCCAGAAGAGGGCGATTTCCTTGCCATACGCGGCCACCTGCGGCAGTTGGTCGCTGGGGAAGGAAACCGGCTCTTGCCCGGAGACGATCGGCAGGATATCGAACCCTCCATCCTCATCCTGCAGTGCCATGTGCAGATCGAGGCGGCCGTTGTCTGCCGGCTTGGCGAAGACCATCACAAGTCGGTCTTCGGGAGCGGCCATGCCCACAAACCGGTCACCGGCGACATCGGCCGGCAGTTGCAGAGGCTCCACCTGTCCATCGCTCCATCGGAACATCCGCTCGTCCGAACCGTCGGTCTGTGCTGCCCGCACGAACAACTCGTTCCCGGTGGTGCTGCAGGCGGCAGTATATCCGCTCCGCATCCGGACCGTCGCCAGATCTCCAAGATAGGTCCAGTTGTTTGCGGCGTACTGGAAGAGGCCCAGATG
>JBKHHU010000253.1:0-4278 GCA_046539045.1 Phycisphaerae bacterium
CCGGCCTTGCAGAGCCTACCCTCGCCAAACCCCCGCTGAACAGTGGATTAGCTCCGCTGTCTCGAAGAATTTACACCGGTTCGGCAACTCCCTTTCCTTTCCGGCACGCCATTTGTAGTAGGTGCAGCGAGGCCGCGTACCCGGCCTTGTAGCAAACCGAGGAAGGCAGCGATATGACCGCGTTTGACGACAGCTTCGATTTCTATAGAAGGGGCCTGGAACACGCCCAGTCGGGCGAGGACCAGCAGGCCCTGCAGTGCATTCAGGAATACCTGCTGCGGGTGCCGCACGATACCGACGCACTCAACGACGCCGGTGTGCTGCTGCACGCACTGGGAAGGCAGAACGAAGCGGCACGGCATCTGGAAGCCGCCCTGGACCTCCTTCCGGACCGGCCGAAGGAGATCCTCTGGAACCTGGCGGAGATCTATCTCGCCGCCGACCGGCTGGGCCAGGCGCGCCGGCTCGTCTGTGAATTGACGGATCAGCCGCTGTTCGCGTCCGAACTCGCCAACCGCATCGCCTCGCTCTATCTGGAACAGGACCGCATCCCCCAGGCGATCGAAACGCTGCTGCAGTCGCTGGAAATCCATCCGGACCAGCAGCAGCTTACGACGATCCTCGACCGGCTGCGGAAGCTCCGGCCGAAGCTGGCGATCATCGCCGACCCGGGGGACGAAGAATCTTCCGGCCTTCTCACCGGGCACCTTTCCCAGCGATTCCGGACGCGGCGTGTACTGTGCGACGACACCCGGTCGATGGCCGAGGCGCTGGACTGGTGCGACATTGCCTGTTTCAGTTCGCTCAACGACGGCCTGCTGCGGGCGACGCGTCAGCAGGGCGGCTATCGGACGGTGGTCCACCTCAGTCCGGAGCAGCTGTACAGCCCCCGGCTGGAGAGAGTCTGCTGGGATCGCGTGGATATGGTCCTCACCCCGGCCGGCACGTCCCGAAGGGATCTTCTCCGCAGCCGGATCGGCACCGGCAGCTGCCGCATCGAGCCGATCGGCGAAGCGCCGCTCACCGACACTGCCTCGCTGAACCCGTGTGGTGGAAAGGCCGTCGCTGCCGTCGGGCCGATCACCCTGGCTGACAACCCCATGCTCCTGCTGCAGTGCTTCCAGGCACTTCACGAGCAGGACGATGAATACACGCTGCACCTTGCCGGGACGATGGAAGATGAGATGCTCGAGCATTACCTGCGCAACCTTCTGGAAGACATGGGCCTGACCGAGGCGGTGTTCTTCGAGGGCTGGCAGGAAGACCTGGACGCGTGGCTGGGCGACAAGTCGCTGCTGGTGTCCACCGGTATCGTCCAAGACCGCATGCCGGTGGTCCTCCAGGCGATGCTCAGCGGGATCAAACCCGTGATCCACCGGTTCCCGGACGCAGAGGAACTGCTTCCCGAGGATGTGCTGTTCACCACGGTCGAGGAATTCTGCCGCCGCGTGCTGGATGAACCGGCCCAGCCGGAACGGTACCGCATGCTGGTCCGAACGGATCATTGCCCCCACCGGCGGATGGACCGGATCCATCAGCTGATTTCCGAACTGGCTCCGGTGCCCGGCAGGTCAGAGGTGTTCCTCTCCGACGCAAGCTGGGCAGGAATTGATGCGAAGTTGACCACGGGAGACGGCAAGTCCGCGACATGATGGACAAACGAGAAGTGCAATCCACGCCCGAGGTGTCGGTTATACTGACCGCCCGTCGACACGGGCCGAAGCTCCGAGCCGCCCTCCGCAGCGCGCTGCAGCAGACGCATTGCGATCTGGAAGTTCTGCTGGTAGCGCCCAGCCAGGCCCGGGCCGGGGAAACCGCCGACAAGGCCGACGACAACCGCGTGCGACTGATCGAAACCGACAGCCCGCTCGGAAAGGCCGAGGCGATGAACCTCGCTGCCGAACAGGCGAGGGGCGAGTTCCTGTGCTGGCTGGATGATGAGTCCGTCTACTACCCGCGGCACGTGGAAACGCTGCTGCAGGCCATGCACAAAGCCCCGGCCGACACCGCGGGCGTCTACAGCGATTTCTACTGCACTCACCGGCGCCGCGGTTCGGACGGCCAGGATGTTGTGCTCAGCAAGACCGTCCGCGTCAGCAGGGACTTCGATCGGTTCGTGCTGATGCACTCGAACACGGTTCTTCGCGTGACGCTGCTTGCCCGGCGAAGCGTGGTAAAGGCAACCGGAGGCGTCAACGAGACGCTGCAGTCGCTGGTGGACTGGGACCTGGCCCGCCGACTTGCCCTCTTCGGCGATCTGCAGCACCTGCCCGTCGTAACGGGTGAATACGCCGCTCCGCCGGCCCAAGCCGAGGACGGCAGCGAACACGAGCGGCCGCACTTTCTCAGCGATCTGCTGAGAGTCCGCTCTGCCCGCCCGGACAAGCCCTGGCCGGCGATGAAGGACCTGTCGGTTCTCATCACGCCCCAGCGGGTCACCGAGCGGACCACCGAACTGCTCCGGAAGGTCTACCGCTGGACGTTCATCCCGTTCCGGGTGTACCTGGCCTGCACGGCCGAGCAGTTCCGCTCGCTGAAAGTCGATCTTCCGAATTTCCTGCACGTTCCGGTTCGGGGCAATGCTCCACCGGTGGCCCGGCTGGACGAGGCCGTCTCCGCCTGTGACGGCGATCTGCTGGCGATCATCGATGAAACCGCCGACGTGAGCTTCTGCTGGATCGAGCCCGCCGCCGGGCAACTGACCGATCAGCCCAACGACGGGGCGCTGCTGCTGGGTTCGCACGATCCGATCAACAGGCCGCTGCTCATCGCCCGGAACGACTACCTCCGGGCGGCCAGGATGAGCCCCGCCCTCAATCTCCGCAGGCGACTGGAGGCAGCCGGGATCAACGCCGAAAGGCCGACCTGCACACAGGAAACGCTGTTCGCGCTGGACCGGGCCATCGCCGCAGCCGGGCGACTGGAAGAAGACGGCAACCATTTCGAAGCCGCCCGCACGTTCCGCCGGTCCGCCGCCGGCGAAGGCGACGTGCTCAACGCCACCCGCCGAGCCGCCAAGGCCCTCGCTGCCTCCGGTCAATACGACCGCCAGGCTATCCAGCTGGCGGGGCAACTGAACCGCCGGGCCGCCACACCGGAAACGCTCCTGCTGGAAGCGTCGCTGCATCGCCGCGACGATCGCCCACAACAGGCACTGGTGCTGCTGGACCGCGCCAGGCAGATGCTCTCGGAGGGAGCGACGGCATGATCGACCCATCCAACACCCTCTCGCCGACGGCCTCGCAGCACTACCGTATTCTGAAAGAGACCGCCGACTGCCACGCCGCACTCGGCCAGCCCGAGAGGGCGGAAGACTTCTACCGGCAGGCGGCCGCGATCCAGCCCGAACTGCCCGACGCGCACGTCGGGCTGGCGGTGCTCTATCTCCAGACCGAACGCCACGAGGAATCCGAGCAGGCGTTTCGGGCGGCCGTGCAGTTGGAGCCGCGATGCGCCGAAGCACTGGCCGGGCTCGCCATGATCCATCAGCGCAACGGCAATGCGACCGCAGCGTTCGAAATGTATTTGAAGTGTCTCGAGTTGGATACCGACAACCTCGTAGCACTGCTCGGGCTCTTCCAGACCTCCTGCGAGATGGGCTCCTTCGCGAAAATCATCCACTACCTGGAGATCTACCTGGAGCGTCACCCGGGAGATACGTCCGTTCTGTTCTGCCTGGCCACGCTGCAGGCCCGGGAAGGGCAGCTCGAGCAGGCCCACAGCCGCCTGCTGGACGTCCTGGCTCTCGAACCGGACAAGGCCGAAGCCATTGAACTGCTCCAGCAGGTCGAAGACGCACTGCCGGCGACACTCCCTGCCGGAGGTGTACGACGATGATCGATGAACCGCTTCACAGCGAACCCGTCGGTACGCTCATCGAGCGGCTGATCGACGCCCAGGCGTCCCAGCAGAAGGCTCTGGCCGGCGATGACCAGAAGACCATCGACGCCTGCGCCGACCAGGTCGATGCGCTGCTGGAAGAACTGGAGCGCCGTCCCGCCGAGCAGCTTCGCCCCTGCGTCAGCCGCCTGCGGGAGGCAATGGATATGCACCGCAAGCTGCGCCTGACGGTTTCCGCCCGAAAGCAGGATCTGTCCGAGCGGAACGACAAGCTCAACGCGTCCAGAAAGGTGTTCCGGGCGTACGGTGAGAACACGTTTTGACGTACGTATTGGACAGGGCATGTCTGCAGAGCCCCGGGACTGCGTACCTTTTAAGCAGGGATGCAGGGGATCTGTGAGTGGCTCCTTGCCACAGGTTTCAGGTTGGCGGGTCTCC
>JBKHHU010000254.1:0-4274 GCA_046539045.1 Phycisphaerae bacterium
CGAAGGTTGCTGCCAAAACGCAGCGCTCTATAGCAGGCCTTCAGCCTGCGAGGAGTGCGTGGTTCGCTTCTGCTTACCAGGGTCAATCGCGAAACGGCTGCGACTGACCCTTCGCTGTAGATATCCCAGCCTTTCAGGCTGAACAGCAACAGCTGCCCTCGACCGGGGGCTGAAGGAATCGTCAAGCACCCTCGCAAGCTCAGGCTGACGCGTCCTATGTTGGGGCAAGTCCCCCAAACGAGTATACTTCCACATGAAAATCGCACTGACCTACAATTTGCGGACGGAAGAGACGGAACAGCAGAGCGAGATGTATCGGGAAGAGGAGGTCCAGAAGCTTCTGGACGCCATCGATTCGCTCGGACATGAAGTGATCCCGGTGGAGGTGTCCCGACGCCCGGAGGAAGTCGTCGACGAGATCTGGGAGCTCGACCCGGACCTGGTATTCAACGTGGCCGAGGGGGTACCGGACCAGGCCACCGCACGCGAAGCCTACTGGCCGGCGGTTTTCCAGCAGATGCACATCCCGTTTACCGGCGGGAGTGCCTCGCTGATGCACGTCAACCTCGACAAGCGCCTGACCGAGAAACTGCTCAGCAAGCGCAACGTGATTGTGCCCCAGGGCGTCCTGCTGACGCGAGAGAACTCCCGGCTGGACGGGCAGGTCCCCATGCCCGTGTTCATCAAGCCCAACTATGAAGGCACCAGCAAGGGTATCCACCAGAATTCCGTCGTGGAGGAAGAAGACCAAGCCCAGAAGCTCGTGGACGAACTGCTGGAGGAATATCCCGAAGGCGTGGAAGTGGAGCAGTTCATACCGGGCAAGGAACTGACGATTCCCTTCCTGGAAGATGTGCCGGGGCAGCTGCTGAAAATCGTGGAGCATGATTTCTCCAACGCCCCGGGAGAGCATGACATCTACGATTACGAACTCAAGCAGACCGACGAAGGCGTGGAGATGATCTGCCCGGCCCGGCTGGACGACGAGCAGCGCGAAAAAGTGCTGGCCTTGGCCCACGACGCCCTGGAAGCCATGCCCTGCCCCGATTTCGGCAGGGTCGATATCCGCCTGCACGAAGACGGCACCCCGTATTTCCTGGAAATCAACCCCATCCCCCGGCTCATGCCGGACGGCTCGATCGTCATCGCCGCCCGGGAGATGGGCATGGAATATGCCGAGATCCTCGACCATGTCATCCGCTCTGCCGCAACGCGGTACGACCTGAACGTTCCGGCCAGGATGCCGCCTGCAGTACGGCCAGACCAGGCCCGACCCAGCGCGCGCGAGATGGGCCTTACCGTCGGGCGATTCCCCACCGGGAAGTACAACGCGATTACCGATGTCCGCGGAATCGAAGTCGGGCATGTAACCCAGGAACTCGACGATGTCCCCAGCCCGGACGATCCGGCAAAGACCACCTGCATCCGAACCGGTGTCACAGCCATCGTCCCGCACCTGGACGACCTGTTCAACAACCACCTCGTCGCCGGCGGGTTTATTCTCAATGGCGTCGGCGAAGTATCCGGCCTGACGCAACTGATGGAGTGGGGCTGGTTGGAAACACCGATCCTGCTGACCGACACGATGAGCCTCGGACAGATACACGCGGGGATCATCCGCTACATGATCGACCGACACCCCGAACTCGGCAGGAAAGTGGACGTGACCATTCCCATCGTGGCCGAGACCGATGACTCGTTCCTGAATGACGTGCGAATTCCCGCCAACCGGCCGGAACATGCCATCGAAGCCATCGAGAAGGCCCAAGGCGGTCCGGTCGAGCAGGGCTCCGTGGGCGGGGGCACGGGGATGATCACCTTCGACTTTGCCGGTGGGATCGGCACGTCCTCGCGGAAGCTGCCCGACGGTCACGGCGGATACACGGTGGGCGTTCTTGTCCAGTCGAACTTCGGCAGGATGCGCAACCTGACCATCGAAGGCGACGTGGTCGGCAAGCGCCTGGACAAGCAGATCCCGCGCGACATCCGACAGGAAGACCGGTACGGGTCGATCATCGTCGTGCTGGCGACCGACGCACCGCTTGTTTCCGCCCAGCTGAACCGGGTGGCAAAGCGGGCTGCCCTGGGACTGGGACGAGCCGGCTCGTTCGCTGCATCAACCAGCGGAGAGATCGTTTTCGCTGTCAGCACCGGAAACCGGGCTTCGCGCTTAGAGAAGCAGCAGCACCGGACCGTCAGCCTAGAATCACTGGGCGATGTACACATCAACCCGATTTACGAAGCCGCCGTGGAATGTACCGAAGAAGCGGTCCTCAACGCCATCTTCTGCTCCCGCGGACAGACCGGCAGACACGGCCGGGTCGCTCCGGCATTGCCAACCGACATCGTCTGCCGAATGCTCGCCAAATGAACAGGACTGTCGCGGACTGCCCTCCTCCGTTTGCCGCCTGCCGGTGCGGAACCACCCGTCTCGCTCCCGGTGAATACCGGGCAGCGGGCGTGTGGGCGTTGGGCGGAGACGT
This sequence comes from Phycisphaerae bacterium, assembly GCA_046539045.1. Taxonomy (GTDB): domain Bacteria; phylum Planctomycetota; class Phycisphaerae; order SM23-33; family SM23-33; genus JBKHHU01. The sequence goes on from JBKHHU010000254.1 coordinate 2,484, forward strand.
GTCTCATCCCGGCAAAGAGTCCACTCTCACACTCCGGAAGCATCGGAATTTTCTAAGGTTTTGCTGCCCGGCTTGTTAGAGACGATTCCCCCACGCCGTGAGGACTTCAACCCATAAATCCACTGCTCGGCTGCGTAAGATTCGGTGTCTAACACATCTCTTCTGGCAAGAAAATCAGACGTTTCATCAGTTCGAGACGCAACGGTGCAGAGAAGTGTTCGTTTCGGGCCTGCTGATGCTCATTTCGCACATCGACAGGCACAACATTCTTGGTGTCGGTTTCTTTATCCAGTTCACGTCACCCAGCTCAGGGGACGGAAAGGAGGAGTACGATGAAGATTTTTATCAGTTTGCTGTTGGTCGTTGCGCTCACAGCGGCCTCGGCGTCGGCGGAGTTGTTCTCGGAGGACTTCAACACCGAAGCTGACTGGTTCCCCGGCACCGAAGACCCGGTCGATCCGGGACTCTCGGGGTACTGGGACGTGGAACGGGTATCCGTACCCACCAATCCCGACAGCGCCGGCACCGGCTGGTACTATGGCGGGAAACTCGGCGACAACGGCCACAACACCCCCGACGGAAGCTGGTCGCTGTACAACAACGCCAACGGGTCGGGCGGAAACTACTCCAATGCTCGCCACCTGCTGTGGACGGAGGATGTTTCCATCGCCCAGGCCGACGTGACCGCCTACGAATTCGACTACAAGTCGCGTCGGAACAACCTCACCGACATCCACATCGCCGTGATGGTCGGGGAGCAGTTCTACATCAGCAGCGATCACGTCACCGACACCCGTGGCGATCGGGACCTGCCGTACCTGCACGCCGTCTTCGATGCCGAAGGCCTCGCGTGGGTGCCGATTACGCTCGAACGCCTGGACGTCAATGAGTCCGGCCAGAACGCCAACGCCTATGGCCCGCAGAGCTTCGAGCTGCAGAACAACCCGGAGAATCTCGCCCCACTGTTCGGTGTGCTTCCGAGCGATCTGCCCGAAGGCGACATTGAAGCCGTCGGATTCTTCGTCGCCAGCGGCTCGCACATTGACTGCGAGTATGTCGAGAACTCTCGTGCGACCGTCTACCTGGACAATCTCGTGGTGGTGCCCGAACCTGCCACCATGGCCCTTCTTGGTTTCGGAGCCCTTGGAGTGCTCATTCGCCGGAGGAGGAAGTGATGTCCTGATCCAGCGATGTCACTGCACTACGGGGTGTCGCGTCAGCTCTCGCGGCACCCCGTTTCTGCGCGCCGATTGAAGAACCCACCCCGCCGACCGTCCGCCGGTGCGAATCGCCTTGACCTGCTCGGGGCGATTCTGTCTGATGGGGCGACAGTCCGGGCAACGACCCGGGCGACAGCGCATGCTTAAAAACGCGGCCGCCAATTCGAAGGTGCGATGGCTCGCGAAAACTCTCGAGCCCGCAAAAGCGCTGCGCGCCGCCGGAATCTGGGGCTCCTCCGACGCCCTGATCGCCGCAGCCGTTCAGCGAGCGTCCAGACGCACCATCCTCATCGTCACCGGGCACCTCGAGCAGGCCGACGAAACCGCCGACGACGTGGAAGTTCTCACCGGCTCGCCCGCCCAGCTGTTCCCCGCCTGGGAAGTCGATATCGCCACCGACCACCTCAACTCCGAACTCACCGGCGAACGCGTCCGCATATGCAATCTGCTGACCCAGCCGCCCGAAGCCCGCGACGAAGAAGTCCGGGTCATCGTCGCCCCGGTTCTCGCACTGCTCCAGCCGGTGCCCACGCCCGATGCTCTGGCCGGCGGACGCCTCACGCTGAAGGTC
>JBKHHU010000255.1:0-4259 GCA_046539045.1 Phycisphaerae bacterium
CTGCCCCTGCCGCCAACGCATAATAAGTTTTTGACGGAACCGATAGCCCCGCATAACCCTCATCCAGGCACACAATTGCGCAATCCGCAGTCGGGAACGTATGTTTCAGTTCCTCGAACGGCTGGAAAGGCAACAGAGCGAGATTGTCAGTCGGGTGCTTCCGCACCAGTTCTTCTACTTCCGCCTGCCGCGTGCCACCGCCGATGAGAACGACATGCACAGTTTTGTCATCGGCCAATCGGCGGGCTGCCTGAACAATAGATTCAATATTGTGAGTTGCGCCAAAGGCTCCGCTGTACATCACCACGAACTTGTTAGTCAGGCAATGCTTCCGGGCGAATGGGTTCTCACTCTTTGAAAGCGGCTTGACGAATTCGGTGTCTGCCCAATTCGGAATGACCACGATGTTCGACCTGTCGCCTGGCTGAAAATGCCTTTGGAGCGTTTCAGCCATCCGGTTGCCCAGCGTGAAAACCGCTTCACTTTGCAACATCGCCTTTCGGCTGAGCTTTCGCCACAGACGGGCGATGGCTGAATTCTGCCCCACATAGCCCATCTTCACCAGAACGTCCGGATAGATGTCATACTGCAAGATGGCGTAACGGCAGCCGAACAGCCTTTTCAGCCAGGGCATCAGTAGCATCGTCAAAGGGGGGTTGGTCACTACCAACATGGGAACCCGCCGATATCGTATGGCAGCGAGAGCCGCCCGCAATGAGAATTTGCCCCACGTCCAAAGCCTCTTCCACTGCGGCGCCTTTTTCAACTCTGGCGCGGAAATGACACGAAACCTCATCTTTCCCCCATGGGGATTTTCCATATATCCTGTCACCAAGGCGCTTCGGATACCGTTCAACTCGAGTTCTTCAAGCAGGTCCAGCATAAGTGGGCCGGCCACCTGGTTAATCACCAGCAGGTCGAGTTCGGCGGATTTCGGTGTGAACTTGGTCATTCAGTTTCAGTTCGCGTGTGGAAAGCGGAAAAATTGGCCGCAGACTGTAGCCATACCTGTATATCGGCAGCAATCAACCAGCACCTTGAGTATCAGAAAGAGATGAACTTCGCGCTATGTCGCAGGGTAAAAGACAGCAGTCCATGATCAGAACTGAACGTATCGCTCCAGGGAGCCGATATAGCAAGATAGACTTGAACGTGCGTGAGAATTCCTTCAGTAAAGGTCGCAGAATGCGCAATAGTTTCGGCCATTGGGACTACCTGGTAGTCACCAGTTCCAACGATGAGCAGGCGGAGACGTATCGGCGGCAGCTTCGGCTTCGGCGGGAGTTGGGGTATCTGCAGAACGTGCGGGAAGTTGCGGTCGTGCCGGACCCGGCGGGTCGGCGGGTCGGCAGCGGCGGGAGCACGGTGCTGTGCCTGATGGAAATTTTGCGTCGGGAGCTGCCTGCGGAACGCCTGAACGACCGGCCGGCCTGGCGGGAGCGGCTGGGCGAGCTGCGGATACTGATCGTCCACGCCGGCGGGGATTCCAGGCGTCTGCCCGCCTACGGGCCGTGCGGGAAGCTGTTCGTGCCCGTTCCGAGCGAAACCGAAAGTGCCCTCGGGACCACCCTCTTCGACCGCCAGGTGCCCGCCTACCTCGCCCTGCCGCAGACAAGTGCCGGCTGCGGGCAGGTGGTTATCGCGGCTGGGGACGTGCTGTTGCTGCTGGATCCGTCGGAGGTGGAATTCCGCGACGAGGGGATCACGGGCGTCGGCTGCCCGGCCAGCCCGGAGCAGGCCGGCGGGCACGGGGTGTTCTGCGCCGCCTCCGACGGGACGGTCAAGCGGGTCCTGCAGAAGCCAAGCCGCCAGGAGCAGGCCGAGCAAGGCGCCATCGACCGCTACGGCAGGAGCATTCTGGATATCGGGCTGTTCAACGTCGACGCCGAGACCGCGGTGCGGCTTCTGGAGGTGTGCGGGACGGATCTGACGGCCGCAGGGCCGGGCTGGACCGGCGAGTTCGGCGAGGCCATCGAGGCCATCGGGATGGACTTTTACCGGGAGATCACTTGCGCCTTGGGAACCGAAGCGACGAGTGCCCATCACGTGCAGGCCGCCAAGGGCAGCGGTTCGGCGTGGAGCGAGAGCCTGCTGGGGCGGCTTTTCCAGTCGCTGCAGGACACGCCGCTGCACGTCGGCGTGGTTAAGCGCTGCGGTTTCCTGCACTTCGGAACGACGCGGCAGATCATCGGCAGCGGCATGGACCTGGTGCAGAACGATCAGGGGGTGAGCGAACTGACGGCGGTGCTGGACGTCAACAACGACGCCCAGCCGGGCGGAAGCATCGAAGGCACGCACAGTTGGGTCGAAGGCTGTCGCATCAGCGGCAGGCTGACGCTGGCCGGGGACAACGTGGTGGTCGGCGTGGACGTGAGCGATTCGCTGAGTTTGCCCGCCGGAGCCTGCCTGGACATCATGCCCGGCTGGGATTCGCACGGCGCGGCGACGCATTTCCTGCGTTTCTACGGTGTGGACGATTCGTTCAAGATGTCGGCCGGCGACGGCGGAACCTGCTGCGGAATGCCGCTGGTGCAGTGGCTGGAGACGGTTGGGGCGGCTGGCTGCGATGTCTGGGACTGGAACGTACCGGACGAGCAGCGGACGCTGTGGAATGCGCGGATATTCCCCGAGATCGCCGATCCCGGTGTTGTCGGCGACTGGGCATGGGTGTTCCAACCGGAACAGGCGACTGAAGAGCAGATCTCGCGGTGGCGGACCGCTGTGAAGGTCAGCTCGGCCGAGATCGCGCTCCGGACCGACAGCGAGAGCTTCTACCGGCGGCGGTGGCGGATTATTGCCGAGAACATGCGTCGGTCGCTGCGGCGTCTGTTCCGCGATGAGAGCCGACTCTCTGCCGGCGACATCGCGTATCTTCTTCAGCATGCAGAAGATCCGTCCAGTTGGCTGGCGGACATGATCGGCGAGGCGCATTGGTATGCGGGCACGATCCAGACCGGCAGGATGGAAGCGTTCAAGGTGGCGCGGGTACTCCACTCGCTGGGATCGGCCCTGCTGCAACTGCATACCGACACGGCCGTTACCGTGTCTGGCGTCTATCCGGATCTGACTGAACAACTACCGACCGCGGACCGCAACTGGATGAGCCAGATCGGCCTCGATTTCGATCAGCACACGGGTATCGGCGATTGGAGCGGCCGGCTGAGATCGGTGCCCTACGAATTCCTCGGCAAGGCGATCGTAAGCACTGGAAATGCCAGAACTTCCGCCCCTCGCAGTGCGCTGCGGAGCGATGAGATCGTCTGGGGCCGGGCGCCGGCTCGTCTGGACCTGGGCGGCGGATGGACGGACACGCCCCCGTACGCGTTGGAGCGCGGCGGGTCGGTGATCAACGCGGCTGTCGATTTGAACGGTCAGCCTCCGATCCACTGCTACGGGCGGGTTGTGCAGGAGCCGGTGGTCCGCCTGGTCTCGATCGATCTGGGCAAGCAGGTCACTTTGGGCGAACTGGACGACCTGACAAACAGCGACGCTGCCACCAGCGAGTTCGGACTGGCCAAGGCGGCGCTGGGCCTGTTCCTCCTGAACCCGGAGTGGGACTGCTGGACAGGGAGTTCCCTGAGGGAGATGCTTGAGCAGTTCGGCGGGGGAATTGAGCTGACCACGCTGGCCGCGATTCCCAAGGGAAGCGGCTTGGGAACCAGCAGCATCGTCAGTTCGGTAATTCTTGCTGTAATCCAGCGACTCACGGGCAAAACGCTGACTCCGCGAGAGCTTTTCCACGGCGTGCTGAAACTCGAGCAGGCTTTGACGACCGGTGGCGGCTGGCAGGACCAGGTGGGAGGCGTGATCGACGGGGTGAAGGTCGTATCATCCCAGCCGGGATTGATCCCCGATCCGCGGGTCCAGTATGTCCCTGCCGACGTGCTGGACCCGGAGCGAAACGGCGGATGCACGCTGCTGTACTACACTGGGATCACGCGACTGGCGAAGAACATCTTGAAGCAGGTGGTGGGCAGGTACCTTGACCGCGACCGGGCGGCCATGGATACGCTGGCCAATATCCACGCCCTGCCGCCGCTGGTCGGGCAGGCGATGGCACGCAAAGACCCCGCCGCTTTCGGCAGGTACATCAATATTGCCTGGGAACTGAACAAGCAACTGGATCCGCAGTCCACCAATGAGCAGACCGAAGAACTCCTGAACCGGATTTCGCCTTACGTGCAGGGCGCGAAGCTGTTGGGAGCCGGCGGAGGCGGGTTTCTGCTGATGATCGCCAAGTCGCCCGAAGACGCTGCCGC
>JBKHHU010000256.1:0-4256 GCA_046539045.1 Phycisphaerae bacterium
TTTTGTGCGTGGTTCGCTCTTGCTTACCAGGGTCAATCGCGAAACGGCCGCGACTGACCCTTCGCTTCAGATATTCCAGCCTTTCAGGCTGAACAGCAACAGCTGCTCCCTTACCGGGGGGCTGAAGGAATCGTCAAGCACCCTCGCAAGCTCAGGCTAAACAGGTACGCGACTTGCGTCGCGGGCTCAGCGGGAATGTCTGTTGCGTCGGGTGAATTAGCGCAATCCTTGCGCGGGTCGGCTTCCGATAGACAGGGAGAGTCGCTATGATGTCGCCTTGGTTTGCCGGGCGGCCAACCTCCCGAGGCAATTGGGCGTTGCATCATGCCGGCCTCTCGGTAACAATGCTCCATCTGAAGGGCCCACAAGGCCCCGGCCTGACGGACCAGGCATACGTACAAGAAAGTATCCGCTGTGAAGGAAAGGGTTTTTCCATGAAGAAGTCGCACGTTCTGTTAGCCGCTGCCGCGACGTTCGCCGTCGTCGGCCTGTTCATCCTGAATTCCGCGTCCGGCCAGAATGCGGGTCGGCCGGCACCCAATACCAAGGTTGCGGTGTGCGATGTGGTGGAAGTCTTCAATAACTACAACCGCGCCAAAGACCTGACCCAGCAGCTCAACGATCGCCGCGAGAAAATCAAATCCGCCGACAGCGAGCGGGCCAAGAAGATCGAGCGCCTGCAGTTGGAAATCGAAGGACTCAAGAAGGGCGGCCCCAAGTACCAGGAGCTGATGAAGGAGATCGAACGGCTCAGCATCGAGCGGCAGATCGAACTGCAGTACGAGGACACACTGGCCCTCCGCGAGCACCACAGGCTCACCCGCGAGATGTATCGGGAGATTCTGGGCACCGTCGAGGCCCTCGCCAAGCAGCGCGGATATGACATCGTTGTCACGCGTGAGACCGAACAGGTCGAGACCAAGAACACCTCCGAACTGGTCCGCTGGATTCAGTCCCGCAAGGTGATCTATCACAACGATGAGGTCGACCTGACCCAGGACGTCCTCGGGCAGCTGAACCGCTCCTACCGCTCCCGGTAGCGGGACGATTCAGCAGCATCGCCTGCGCTGCGGAACCTGCTTGCAGGCGAGATCGAGACCGGCTGTCTCGACAAGGTACATCCGATAAAGCGAACCCGCCCCGTGAAGGGGCGGGTTCCGAGGCTTACCCGATGTCTGCCCGGACCACAGGGGCCGGCAGTATTTTGTACCTGCCTTTGCCACGGCTGCGGCAGTCCGGAGTCCGTTGCTGTGGTGGCAACAGAATCCTGAAGATCGGAAGCTACGCTCGCCATTCAGCGAGGTCGCGCACCGGTGCGCACCAGATACGAGCATGCTGTTGGCCCAGCCACTGTAAAAGAGCACCGTGCGCCTCTGGCCCCATCGCATTGAGCGTCGGCTGCTCGAACAGCCGGACCGCCCATTTGCCTGCAGAGGCAATGGCGTCCATCCGGTCCCGCAACGAGTCTTCTCCGACGCCTGCCGGGCAATCTGGAATGAGGTCGAGTGGTGACTACGCCGGCCCTTCCTGCAGTGGCGCGGCGGCTGTCTGTTCAACAATGGCCAATGTGGCGGCCACGGCGCCCACGGGCAGGGCCAGCAAGGTCGTCATCGGGACCAACAGAATGAGTGCCAGCCCCACGCCCAGGCCCATGACCAGCGGACGGTGCTGCTTCATCCATACCTTCTTCTCGCTCCAGGTATGACCCTTGCGCGACAGGACCATATCGGTAAAGTCCATGCCGTTGAGATAGGCACTGAACAGCAGGAAAACCAACTTGCCGACGACAGGGATCAACAGGAACAGCAGCATCGGGAGCGTCACCAGAAGCCGCCACGTGGTCAGGCGGACGGCGTCTGTCGCGCCGCGCATCGACCCGTGCAGCAAACCTTCGCCCGCGGCCGAGCCGCCGTATTCCGGCAGATCGGGGCGACTGCGCCGGTAGATCTTCTCGGATCGTTCGGAAATCGGGTCCATGAACGGGATCATCACCAGCGCGCCGACGATGGTAAAGCCGAAAAGACCGATCAGGATCAGTGCAACCAGGGCAAGAACCCATGCAATCCACCAGGCCCACGACCACCAGTGGCCGGTATGCTGCGCCAGCCACGGGTCGCCCCAGGTGCCCCAGGCCCCCATGCCGCCCCAGATCAGAAGCCCCACAACGATCAGCGTGATGATCACCGGAATCATGGACAGCAGCAGGAGAGAGGGGTGCGTCAGGAGCATCTTCGCGGCCCGGAAACAGGCCTTAAAACCGGTGGAAAATTCTTTCATCGGATCATTCCCCCGCGGCCCGTCCCGCCCGCTCCCGCTTACGGGTGAAGCATCAGGGGCCGGGGAGTTGCTACGAGGTGTGCCCGCCCCGCGAATCGGCATGTGATCCGACCCGTTCACCATCCGAACCTTCCGCTGGAGCCCACTGGAACCGGGTTTCCTGCCCGGAGACTGTCCCCGGACGACGCAATGACAACATGACACCCGATTCCGCCGCGGTCAAGATGAAACAGTAGCAGCTCACTTGCGGTGCCGGTCACGTGGCGATCGGGTCGTGGTCATCCCGGGGCCGCTCCAGAATCGTTGTGTACGCGATCCGGTTACCGTGCATCTCCCGCTCATGGAAGCCGGCCTCAGCCGCCGGGCGGGCGATGGTTCCTGTCGCTTTCTTGACGAAGCGGAATCGAGTTCTACAATGACACTATAGTCGGATCCGCACGTCTTCCGCGCTTCACACATCGTTTCAGATGGCGTGACGGGAGCTTGGGATCCGGTTTGGAAAGGACCGAACGAAATGAACGCGCTATTGAAGGCCATGACGTGCGGAATGGTGGTTCTGCAACTCTCGCTGGTAGCGGTGGTCGGCGCCGAAGCCAAACGCAACACGACCTCCGCGGCAGCGGCGCCCAAGGCACGCAACAAGTTGGCGGAGATGCCACACTGGCCCTGGGGGCTGACCGTGCCGGACACGGTTCCGGAGAAGCTTCGCAAAGGCAAGGGTACGCCGCTGCTGGTGTGGACGCCGCCCAAGGCCGAGCGCATCCGGGCGGTGCTGTTCATCGTCATCAACAGCGACTCGAAGCACTTCGGAGAGCATCCGAAGCTGCGTGAGGTCGCGGCCGAACATGAGATGGCCATCGTCTACATGCGATACCGCGTGCATTACGAGCTGGAGAAAGACGGCAACCAGGCGATCACCCAGCACCTGCTGGAGGCGATCGCGAAGGAAACGGGCATTAAGGAATTCCGCCATGCCCCGTGGATCACGTTTGGCAAGAGTGCTTCGGGGCGGTACCCGTTTCGCATGGGGTGGCTGTATCCGGATCGCACCATCGCCACCATCAACTACCATGCCGAGACGCCGACTTGGCCCGTGCCGGACTGGGCGAAGCTGGACGGGCAGACGATCCTGCACGTGAACGTCAACGGCCAGAACGAATGGGGCCAGACGTGGGCGCGGCACGTTCGCCCGTCGTTGCTGAACTATCAAGCCAAGACCGCGTGGCTGCCGCACCAGGTGGTAGCGCACAAGATTGGCCACGGCAACTACCCTGATGCGCATGGTTCCAAGGGGTGGGGCAAACCGGTCACCACGGACAGCACCAGCGTACAGCAGGTGTGGGACTACCTGGCCGTCTTTGTCGACAAGGCCTTGCAGGCACGGCTGCCCGACAAACAATATCCCACGGACAAGCCGCTGAAGCTGAAGCAGATCGACCCGAAGAAGGGCTACGTCATTGATCCACGTGCGGTCGAGACGCTGCTGGGGATCGACAACCGCCCCCTGCGTCACGATGGCAAGCAGTTCATCGTCAACCCGAAAGGAGACGCAGGCGAGGAAGCGCCGGAGACCGTCGCTGCCGACAAACTCATCCAGCCGGCCGCCAAGGTACCCGAGGAGCAGCGGGAGCGGATGTTCTGGGTCGTCGACGAGGAGCAGGCCAAGGCGTGGCGAAAACTGCACAACGTGCAGAATTGACGAAGCGGCTTGGCACGACGAAGCGGAGCGAAGACGGCAGCGAAGACGGAGGAAGACGGGCTACGACCGCACCTGCGTCGGCCGGGCTGTCGCGGCGTAGCCGAAGGCGAAGACGGAATGCTCCGCCCCTTGGCCTGCGTAGCTTCAGCGAAGCAGGCAGCCTCGCGCCGGCCATCATCGAGGCGATCCTCCGCGGCGACTTGTCACGACGAAGCGCAGGGAAGACGGATGAACCCGACGGCTTGCCGCGACGAAGCCGACAGGCGAAGACGGGCCTGAG
>JBKHHU010000257.1:0-4198 GCA_046539045.1 Phycisphaerae bacterium
GAAGGGAACCCGGGGACAGGAAGGGCCTGAAAAGAGGAAGAGCCCCGGCAGGGGCGAAAGATGGAAGGTGGCCGCCGAGGCGCGGAGAGCACGGAGGTCATTCGTGGGGAAAGGGTTGTTCGCCACGAACAGCGCGAACGACGCGAACTGGCTTTCCGAAGCGGAGTTTTGAGCCTTTCAAATTTCGAAATTCGGATTTGTTTCGGGTTTCGGGATTCGGATTTCGAGTTTCCGGATAGTAGCCACGAACAGCGCGAACCACGCGAAGCGGAGTTTTGAGCCTTCCAATTTTCGGAATTCGGGTTTGTTTCGGATTTCGGGATTCGGATTTCGAATTTGCGGATAGTAGCCATGCGGCGCAAGCCCGTCCCAAACGCGTGCCGGCGCATGAAAAACCCCCGACGCTTGGTCGGGGGCTTTCACAAATCATGACCCCACGGGGACTCGAACCCCGGTTGCCGGGATGAAAACCCGGTGTCCTAGGCCACTAGACGATGGGGCCGGCTAGTCCCGGTCCCAGCCGGAAAATGTCCCGGCCGAAATTGGAGAGAACATCATACTTGCCTCAGAATTATCGTCAAGCCTTTTCGGCGTCTTTCGAACTCTTTCGACGAAATTCCGATTGCAGTCAAAACCCGGCAAACCCGATGCGTCTGTAACGATGTTCTCTGCAAGGGTTTGCGGGAATGAGAGAGCTGGGACTCGAACCCAGAACCTACGGCTTAAAAGGCCGTTGCTCTGCCAATTGAGCTACTCTCCCTGGAGAAAGTCTACGCCTCAGTCTTCGGTGATCTCGGCCCGTTTGGCTTCGAGCAGTTCGTCGACTTTGGCTTCGTATTTTCTGGTGAGTTCCTGGATGTCGTCTTTGCCCTTTTTGGCCTCGTCTTCGGTCAACTCGGAAGCCTTTTCCTGCTTGTCGACTTCCTTGTTTCCGTCGCGGCGGGCGTTGCGGATGGCGACCTTGGCCTGCTCGGCCATCTTCTTGGTCGAATTGACCAGCTGGTCGCGGCGTTCCATCGAGAGCGGCGGGATCGACAGGCGGATGATCTTGCCGTCGCTGCTGGGGGTGATGCCCAGATCGCTGGCCTGGATTCCGCGTTCGATGTCCTTGACGCTGCCCGGATCGAACGGCTTGACCACGATCATGGTCGCTTCGGGAGTCGAAATCGACGCCAGCTGACGCAGGTCGGTCGGCGAGCCGTAATAGTCGATCTTGATGTGCTCGACCAGACCGGCAGAGGCCCGTCCGGTCCGGATGCCGCGAAGCTCGCTGCGGAAGTAATCCACCGCGGATTCCATCTTCTCTTCGACGTCCATCAGGATTTCGTCCATAGCCATCGATAACTCTCCCTGAGTTCTACTCGCTTACGAGCGTTCCCACCTGCTTGCCGGACACCGCGTTGAGCAAATTCCCGGTTTTGGAAAGCTGCAGCACGAGGATCGGCAATTGTCCTTCCATGCACATGGAGATCGCCGTCAGGTCCATCACGCCGAGCCTGTCGGCAAGGACCTTCTGGTAGGAGAGGCGATCATATCGTTCGGCCGCCGGGTTGTCCACCGGGTCGGCGGAAAAAACGCCGTCGACCTTGGTCGCCTTGATCAGCGCTTCGGCATCGATCTGCCGGGCACGCAGGGCGGCACACATGTCGGTGGTGAAGAACGGGCTACCCGTCCCACCGGCGAAGATGACCACCTTCCCGTCTTCCAGTGCCTCCACGGCACGCGACTGGTGAAACGGTTCGATCACGCCGGTGACCGGGATCGCGCTCATCGCCTCGGCACGAATGCCGTGGCCCTTGAGCGAGTCCCGCAGTGCCAGGGCGTTCATCACCGTCGCCAGCATGCCCATGGTGTCGGCAGTGGTGCGGCGAATGTGCGGGTCGTCCTTCAGCTGCCTTCCGCGAAGGATATTGCCCCCGCCGACGACCAGCCCGACCTGCACGCCCATGTCAACCAGCGGGCGCAGCTCGTTGGCGGTCAATTCCACGGCAGAGGCATCGAGTCCCGAGCCTCCGGGGGGGCACAAGGCCTCCCCGGAGATCTTCAGGAGGATTCGTTTGTATTTCGCTTCGGGCATTCGACGGATCTACGCAACCGAGAAACGGGCGAAGTTCAGTACCTGGGCACCGCCGAGGACTTCCTTGACGGCCTGCTTTTCGTCGCGGACGTACGGCTGTTCCATCAGTGCGTTGGCGGCGAGGAACTTGCGCATCTTGCCGTCGACCATCTTCTTGGCGATGTCCTCGGGCTTGCCGGAGGCGATGGCTTCCTGCGTGGCGAACTCGCGTTCCTTCTCGACCAGGTCCTCGGGGACGTCGTCGATGTTGATCGCGATCGGGTCGGTGAAGGCGATATGCATGCACAGGCCGGTGAGGGTGTCTTCGTCCACGTCGCCCTCGACGCCCACGATCACGCCCACCTTGCTGTTGTGGTGCAGGTAACTGCCGACCGTCGGAGCCGAAAGCTTGTAGCCCTTGCCGTAGCTCATGTTCTCGCCGATCTTCTCGAAGGCGCCCTGGACGGCTTCCTTGATCTCCGGCGTCTCGGTCACCTCACCGTCGTCGGCCTGGAAGGCCAGCTCCGCAACCTGCTCGACCATTTCCTGGAAGACCTCGTTGCGGGCGGTGAAGTCGGTCTCGCAGCGGACCATCACCATCGCGGCGCTGCCGTCGGCCTTCTTGATCGAGACGAGGCCTTCGGAGGTCTCGCGTTCGGCCTTCTTGGCCGCGGTGGCAAGACCCTTCTGGCGAAGGATGTCCTTGGCCTTGTCCTGATCGCCGTCGGCTTCCTGAAGAGCCTTCTTGCATTCCATCATGCTCTGGGCGGTCTCGTCGCGGAGCGCCTTGACCATCGAGGCAGTGATATCAGCCATGATTACTCCCGTGTAGTCTGGGCCGCCGGTGGTTGGCACCGGCGGCCGTGATCTGTCGAATTTGCGTTATTCTCAGCCGTTCCCGCATGGTGCGGAGCAGCTGTTATTCCTTGGATTCCGCTTCGGCTTCGGCGGTTTCGGGCTTCTCTTCGGAGGCCTGTTCCTTTTCCGCGTCGGCAGCCCGTGCGGTCACGCGACGGTTGGTGCGGCGACGTCCTCCCGAAGCGGACTCGCCTTCCTCTTGCTTGGGAGCGGCACGGCCTTTCTTGCCGGCTTCGATGGCGTCGCACAGTTCGCGGATAACGATCTCGATGGCCCGCATACCGTCGTCGTTACCGGGGATCGGAATGTCGACCATGTCCGGATCGGAATCGGTATCCAGCAGGCAGACGACCGGGATATTCAGTTTGCGGGCTTCGCGGACGGCGTTGACTTCGCGTTTCTGGTCGATGACGACCATGGCACCCGGGGTGCGGGTCATGGTGCGGATACCGCCGAGGTTCCGCTGGATCTTGGCCATCTCGCGACGGAGGGCGGCGCCTTCCTTCTTGGAGTAGGCGTCCAGCATGTCCTTTTCCTGAAGAGCTTCCAGCTCGTCCAGGCGTCCGACGCGCTTGCGGATGACGCGGAAGTTCGTCAGCGTGCCACCGAGCCAGCGGTCGATGACGTAGTGCATCCCGACGCGTTCGGCGTTCTTCTGAACGGCCTGGCGTGCCTGACGCTTGGTCCCGACGATCAGGACGTCCTTGCCGTCGGCGACGACGCCGGAGAGGAATCGCTTGGCGACCAGGAGGCCCTTGACGGTCTCCTTGACGTTAATGATGTGGATCAGGTTCCGCTTGCCGAAGATGTACGGCTTCATCTTGGGGTTCCAGCGTCCGGCGCGATGGCCGAAGTGAATCCCGGCGTCGATCAACTCTTTTACCAACTCGTTTGCCAAAGTGCACCTCCATGCAACGGCCCGGATTTTGGCATCCGGACAACGAGGTTGCATCGGTTCTCTGAGGCCCAATACGAAGACACGATAACTGTGGCACTCGACCCTGTGTCGGCTGCCTATCGTGCAAAGAGTGACTAATAAACCGTCTTTGCTCCGCCCGGTCAAGAAGTTAATGCGCATTTTGCGACCGTCCGACGAGCCGGACGGGTGGGGCCGTGAGCCCGCGACGGGAGTCGCGCAGTTGATGCGATACCCGGGCCATGGGCCTCTTTCGCCCGTGCCGGGGCTCCTGACCGTACCCGTTTATGCGAGGGATGCAGTCGGTCTGTCAATCGACGCCCACAGATGCCGGCCGTTGGAAGATCGATCAACCCGCAGTCGCCCCT
>JBKHHU010000063.1:0-15682 GCA_046539045.1 Phycisphaerae bacterium
CTCGACCACGGTCTGGCGACCGTGGCTACTTGCAGCCGCCCCTCCGGGGCGAACGACAGAAAGGAATTCTCGCACAAGTCCCGTAGGGACGCTTGCCGGTAGCCACGCGGCGCAAGCCCGTGGTAAGAAGCGGGCAGCAACCAGACTCCGTCCCCCATAAAAAAGTCCCGTAGGGACGACTGCAGGCCTGATGCACGATGCATGAAGCGAAAAAAGCATAGCGGACGCCTTGTCCTGTTGGCGGGTCGGGAGACCCGCCAACCTGAAACCCGAATCCCTCGAAAAAAGCATAGCGGACACCTTGTCCTGTTGGCGGGTCGGGCTTGCCTGCCGGAGGCAGGAGACCCGCCAACCTGAAACCAAACACGTACATTCCCTGGGCCTGAAATTTCGAACACGGCGGCCGGTTCAGGAAAACCCGACAAACAGTTCGTGTTGTTCGCGCAGTTCGCGGCGGAGAGACATCAACGGCATCTGCGTTCATCCGGTTCATTTGTGGTATCGGAAATGCCCGAGCGAGACCCTGACAAACTGATTCTGCACATCGACGTGGATGCGTTCTTCCCGTCGGTCGAGCAGTTGCTGATCCCCGCGTTGCGCGGTCGGCCGGTGGTCGTCGGCAACGGCGTGGCGGCATCGTGCAGCTATGAAGCTCGCGAACTGGGCGTCCGCACGGGCATGCCGCTGCACGAGGTCCGTCGCATCTGCCCGCAGGCGGAAATCCTCGACGGGAACTACCAGACCTACCGCTGCTTCGCCGAGCACGTCTGGGAAGTCACCCGCAACTACACCGTCGCACTGGAGACGTTTCTGGACGAAGCCTACGGCAACGCGACCGGGATGGAGGGCATCCACGGCCGACCCGACCAACTCGGGCGATCGCTGCAGGAAGCGGTCAGGCGGCTCGTCGGGCTTCCCGTGACGGTCGGGCTGGCGAAGAACCGCATGCTGGCGAAGATGGCGTCGTCCTCGGTCAAACCGTTCGGGGTCCGCTGGCTCCGGCCGGGCGAGGAGATGGATTTTCTCGTCCCCCTCCCGGTCGAGAAGCTGCTGGGCGTCGGCCACAAGACTCACCACCAGCTCAAGGACCTGAATATTCACACGATCGGGCAGTTGCGGGGCCTTCCGCGGAAGACGCTGTCCGGGATGTTCGGCAAGCGCGGGGAGATTCTCTACGACCGCGCCCGCGGTGAGGACACCCAGCCGCTCCGGCCTGACACGCTCCCGAAGACGATCTCCCGCGAGACCACCTTCCACGAGCCCACCAGCGATCCGGAGCAGATCCGCGGGATGCTGTTTTACCTGCTGGAGCGGGCCATGCGGACGATGCGATCGCAGGAGCTGCAGATGCGGACCGTCGAGCTTTCCATCTGCTACAACGACTGGAAGCGACAGGTCGCCTCGAAGACGCTGCACGAGCCGACCGCCTCGGACGATACGGTGTTCGAGATTCTTCTGCGATTGCTTGACCGACTCCACTCCCGGCGGGTCTCGCTGCGACACGTGGGAGTGACGCTTTCCAAATTCTCGCCCCGCGGAACCAACCTGCCGCTGTTCGAAGCCGAAAAGGAATGCCGCGACCGCCGGCTGCACCACGCCGTCGATGCCGTCCGCGACAAATTCGGCCACGCGTCGATGATCACCGGAAAGAGCATCGCCCTGCTCGGGCACCTCGACCGCAACGATTACGGATTCGTCCTGCGAACGCCTTCACTGACCAAATGACCATGACCCCAACACCGTTACATGTCTGGAGCGGATACTCGATGGGACGCGGGGGCGTCTCGCAGGAGCGTCTGGTCGCCCGGGCGGCCCGGCTGGGCCACAAAGCCCTGGCGATCACGGATGTGAACAATCTCGGCGGGGTCACGTTTTTCCACAAGCTCTGCGAAGAACACGGGCTGGTTCCGCTGATCGGGGCGGAGTTGCGTGAGGGCCGGCTGGCGGTTGTCGCGCTGGTTGAAAGCGATACCGGGTACGAGAACCTCTGCCGGATCATCACGCGAATCAAACGACGGCAGGAGCAGCAGGCTCCGTTCGAACTCCAGCCGGAACTCCCTGCCGACCTGGCCGAATTGCAGGACGGGCTGGTGCTCATGGCAGACTCCGCCGATCGGGCCGGGGCCCTGCTGGGCGCGGGCGTCGGGCGCGACAGGCTGCATCTTGCCGTCGACCCAGCCGTGCAGCGGTACTCGCAAATCCGCGCGATGACGGAACTGGCCGGCGAAGCGAACTTGCGGACCGTCGCAGCCGGGACGGCGAAGCTGCTGCATCCGACGGACATGGAAACCATCAGGCTCCTGACGGCGATCCGCACCGGGACCACGTTTGACACAGCCCCACCGGAGGAGCTTCCGCACCGCCAGGCTCTCCTTCGCGACGGAAAGACGATACGCCAACAGTTGATCGACCTGCCCCACGCGGCGGACAACAACGCGCAGGTGGTCCAGCGGTGCAGCCGCTTCCGTCTGCTACCCCGCCGGCCTGTTTTCCCGGATTTCGATTGCCCCGACGGGATGGAGACAGCCGCGTATCTGCGTCAGCTCTGCCGGGACGGAATGCGACGGCGCTACGGGGAGTTTCCTTCCGAACTGGCCGAGGCGAGACTTCAGCGGGAGTTGCGCCTGATCGAGAAGATGGGGTTCAGCGAGTATTTTCTCGTCGTCCGGGACATCGTGCAGTATGCCCGCGGGCAAGGCGTGCCGGTGGCTGGTCGTGGCAGCGGGGCCAGCAGCATCGTCGCCTACTGCCTGGGCATCACGAACGTCTGCCCGCTGCACTACGGGATGCCTTTCGAGCGGTTCCTGCACGAGAACCGGGAGGACTTTCCGGACCTGGACGTCGATTTCTGCTGGCGGATTCGCGACGACGTGATCGACTACGCCTTCCGCCGCTGGGGCGAATCCAACGTCACGATGGTCTCCTCGCACATCTGCTATCAGCCGAAATCGGCCTTCCGCGAGACGGCCAAGGCGCTGGGCCTCAGTGACGATCAGATTTCCCGCATTCTCAAGGGCGAGCCGAACGACCTGCTCCCGCGGATCCGCAAGCTCTCCCGGCGGCTTCACGGCCTGCCGCAACATCTGTCGGTTCATCCGGGCGGGATCGTCATCGGACGCAAGCCGATCGACCATTACGTGCCCGTTCAGCGGGCCGCCAAGGGCGTGATGATCGCCCAGATGGACAAAAACGGCGTCGAGGACATCAACCTGGTCAAGCTGGACCTGCTGGGCAACCGCAACCTCTCGACCGTCCGATACGCGACATGCCTGGTGCGGGAGCGGACCGGCAGGGAAATCGATATCGAGACGCTCGATTCCGCCGATCCCGCCACGGTCGAGACGCTTCGCCGCGCCCACACCGTCGGCTGCAATCAACTGGAATCCCCGGCGATGCGTCACCTGCTGCACATGATGCAGCCGTCGGATACGCGCGACGTGATGAAGATCCTCGCGTTGATCCGTCCGGGAGCAGCGAGTATCGGGATGAAGGAGACGTTCATCCGCCGCCACCGCGGGCTGGACCCGGTGCCGACCGGTTCGGCACACGCCGACGCCCTGCTCCGCGACACCTGCGGCGTGATGCTCTACGAGGACGACGTCATGCTCGTAGCCGGGGCGATGCTCGGGTGCGACCTGTCCGAGGCCGACCGGTTCCGCCGGGCGGTGCAGAAGTGTCGCGACGAAGAGCAGAGAGCCGCACTGTCGAATGAATTCATTCAGCGCTGCCGGGACAACGGGATCGACAGCGAATACGCAAAACACATCTGGTTGCAGATGGGCAAGTTCAATGCGTACTCCTTCTGCCGGGCCCACGCCGCCAGCTACGCGCAACTCAGCTACGCCGGGGCCTATCTCAAGACGCACTATCCGCTGGAGTTCTGGGTTTCGGCATTGAACAACAACCAGTCGATGTACCCGCCGCGGGTGTACGTCGAGCAGGCCAAGCGGGCGGGGGTTGGGTTCCTCCTGCCGGATGTGAACCGCTCCGGAGAGGAGTTTCAGATCGAACACGGCGCCATCCGCGTCGGGCTCAATTTCGTCTCCGCGCTCGGGCCGGTAACGGTTAATCGAATCCTGGACGAACGCGAGAATCGCCCCTATTCCAGCCTCAGTGATCTGCTCGGGCGCACCCGCCTCGGACGCGAGGAAGCCCGCGCGATGATCCTCTGCGGAGCCTTGGACGGGATGAACCGCACCCGGCCGGCGTTGATGATGGAGATGAACCTGTACCTGACCGGAAGGAGCGACCGGCATGCGGACCAGCCCATGCTGCTCAGCGCCGACCCGGTGATCCCGAATGTCGCCGACGACTACCCGGACCTGAAGAAATACTTCGATCAGCGGCAGATTCTGGGCATTTCCGTCGGGCCGCACCTGATGGAGATCTACCGGCCGCTGCTGAACGGCAGGACCAATGCGGTTTCCACGCAACTGCCCGACTGCGTGGGCAAGCGGGTGCGGATCGCCGGAGTGGTCGAAGCCCAGCGGGGCGTGACGACCATTCGCGATGAGCCGATGCTGTTCCTGACGCTCGACGATGAGCACGGCCTGTTCGAGGTCACCTGCTTCCCCGACCAGAGCCGCCGGTTCGGACCCGTGCTCAAGCACTACGGGCCGTATATCATTCACGGGAAAGTGGAAAACCAGTATGACGCGGTTACCGTCACAGCCGAGCGGATCGAGGCGGCGAAAACCATCCGAGACAGCATTCCACGCAGCGCTTAAGCCAGTTGAAACCGAAAAGAGTTCTGTGACTCGCTCTACACAAGACCATGGCCAACCCGGACAAGTACATCATCGGCACCAGCGGATACAGTTTCGGCGACTGGGTGGGCCCGTTCTACCCGCCCGGAACGCAGAAGCGGGACATGCTGGACACCTACACCCGCGCGTTTCACTCGGTGGAGATCAACTACACGTTCTACCGGATGCCCGCCGCCCGCACGCTGCAGGCGATGTGCGACAAAACCCCGCCCGGTTTCTCGTTCTGGATCAAGGCCAACCAGACCACAACGCACGAAGGCGACGCAAATACGATCGAGCCGTTCATGGAAAGCCTGCTTCCCATGATCACTGCCGACAAGCTGGCCGGCGTGCTCCTGCAGTTCCCGCAGCGGTTCCACCGTACCGTCGCCAACCGCAAATTTCTCGCCGCTGCACTGGAGCGGTACGCCCAGCACGGCCCGGTCCCGCTGGCGGTCGAGTTCCGGCACTTCAGCTGGCA
This sequence comes from Phycisphaerae bacterium, assembly GCA_046539045.1. Taxonomy (GTDB): domain Bacteria; phylum Planctomycetota; class Phycisphaerae; order SM23-33; family SM23-33; genus JBKHHU01. Next base: position 5,227 of record JBKHHU010000063.1, read on the forward strand.
GCACCCGGCTACTCTCGACGGCCTGCGAGCCCGCGATACCACCCTGGTGATCCCCGATGTCCCGCCGATCCGGAACCTGTACCGTCACAAGCCCACGGCCACCAGCAACACAGCCTACCTGCGTCTTCATTCCCGCAACGCCGACAGCTGGTACGGCGGCCCGATCGACCGATACGATTACAGCTATTCGCCGCAGGAACTCCGGGACATCCTGGCAGAGTGGGAGCAGGTCGAGCAGGAAGTCGACCGCGTCTACGCTTACTTCAACAACTGTCACCGGGCACAGGCCGCCCAGAACGCCGAGGAGTTCGGCCGGATCCTCGCCGGCGACGCTGCCCCGTCCGGCCCCAACCGCCGGTGACCGGGTGATAGCTGCGCCACCCCCCAAGCGTCCCCGACCCGCCGGCAGAGATGTCGAACAGGAGCACCCCCCGCCTGCCTGGGCCCGTCCAGCCGGTGGGAATTGGCTTGAATGCCGGCGGGCGGTCCGTATGATGGGCGTTCTCCGAAAGGGTGGTCTCTGCGCGGTTTCGGTGCGGTAGGATTCCACTGGACTCCCCCGGTACCGGAATCGCTAAGGGGACGATCAGAGAAGGTCCGATACAGAATCAAAGGAAAGCACACAATGTCGATGAAAATCAGAGACATCCGAGGCCGACAGATCCTCGATAGTCGCGGGAACCCGACCGTAGAGGTCGACGTCATTCTCGAAAACGGCGTCATGGGCCGGGCCGCGGTCCCCAGCGGTGCCAGCACCGGTGAGAACGAAGCCTGCGAACTCCGCGACGGCGACAAGGACGTCTACCTCGGCAAGGGCGTGACCAAGGCCGTCGGGCACGTCAACAAGGAACTCAAGGACGTCGTGGTCGGGATGGACGTCACCGACCAGGCAGCGATCGACAACGCGATGATCGATGCCGACGGGACGGCCAACAAGAGCAACTACGGCGCCAACGCCCTGTTGGGCGTGTCCATGGCGGCAGCCCACGCCGGTGCCAACGCCTCCGGTAAGCCGCTGTTCGAGTACATCGGCGGCTCCGACGCGGTGACCCTCCCCGTGCCGATGATGAACATCCTCAACGGCGGGAAGCACGCCGACGGCACCGTCGACTTCCAGGAATTCATGGTCCAGCCGTGGGGCGCCGAGAGCTTCTCCGAAGGCCTCCGCATGGGCACCGAGGTCTTCCACGCACTCAAGAAGGTCCTCAAGGACAAGGGCTACAACACCGCCGTCGGCGACGAAGGCGGATACGCCCCGAGCCTCAAGAGCAACGATGAAGCTCCCGAGCTGATCCTCAAGGCCATCGAAGACGCCGGCTACAAGCCGGGCGAAGACATGTTCCTGGCGCTCGACCCCGCCTCCAGCGAGATGGTCAACGAGGCCCGCGAGGAGGGCAAAGAAGGCTACAAGTTCTTCAAGTCCGACCCGAACCGCTACGCCACCGCCGATGAGATGATCGACATCTGGGCCAGCTGGTGCGAAAAGTACCCGATCCGGTCGATCGAAGACGGCCTGGCCGAGGACGACTGGGAAGGCTGGAAGAAGCTCAACGACCGCCTGGGCGACAAGGTGCAACTGGTCGGCGACGACCTGTTCGTCACCAATGTCAAGTTCCTGCAGAAGGGCATCGACGAGAACTCTGCCAACAGCATTCTCATCAAGGTCAACCAGATCGGTACGCTGACCGAGACCTACGCCGCGATCAACCTGGCGATGAACAACAACTTCTCGGCCGTGGTCAGCCACCGCAGCGGCGAGACCGAGGACACCACCATCGCCGACCTGGTCGTCGCGATGAACACCGGTCAGATCAAGACCGGATCGGCCAGCCGGACCGACCGCATCTGCAAGTACAACCAGCTGATCCGCATCGAGGAAACGCTGGGTGACAGGGCTGTCTATGGCGCGTCCATGTGGAAAAAAGGCTAACCGAACCGACCCGTCGGATGCTTCCGACGTTCTCTCCGCGATAGTGCGGACAGCAGGTTTCTGCGTGCTGGCCGGGATGGCGATGACCATCCTGGCCAGCATCGTGCTGCTGCCCAGCTACGCGCGGCTGGCGATGGCCCGCTACCATCGCGACACGCTCAAATCCACCAACGCCCAGGCCCGATCCATGGTGGCCGCCAACGAGCGGCTGATTACCGACGTCCAGACCAACCCCCGGATCAACGAGAGACTCGCCCGCGACCATCTCGGCCTGCAGCGCGACGGCGGGATGATCATCGTCGATTCCCGCTATCCCGATGTCGAGCCGCTCTCCGTCAAGCCCGCCTTCCAGTATGAACCCGCCAAACCGTCGGCATGGGTGCTGGACACCGCCGCCCGCCTGGAAAAGCCGCTGACCCGCGGAACGCTGTTCGTCCTGGCGATGCTGGCGATCGGCGCAGGGGTCTGGTTCTTCGCCCCACCGCGTGAAGGCGAACCGGCCGACGATCTCGGCTGACCTCTTCAGGAGCCGAATCTCCCCAAACCCGCCGGGCCTATCAGGTGCATCGGCACGCGGTGCCGAACGCTTCTCTCCGCAGGCTGGTTGCCGGTGGACAACCACATCACAACGCCGGCCCCCGCGGCGCCGAGTCCCGCAGACAATACCATGGTCGCGGCAAATCGCAGCAGGCTCTTCATGTGCGCCCCTTTCGCTTACAGGATGCTCAACGCATACCCGCGACCAATCTTGCACCCGCAAACGGACAGGCGAAAAGTACCGGCCCACCGACCGTTCCGTTGCGTCGGCGGGTCGGGAGACCCGCCAACCGTTGTGGTGATGTACCTTCTCGCGTGGTGGGTCTCCTGACCCACCACGTTGCGCGATGGTCATATCGAATGCAGTGTCCCGTTGGCGGGTCGGGAGACCCGCCAACCGTGAGCGGGATTTCCGCCTACCCTCCCCCGACCAAGGCTACTTCTTCGGATACTGTTTCACGTAATCCAGCAGTTCATCCAGCCGGCAGGTGGCGACGCTGATGCAGGTGTCGGCACAGCCGTAGTAGATGTATACCGTTCCGTCCTTGATCACGTTGGCCGAGGGGAACACCACGTGCGGGATGATCAGTCCGACGTGTTCGTAGTATTCCTCCGGCTCGAGGATATATCCGGGGCTCCGGGCGATAACCTTCGACGGGTCGTCCCGGTCCAGCAGCATCACGCTGGTGCGATAGACCACCTCGTCATCCACACCGTGATAGAGGATCAGCCAGCCGTCGTCGGTTTTCATCGGCTGGGCGGCAGCGCCGATTTTCGTCCCCTCCCACTGGAAGTTCTCGGCAGAGGCGACCAGTTGCGGATGATCCCAGTGGACCAGGTCGTCCGAATACGAGATCCAGATGCTCGGATAGTCGCAGCCGTACTCGGGGCCGACGTAATGCATCGGGCGACGCAGCATGGCGTACCGGCCGTTGATCTTCTCGGGGAACAGCACGCAGTCGCGGTCGTCCACGTCCTCGGGCGTGACCAGCCCCAGGTCCTCCCATTCGATCAGGTCTTCGGACCGGGCGATCCCGCTGCGGTAGTTGTTCGGATCGCCGTCAGGCACGTCGGAAACGTCGTGATAGTCCGGAATGCCTTTCCCGTTGGGGAAACAGTTGGCCACGTAGTTCCGGTGGACGTAGGTCATGTAATAGGTGTCGCCGATCTTCACCAGCCGGGGATCCTCCACCGTCCCTCGCGGCGTGCCGAGTTGCTCTGCGGTGAACACCGGGTAATCGACGACATGCTCGAAATGCAGGCCGTCGCTACTCCTGAGCAGGCCGAACTGGCAGTACAGCGGCGCGAGGCTGCTGCAGGCCCGCTCGAGCATGTAAAACGTGCCGTCCTCTTCAAGAATCACGCCCGGGTTGAACGTCACCACGCCCCGCCAATGCCATTTTCCGGGTGCAACGATGGGATTGCCTTCGTACCGCTTGAGCTTCATGCCGGCCTCGCCTTTCCGCAATGGAAGTCATGTTTACTGATCGGAAAGAAGATAGCGAGGGCGGCGGTATTCCGCAACTCCCCACCCATTATCCCGCGTGGTGATATACTTTCCGCGTGGTGGGTCTCCCGAGGTGACGTATCTTTCCGCGTGGTGGGTCTCCCGACCCACCACGTTGCGGGATGGCCATAGCCAATGCCATGTCCCGTTGGCGGGTCGGGAGACCCGCCAACCGTTGTGGTGATGTACCTTCTCGCGTGGTGGGTCTCCCGACCCACCACGTTGCGGGATGTTCCAGGGCGTTATTTCACCGGCCATGCGTAGTCCGGCATCTCGTACTTCCTGCCGATGCGGGGGTCATCCTCTCCACCGGTCCGAACGCCGAACGCCTTGAGCAGGTCGCCCGCCGAGACGCGGTAGGTATGATGCTTCTTGACCTCTCCTGCCTTCTTGCCGTTCTCATCGAGGATGTAGCTGCACTTCACACCGGCGGGGACGTTCTGGTCGTCCCAGCTGAACCACACGCCTTCACCGTTGCCGTCGTAAGGCAACCAGAGCATACCCTTCCCGTCGGGCAGTTCGTAAGGCCGTCGCATGTCCGGCAGCGCGGTGTAGTACTCGCCGGCCAGCCGCTCGAAACTCTTGGTCCGGAAGTTCGCGTGCGTCTTGTAGGACATATCCGGAGCGATCCAGCCCTTGTTGGACATCGTGCGGAACGTCAGCACGTCCAGCTGTTCGGGGCTGTAATGCGACTGCTCGTTCCCGCGGAGCCACTTCCAGACGTGCTGGAAATACTCGACATCCTTCTCCCAGTCCTGGACCTCGATGGAACAGCTCATGCCCGGGAACCCGTGGGACTCAGCCATCCACGCCACGCCGTTGCGCGACCATTTGGCGGCCTGCTCCCACCAGCCGCGTTGCATCGACTCGCCGGTGCCGTTGGCCCAGTTCAGCTGGCTCATGAACAGGTTCTGGAAACTGTCGACCCAGAAACCCTGGTAGCCACACTGCTCGTGGAGCCTGTTCAGCTGGCCGATGAATTCATTCCGGAACTTCTCGTCGTAGATGTTGCCCTTCATATTCACCGCACCGTAACCGGGAGCGAATTCGTCGTTCGGGCCATTGAGGCTCCAGTGTTTCTTGTCAAAGCCGACCCGCCTGACAAACGGAGCGTCCTTCCAAACCGTCTGCCCGAGCCAGATGTAGAACGCGACCTTCTCCTTGCTCGCCGCCTTTTGGAACTGCGTCCATGGCTCGACGACGTCCTTGGTCGGCCACCAGTCGTAGATGTTGCAGACGCCCCCGCCCATCTTCGGCGGGCCGTCCGGCCCCTGGTACCGGCCGTTGACCCAACCCGGGTTGTGGTAGGCGACGAATTTAACGTTCTTCTCCGCCCAGCCCTGCACACCACCGTTGGCCAGCGACTTGTAGTACCCGGCCCAGCCGGCGTCGGAGAGGATGCCGATCCCGGGCAGCGGCTCGTACTGGACGAATCCGAGTTCCTCGCTGAGCAGGTCGCGAACGTGCTGATCGACCTCGCGCCACCGCGTGCGGGATTCCTCGATCTTCAGCGGCTGGTCTTTCGTGTTGAGCACGACGTAGACCTGGTCGGTCGTCCTGCCCTTGCCGGTCAGCTTGAAGTATTCATCGTCGGTCTGGCTGACGACTTTGTCGCCGGGCATCACCTCGCCGAGAGCACGCAGGCCGCCCTGCCGGACGTAGAAGCTCGCCAGCGCCGCCTTCGGTGTGAACTGGTAATCGACAAACCCGTGTCCCGCACCGCGAGCCATGTGGCAGATCCACGCACCGGCCCGGTGCTTGAGGGCGTACCCGCGGTCGTTGACGTCCTTGCTGACCGGGACCACCGGGGAGATCATCGGAGCCCCGCCGACGGCGCCGGGCATGATTTCCGTGGTCGACCACGCTTCCTCGACCGAACCATCACCGGCATCGGAGAGCTTCTGCTGAATGCGACCCAGCCCGCGATAGCGGAGGTTCACCAGCGTATTCCCGGCGGCTTGGCCGTCGAGTTCCCACGTGCCCAACTGGCGGAGCTTGTTGACCTTCTTGCCCTCGGGCAGGTCGAACCGGTAGTGGCGTTTGAAGCCCTTCCACTCCCAACCGGCGATGTTGCGGTTCTCGGGGGCGATTACCCACGTCACCGTCCCGCCGGGTTTGAGCGAAGGCTTGATCTGCGAGTAATGCTCCTTAAGCCAGTTGATGCTGCAGATCGTCGACGGCAGGCGGGTGTGGGCGAAGCGGTAGTAGTCGCGGTGAATCTTGCCGATTTCCATCGCCCGCTCGTTCAGCGCCTTGCGGTATCTGGCGATGGTTTCATCCGCCTTTTGCAGGCTGGCCGATTCCTCGACGTACTTGCCGCGAACCTTGCGGGCGTAGTTCTGAAGTTTCGTCTTCGCCTGGTTGAGGTACCACGAATCGCTCTCGCGTTTCGTTTTCTCGTAAGCAGCCTTGCGTTTGGCAACTTCGTCGACGTGCTCTTTATACTTCACGTCCGCCATCAGGGCCTTCTCGATCTTTCCCTCCGCGGCGTCGGCAGCTTCCTTGAGCTTCTTGAGCTCGGGCGTCATGCGTTTGCCCAAGGCCGCCTCGAAGTTCGGCCCGTAGACGAACAGCCCGCGGTAAGCATCTTCGCTGCCGGTGCCCAGCAGCGTGGCGGTGACTTCCACCGACCCGTCGTCGAGCGCCTTGACGTCGGCGAGCTTCATGAACGGCCAGGCGATGCGGTCTTCTTCCCATTCCTGGGCAAGGATCGGCCGCTGGACGGTATCGCCGCTGGTCAGCTGCGTCCCGTCGACGGTCACCTGATTGAGCCCGAGCAGCAGGTCGCCGTCGAGGGCGAATTCCAGCACCGTGCCGTTACCCAAGGCAAGTTTGACGACTTGGTCGGTTCTCTCAACGGAAGCCTTCTCCGCCGAGGCGGCGCCGCTCATCGTCAGCACCAACCAGGCGGCTGGCAGCACCAGAAATGCGTTCTTCAGATGGTTCATGTGGTTCTTGCTCCTATTGCTCGACTGCGTTCGAAAGCATGAGGTTCCGCTGTGTTCTGTCGGGGCTACTTGATCCTCGGCGGGATCGGGTATTTGCCTTCCAATACGCCGAGGAACTCCTTCAGGCGTTTGGCGGCGCCGGGTTCGCGAGAGAGCTTCTCGATGGCCTGCTCAGCCGCCTTGCGGGCCTGTTCATCGCCGGTCTTCCCGGCGGCCTTGGCGATGGCGGCCTGCGTGTAGAGATCACCCGGGGCGATTTCCGCCATCACCTGCAGCGGCTCGAGATTTTTCTTGTCCAGGGCGACGAGGTAGGCGTGGAGGCGTCTGGCCTGCCAGTGTTCGCGGTTTTTGGTCATATAAAGCGTGCGTACCTGCTGGCGGGCTGCGTCGGTGTTCCCGTCGGCGAGGTCCATCAACGCCAGGTAGTACCGGGCGGCGTGGTAACCGTTGTCCGCGGCGGTTTCCAGCGCTTTGCGGGCCTCGGCCCGCTTGCCCTGTTCCAGCAGGGCCATACCCAGCAGGTAGGTGCCTTCGCCCTTGTCCTTTTCGGCAGCCTTGTTCAGACACGCAACGGCAGCGGTGATCTGACCGTCTCGGAGCAGCACCCGGCCCTTGTCGGTCGAGCCTTCCGGGTAGTTCTTGATCGCGGTTTGGTACGTCTGGCCGTGCTCGTCGGCAGTGCCTCGCATCTCGGCGTGCCACTTGTTCTTGAAGGCCTTGCGGATGGTCGCGTGCCTGCTCTTGTCGTCCGGGATGACGATCGGGATGTCGCCGGTGAACCGGGGCGTGCGTCCCTCAAGAACCTGTAGTTTGCCCGGGCCCGATAGCGAGAAAGTGGCCGGCTTGGCGGGGTTCATCGGTGCGCGCCCGATCTTCTCGCCGTCCAGCAGCACGTTCAGCCACTTACCCGACCGGCGAAGCGGGGCGATGGTGACGGACTTCTCATCGCCCTGCAGATCAATGTCCATCGCCAGGTGTTCGTTGGCGAAGTCGACCTTCTCCAGACCCGCTACGAGCGTATAGCGGTGGGTGTAGTCGTAGACCTCCCCGGGCCCGATCCAGTTCTCGATGCCCTCGAACACGCTGTCGCTACCGCCCCACAACTCGCAGAAGTTGTACATGTGGCGGCTGGGGTTGTCGGGCTTGTATCTTCCGTCGGCGATGTACCACTGCTTGGCACCGGGGGCCTCGTCCGGATCGAACAGTCGCAAGCGATTGACCTTCACCTCCGGGTAATACAGCCCCGCGAACCCGTACGGGATGTCCCAGGCGAAGACGGACTTGCTCCAGCCGTCCTTCATGCCGCTGATCTTATTGCGGGACCGGTCGTACTTGCCGAAGTGGCCCCCGCCATGGTCGCTGGCGTAGAACGTGGGGAAAACCCACTCGGTCTTCGTGACCTCCGGCGGCTGATCGGTCGACTGCACCGTCCCCTTTTTCGTGTGGTTTCGCGGATAGAGCGTGTCATTCCACAGACGCAGGCCCTGCTTCCACGGGCCGGGATTGACCACCCGGAAGGTCATGTTGAAGTAACTGCCGCCCGGCTCGACGGTGACCTCCTGGGTATAGATCATGTTGCTGAACCGGCCGTAACGCTTGCGATGGTAGGCTTGGTTGAAGCGGCTGAATTCCATCCAGGTCGCGACGGTGATCGAGCCGTCCTTGTTCTCGACGACGCGGTACCCGGACGGCTGGTCCGTGCCGAGCCCGTGCTCGTAGTACGGGAAGCTCATCTTCACGCCCGACTCCCACCACGGCAGCCAGTTCTTGAGTTTGCCTTCCCAGAAGAAGTAATCGTAGCCGGTCGGCTTGTGAATGGCCCGAGCGACCACCCCGCCAAGCTCCGGAACCACCTGCACCTTGACGTACTCGTTTTCCAGCACGATCGTCTTGAGCTTGCGCTTGCCAACCTGCTTTTGCGTGCCCTTGACCGGGTACAGCGGCCTGTGCCCGCTCGGATTCTCCTGCCATTGCTGCCGGGCTTTCCATTCAGGCAGCTCCAGCGTTTCCTCTTTGGCGGTCACTTTCGCAGACGCCAAGCCGGCAAGCGAACAGATCAACAGCACGGCGGGCAGCAGTCTTCTCATGGGTCTTCCTTTGCGGCAAATGAGAAACATGTGGGTTCACGGTCCGTCACTATAGAGGATTCCACTCCTTCCTTCTAGACACATTTTATACCTCATGGTATAGATTTTATGTCACGAATAAGGAGTCGAACGGTGCTTCAGCGAGTTGGAATCATCGGGGGCGGCCATTCCGGAAACGATGCCGGAATCCTTCACGGGATCTGTCGTTACGCCAGGCCGTCGCGGAGATGGGTGCTGCACGACGCCAGTCGAGCAACCGACGACCTGGTCGCGCTGGAACACGTCATGAAATTCCAGCCGGACGGGCTGATCTCGCACGCCACCACCGCCGAACTCGTCGACGCACTGCGGGCGACCCGTCTGCCTGTGGTCAACGTCTCCAATGTCCTGCCGGAGCCGCCTTTCCCAACGGTGAGCCTGGATGATGTCGCCATCGGCAGACTTGGCGGTGAGTACCTGCGGAGCCTCGGGTTCCAGAATTTCGGCTACGTGGGCGACCCCAACACCCGCTACTCGGAGAACCGGCTCCAAGGCTTTCGTCAGGCTGTGGCCGATGTGGCGCCCGAGGTGCGGGTGTTTGCCTCCGGTGTCGGCTGGCTGCCTCAGTCGGGGCCTCGGGCGGAAGTGTACAGCCGGTTGCAGGCCTGGTTGGATGATCTGCCCAAACCCGTGGCCATTCTCACCGCTCACGATCAGCCCGCGATGGTCCTCAGCGAGGCCTCCCACGAGCTGGAACTGCCGGTCCCGGAGCAGGTAGCCATTCTCGGCATCGACAATTACGAGCTGATCTGCCGGATTGCACACCCGCCGCTGTCCAGCATCCGCCTTCCGGTCCATCGCATCGGTTACGAAGCGGCCATGCTGCTGGACACCCTCATGAGCGGGAACCCATCGCCCGAGCCCCACGAACTCCTGCCGCCGCTGGGCATCGAAGTCCGCCAGTCCACGGACATCATCGCTACGTCGGATCCGGTCGCGTCCAAGGCGCTGCGGTTCATCCGCGACAATGCATGCGACGGGATCGACGTCAACGACGTACTTCGGGCGGTCGGTACCTCCCGCAGCACCCTGTGTCGCACGTTCAGAAATCTTCTCGGCCGGTCGCCCCTGGATGAGATTCACCGCGTCCGTTGCCAGGCCGCCAGACAAATGCTGATTGATTCGGACCTGTCCGTGTCGGAGCTGGCCGCAGCGTGCGGCTATCGCGACGCGACCCATCTCGGCAGCCATTTCAGAAAACGCGTCGGAACCACGCCCGGAGAGTTTCGGAAACAGTTCCGCCTGAGATAGCACTTAAAAGCGCAAAGCCAAGGGACGGGATATACTGTTCCCGTCCCCTGGCCGGCGTTTGGGGGTCCGCGAGTGTTACCTGGTTTTGTTGTCGAACGTCACCTTGCCGCTGTCATCCACGGTGCAGGTGAAAGTTGCCCCGCCGGCGCGAACCGTC
>JBKHHU010000005.1:0-41613 GCA_046539045.1 Phycisphaerae bacterium
TCATCGATAATCCAGTAGACGCGGCTGAGCACGTCGGCGTCGGCGCTGATCTGGTCGGTCAGCATGTCCAGGGCCCGGGCGATGGTGATATTGCGGGCCTTGATGGTGATGGGGGTCTTCTTGTCGATTCCGACGAGTTTCAGCGAGGTCCAGTTGACGTGGATGTTGATGTCGCTGATGTCTCGGATGAACTGGATCACGTCTTCCATCGGCACGCCGTCGACGGCCAGCTTTCCTGCAGCGGCAGGGCGGACCTTTCCGGGGGTCGTTTTCCCGTCCGATGCGGTTGCCGCCTCCCCACCGGTTCGCCTCCGGAGCACTCGCATCTGCGTCGAAACGTAGACCGTATTGCCCGAGATGAACCAACCCAGCGGCTTTCTCGGATGGCCGACCTGGGCCAGGGTCAGGCTCAGCATCTGTTCGATGGTATACGATCCGCCTTTGAGGGTCACCTTGTCCTCGGGCTTGACCCCGGTACCTGCCACGGCGTCCCAGTCGACGCGGATCGTCAGCCCGCTTTCCTCGCCGAGGGTCTTCAGCACCTCCTCAAGCGGTTTGCTTATGTTCACGTCTTTCAGTTTCTTCTCAAGCGGATCTTCTTTCGCGGCCCGGGCAACAGCCGGGACCAGAAAAGCCGATACGATCAGACTCAACACAACATTCTTCGCCATGAGAGAACCCCTTCGTGGTAAATGCTCCTTTGCTGCACCGGACCGGTTGGTTGGAAGGTATAAGTGCGCGCAACGGGGCGGTTTCTCTGCACAGGTATTATATCGGCCGATCCGCTGCTGAGTAAACGGACAGATCCGGACGGCAAAGGTTTGTGCAGAGCGCAAGACAGACGCCCGAGAGCCGCCGGGGACGCTCGGGCGAGGAAAACAGTGCTGTGCTACATGGTTAGATCACGCTGCGAAGATATCCGCGAGCGGAGGCGAACCATCCGCTGCCCCAGTGTCTCAGCCCGTGCATCAGCAACGAGGCCAGCGCGATGGGTGTCAGCTCCGCGACCTGCTTTTCGATGAACGTGACCACCGCGCTGGGATGGTCCAGAACCGGCACCAGTTCGGCGTGCTCTGCCGCGTCGTCGGCCTGTCGCGACATCTCGCGGATGGTGTTCATCTCCAGGTTGCTGGAGACGTCGAAAATCAGCTCCGGCTGGACGATGTGCTTGTCCCGCACGAGTCCCAGACAGAGCACCTCGGTGAGGTGATCGTCTTCCAGGCCGGTCTCTTCCTGCAGTTCGCTGGTCAGCGAGGCGAACGGGTCCGGCGCGTCGGCCTGATCGTCGGCGGGTTCCACCATGCCGCCGAAGGGGTGAATCCTGCCCGCGTGATGAGCGACCCACTGGCTGCGTCGGCCCATGAGCAGGAACCCGTCGGAAGTCGTGATCGGTGCGTACACGCCAAGCGGGTCGGCCAGCACCTCCGGGCCGTGCAGGTATCGCACGTGGGCCTGGGTCAGGTTGGTGCCGATATATTCCCGGTACCCGACCGGGCCGAGCGTCACATGGAAGCGGCTGTCCTGAGCCTTGTAGTCGATGACGCGGCAGAGGTGCCCGTTGAAAAGCCGCCTGCCGATGGTCTTGGCCTTCTTGAGTTCATTGCTCCAGGCGTTGTCGATCATTTCCTCGATCTGTTCGTTCGTCGGACGCGGGGTCTCCAACCAGTTGACATTGACCTGGTCCGGCCCGAACCGGCCGACCACGTCCAGGAAGAAACTTCCGCAGTCCCTGCTTCCGCCGCTGGATTGAAACGCGTTAAATGAAGTCATATCTTACCTTTATAGCCACTCCGCGAGCTGTTCGGCAAAGTACGTGATGATCACGTCTGCCCCGGCACGCTTGATGCCGGTTACAATTTCCGTGGCTGCCTCCCGCTCATCGAGCCAACCCTTCGCCGCCGCAGCCTTGATGGCGGCAAATTCGCCGCTGACGTGATAGGCTGCCAGCGGAACGTCAAACCGTCGCCGGACCTCGCTGAGCACGTCGAGGTACGCACCGGCCGGCTTGACCATAATCATGTCCGCCCCCTCTGCAATATCGGATTCAGCTTCCAGTATCGCCTGACGGGGCGAACGAAAGTCCATCTGGTAATCGCGTCGGTCGCCGAACTGCGGGGCCGATTCGCCCGCATCGCGGAACGGACCGTACAGATTGGAAGCGAATTTCACCGAGTAGGAAAGGACGGCTGTGTCTTCCAGTTCATGCTCATCCAACGCCGCGCGGACGGCAGAGACCTGCCCGTCCATCATGGCTGAGGGTGCGACAATGTCCGCTCCGCACCGGGCCTGCGATACGGCTGTTCGTGCCAGCAGTTGCAGCGTTTCATCATTGGCAACGCGGCGATTTCCGTCGCTGCCGCCGCGCAACGCGCCGCAGTGCCCGTGGTCGGTATACTCACACAGACACAGGTCGGTGATGACCAGCATCTCCGGAACCTGCCGCTTGAGCTCACCCGTAAAACGCTGAACCGGGCCCGAATCGTTCCACGCTTCGCTGCCGACGGCGTCCTTGGTCTCGGGAATCCCGAACACCAGCACCGCTTTGAGCCCCTTTTCGTACCATCGCTGAGCGGTCTGGACGCCCCGGTCGACCGAAAACTGGTATTGACCGGGCATGGACGGGATCTCCCGGGCCTCGCCGCCGGACTCGCGGACGAAAATGGGCGCGACCAGATCCTCTTTGCGCAGAACAACTTCCGAGAGCATCTCCCTGAGAGGAGACGACGTACGCAATCGTCGCATGCGTTTTGTAGGGAAGCCTGCCATGGTTTGTTACTCAGTATACCCCACCCAACCGCAATTGGGTCAGAAGAGTTGAGCAGGGTAGCGTTTTCTGTGAAGAATGTCACGAGAAACTTTTCCGCCCGACGCGTTGTTGGAACGGGCGCTCAGGCGTTCCGGCAACGGCCTGACAGCAGCAGAATGTCGCGCAGGTTTTCCTGTTCCGGGGCCGCCAGCCATCGCTCGGTAAACCGGTGTTCCTCCACGATGTGAGCGATGGCCATCAGTGCCCGCAGGTGGTAATTCCGCTCATCGGGCGACCCGATCAGGATAAAGGCGGTATGAACCGGCTCCTCGACTTCGGAAAACTTGATGCCCTGTTTGCAGCGGACCAGCACGATGTCGAACCGGTCCTCGCCCGGGACGATCACGTGTGGGATGGCCACGCCGGGTTTGACGATGGTGCTGGACTGCTTCTCCCGTTCCAGGAACCGTTCCAGCAGGATTTCCTCCGACAGCCCGGTGCGGGGGGCCAGTTCGGCGGCTGCGGTGGTGAACATTTCCTTTGCGGGTATCGGTTCATTGATGTCCAGAATCACGCAATCGGCGATGAGACGGTCGAACCGATCATGGGTTACCTGGTCCCGCTCCAAAGCGATCTCGCGCAGTTCCTCCTCCAATCGTCCGCGGCGCATCTTCTTGGACACCAGGTTCCGCACCATGTAGACGAAGGCGCTTTCCCTGCTGATGCGCTGGCGGACGTAAACCACGTACCACAGAACGCCTCCGACTGCGAATATGGCCGTGGTGATCAGCGGCACCAGGCCCATCCCGGCGATCAGGATCAGATAGGCGACAATCCCACTCACCTGAATCCACGGGTAGCAGGGCGTGCGGAACAGCGGCCGGTAGTTCTGCAGCTTGCTCGAGCGCATGATCAGAACCGCCACGTTCACCAGCACGAAGAGCATCAGCATCATCGTGCTGGCGACCTTGACCAGCGCCTCGATCGGGAGGGCGGCCACCACGAGGATCATGAAGCCGCTGGTCAGCAGGATGCTGACGTAGGGCGTATTGAATTTCTTCGATACCGACCGGAAGAACTCCGGTAGCAGTCCGTCGCGACTCATCGCCATCGGGCTGCGAGAGGCGCTGAGAATCCCCCCGTTGGCGGTGGTGAAGAAGGCAAGCATCGCAGCCAGCGAGACCACGATCATGCCCCATTGGCCGATGATTTCGCTGGCGGTGAGGCTCAGGGGCGTGAGGCTGAACCGCCCGGAGTCCGGATCGTGGATCTTCCCCGGCGGGAGAGTCGAGACCATGACGAACACCGCCCCCACGTACAGGAACGATACGATGATGCTGGCTGCGAACATACCGCCGGGGATGTTCCTGCCCGGGTTGCGGATTTCTCCGGCGACGCTGGCGACCTTTGTGAGCCCTCCGTAGGAGACGAACACGAGCCCGGCGGTGCCGAGAATGCCCAGGCAGCCCTTGCTGAGGAAGCCTTCAAGATAAAACGCGTGAGCCTGAGGCAATCCCAGGCCAAGGAACATGAGCAACACAGCAAAGAGCGCTGCGACCATGATCATCTGAAGCCGCCCGACGTGCTTGACGCTGAACAGGTTCAGCGACGTAAACCCCAGGCAGAACGCGATGGCGATGGACTTGATCATCCAGTCCTGGATGCTCGGGCCCCAGATCAGGCGGGCGAATGCCCCGATACCGATCAACGCGAACGCGCTTTTGAGGGCGATGGAAAACCAGTTGGCCAGCCCTGCCAACACGCCCGGAAGAGCTCCCATGCTCCGCTCGATGAAGAAGTAGCTTCCGCCGGACTGTGGCATGGCCGTGGCCAATTCCGCCTGCGACAGCATGGCCGGGATCATCAATATCCCGCCCAGCGCATAGGACAGAACCACTCCCGGCCCGGCGTGCTTGAACGCCAGCCCGGGCAGCACGAACAAACCGGAACTGATCATGGCTCCGGAGGCAATACAGAAAACGTCCCAGAATCCGAGTTCACGCTTCAGCTCAGCCAAGGGTACTGTCCTGTTCATCGATCGTGGTCTGCGACTTCATCCTGGTCGGGGCCAAGCGGCCGCCGAATGCTGTCGGGGATACTAGCCTGATGTGTTTCACAATGCCAGCCTTTAGAGCGAGTGACAAGACTCTTTTCCGGTTCACCTGGCTGCAAACGCCCCTGCCTGCCGGCAGGCAGGTCGCCGTCCTTGTCAGGAACACTTTCGCCGACGCTGAACCATGGCAATGTTTCTGTCAGTCACGCTGGTAACCCTGTCTCGGCTTGCGGTTGACATCAGCGTCCGGAGCGGGAACAATCGCTCGACACAACTACGGAGGCCGAACATGCTGAGTCTGTTCAAGATCGACAAACGCGGCACGACCGTGACCCGCGAAGTGATGGGCGGGATTACCACCTTCATGGCGATGAGTTACATCATCTTCGTCCAGCCGTCGATTCTGTCCGCGGCCGATATGGACGCGAACGGTGTGATCATGGCCACCTGCATCGCCGCCGCGATCGGATGCGTGCTGATGGGTCTGCTGGCGAACTACCCGATCGCGCTGGCTCCGGGGATGGGACACAACGCGTTTTTCGCGTTTGTCATCTGCGGAGCGGCGTTCGGTCTGAGTTGGCAGGAGGGGTTGGCGATCACCTTGCTGTCCGGTCTGATTTTCCTCGGCCTGTCGTTCGTGGGTTTCCGCTCGATGCTGCTCAACTCGATCCCGGATTCGCTCAAGAGCGCCATCGCCGCGGGCATCGGCCTGTTCATCGCCCTGATCGGGCTGCAGTTCGGGAACATCATCACCCACAGCGAACCGACAATGGTGACGCTGGCCCCGCTGAGCGGCAACCACGTGGCGCTGCTGACGGTATTCGGGCTGGCGGTGACGTTGCTGCTGACCGCATGGCGGGTTCCGGGTGCGGTGCTGGTGGGGATCATCGCCACGACGCTGCTGAGCTGGATGTTCGGGGCGTGGTTCGGCTGGCCGGCGGTACAGTCGCCGGAGTCGATCGTGGCCGTCCCGACGGGGCTGGAAAAAACCGTCGGCGGGGCGCTGAGCGGGTTCGGGGGGATCTGGCAGCGGGTAACCTCCGGCGGCCTGCTGAACCTGCTGGCGCTGGTGTTCATCCTGGTGTTCATGGACCTGTTCGACACCGTCGGGACGCTGGTGGGCGTAGCCAAGCGGGCCGGGCTGGTGCGAATGGGCGTGCTGCCCCGCGCCGAGAGGGCACTGGCTGCCGACGCCGGAGGCACCGTGGCGGGGGCGCTGCTGGGAACGAGCACGGTCACCAGCTACATCGAATCGATCACCGGCGTTCAGGCCGGTGCGCGAACGGGCCTTGCGGCGATTGTCGCCGGTCTGCTGATGCTGCTGGCGATGTTCTTCCAGCCGGTCGTGCGGGTCATCGGCGGCGGGGTGACGCTGGGGACCACCGAGGCGGGGGTTCCGATCATCAAGTATCCGATGATCGCCCCGGCGTTGATCTTTGTAGGGGCCCTGATGGTGCGGGCGGTCCGCGACGTGGACTGGGATGACATCACCGAGGCGCTGCCGGCGTTCCTGACCATGATCGTCATGCCGTTGGCCTACTCGATCGCCGACGGAATCGCCATCGGGTTCATCAGCTACGCGCTGGCCAAGGTGATCATCGGCAAGCCGAAGCAGTGCCCGCTGATCGTGCACATTTTCGCGGTGCTGTTTATCGGAATGTACGTCGTCCGGGCGATGACTACCGAATAGCGGGCGGGCGTCAGCCGGCTTTCATACTGGCCGAGTCCGGCTGCCCGAGGGGCTGCTGGATGGTCTGTGTCCTGCCGTGGCGCTTGAGGATGATGGTCACCGTCTGCATGGCCCGGCACGAGCGGACGGCCGCGACGAACTCGGCCATGTTCCGGACGGGTTTGCCGTCGATCCGGGTGATGACGTCACCGACTTTCAGCCGCCCGGCCTGTTTTGCGGCACTGCCATCCGGAAGCGTGACGATCTTCACCCCCTGCGGGTGTACGGCGACGATGGCCCCCAGTCTCGCCTGCCCGGATCGGCGCTCGGCTGCCGGCAGCTTGAGCCGGCCTACCCAGCGGGTCCAGTCTTTCTGTATGCGGAACATCTGGGCCGACAGCACCCTCTGCAGCGCCTGTCTTCCGGTCGGGTCGCCGGTACAGGTGCGTTTGAACTCCTTGTACCACGCCTGCAGTTTGCCTTTCTCGTGGAGGTAGTACATAAGGTATCGCGCCTGGGCGTAGGCCAGCGTGCGGTGCCTGTCGGCGTAGAACCGCTTCCGATCCATCTTGAGCAGGTCTTCCAGTTCCAGCAGTTCCTCCTTGCGGATCGCCCGTTGGACGGTCAGCAGGCGGGTATCCAGCAGGGGAGTCAGGCCGTCGGCACCGATCTTCGCCCGCTCGAACAGCGTTGCCAGCCCTTCCTTGACCCACATGGGGTGCACCTGCCGGGCCGCCGAGGCATCGGCAGCGTGCAGGGCGTGGGTGAACTCGTGGATAAGCGTCCTGCCGCGATCGATGGAGATCACCCGCTTCTTCCCGGACTGGTAGTACCCGATGGCGCCCTTGGGCGGGTTGAAGTTGTTCTCGTAGTCATCCTTGGTCGGCAGGATGATCGTGATGTTCCATTGGGGCTTCTCGCCAAGGAGCGTGCGGCGCTGGGCATCGGTGTAGGCCAGCAACAGGTCGCGGGTCTGCTGCAGCGAGCGGCTGTCCAGGGCGCTGATGAAGATCAGGTGCCGGTGCGGGTCCACCTGAGCGGAGTACTTGCTGCCGAGTTTGCCGACCTCGTCGCGGGCGATCTTCTTCGCTTCGGCGGCCAGATCCTCGGCCCGGGCGGTCCCCGTCAGGGCAAGAATGAGCGCGACAATCGGTAGTATGAGTTTCCTGCGTTGCATGTTCTCTCCCTGCAGCAGCAATCCGGAGAACCGGCTGCTGAGTCGCATCGTCTTCACGGCCCGTCCGCGCCGGGCATTTCACCTGCGTCAATCCACGTGGAAGGCCTGCAGGGCGGGCAGGTCTTTGCGGATCGTGGTCAGGTTCGACAGATCGCACTGCCACGGAAGCGTCACGTCCAGTTTGATGATCTCCACGTGCTGTTCATCCAGTGCGGCGTAACTGTAATTTACGATCTGGATTCCGCGTCCGGTAAGGACATTTCGTACGTCGTGGAGGTGCGTATTCTGTCCGAGCGGGAATTGCAGCGTGAGTTTCTTCGCTACCCGGGAGGGCATCCACGCATCGAGTTTCACCATGAACGTCAGCGTGAAGAGAATAAGAAGCGTCGCGACGGAGGCGATCAGGAACATCCCGAACCCGCTGGCCAGCCCCACCGCGGCAGTGCACCAGAGGCTCGCTGCGGTGGTCAGACCCCGGATGCCCGCCCCGTGGCGCATGATGGTACCGGCGCCGATGAAACCGATGCCCGTCATGACACCGTATGCCACACGTGCAGGATCCACCCGAATCCGCTCACTGAGTGAACCGCCGAAAACTTCTGCAAAATGGAGACTTACGAGCATCACAAGGGCTGCACCGATCGCCACCAGCATCTGGGTGCGCAACCCGGCGCTGCGCCCGTGGTGCTCCCGCTCCATGCCGATCAGTCCGCCCAGAGCGGCGGCCAGCCCCAGCCGTGCCGCTGCAGTGAACAGCCACTCGGTGTCCGTCATAATATGTTGTGCCAACGAGGCAATCATCGCCCAGACTCCTGTTCCGTAAAACAAGTATCGGCCCGAAACGAGGGCAGGTTTGGCACAATCACGGGCAGTTTGGCCGCGTCGGAGCGCTGCCGCTGCTTGAAATGCGCCGGCGGCTATGCGCGTGAAGCAGGGGCTGCGAGGAAACCCGGGGAAACATCGGAGAATGGGTTGACCTCAAGATATGGGCACGCTACTCTATACCGGATCCTATATCTGGCGTATGTCTCTGTTCTGAGGCCGTCATCATGCAATGTCCCTTCTGCGGACAGGATAACGACAAGGTTGTCGATTCCCGCAGTAGCGAAGGCGGAAAGGTTGTCCGTCGCCGTCGGGAATGCCTCTCGTGCGATCGCAGGTTCACCACCTATGAGCGCCCTGAGGAATCGGTTCGTCTGACTGTCGTGAAAAAGGATGGATCTCGCGAGCCCTACGACCGAACTAAAGTGATCGCCGGTCTGCAGAACGCCTGCTACAAAAGGCCGGTCAGCGACGATCAGCTCCGGGAAGTCGTGGAAGGTGCTGAAGAGGAAATGTTCCGCCGCTGCGACAAGGAGGTCCCGTCCAGCTTCATCGGAGACATCGTCAGCGAGCAGTTGCGCAAGGTGGACAAGATCGCATACGTCCGCTTCGCAAGCGTTTACAGGCAGTTCGCGGATGTGGGTGAACTGATCCAGGAAGCCGAAGGAATCCAGAACTCGCCGAACGTCAGCCCCGGACAGAAAGACCTGTTCGGGTTCCAGGACAACTGAACACGCGGCACGTTGTCGCGAACCCCGGGTGCACAGGGAGGTGCCCAATGACTGAATCACGGAAGGTTCAGGTGCTCAAACGGGACGGGAGCACGGAAAATTTCGACGTCTCGAAGCTCGCCGCGTCCATGTGGCGGGCCATGGATCTCGCCGATGAAGGGCGGTATCTCGACGCGTTCGAGCTTGCCCTCGCTGTCGGGATCTACCTCAAGAAGACCTCACGCTGTTTGACGACGGCTGCCTTGCTCGAGATGGCCGTCAAAGTCCTCCGCCGGGCCCGGTTTGATGACGCGGCCATCGCCATGGAAGAGTTCCACGGGTTCCGGTTGCGTGCTTCGCTTCGACTCCGCGTGGTCCACGACGACGGCACGGCCACGCTGTGGGACAAATCTTGGCTGGGCATGGTCATTGCAAAGAGCTGGGGCGTCTCGCGGACGACCGGGCGCATCCTCGCCGGGCAGATCGAATACGAACTGCTGACCGCGGACGTCGGTCAGGTTCTGCGCGGCGACCTGATGGCGATGGCCAACCGCCGCATCATGTCATACGGCCTTGCCGATGCGGTGCCGGTCCGGTAGGCTGGGGGTCTCAACGAGCAGTTGTCGCCAACCGCCGGTCTCAGCCGGGCGGGAGGCGGCGTCATGTTGTTATCCAGAGTGAGTGACAGAAGTAATTTCGTGGTTCAGTGTCGGCGAAAGCGTTCCTGACAAGGACGGCGAAGCAGGCAATGCCGTAGCATTGCCGATGCCGCCGGACGCAGGCAGGGGCATTTGCAGCCGGCTGAACAGGAAAAGAGTGTTGTCACTCGCTCTAAAGCCGGAAAGGACCTGCCCCCATGGCAGCCCGCAAGAAATCCAAGCCCGCCGAGACGATCGTCCCGCAGATCGAGTCCGAGGCGGAGAACGTATACAAGAACATCCGCAAGCGGCAGAAACCGACGATGAAGCTGCCGATCCGCTCGCTGTCCAACGTGCGGTACAACGCCAAAAGCGGACATTTCCAGCTCCGCGGCAAGAACAAGATCCGCACGCTGACGGTCAACACCGTCAAGACCTTTGCCCAGTCGCTCAAGATGCTCGCCATGAGCAAGGACCTTGTCGAGACCGGCCGGCATTCCACCAAGCGAGAAGCCTACTACCAGGCCTACAACTGGGGTGAGGCAGCGTTTGCCGGCCAGGACGAGTCGGATACCGTCATGGACGACGTGGAAGCGATGCTGGGCGTCAACCGCGAGCAGCTGCATTTCCGCGCCGATGAGCACGGTGGCGAGGTGGCCGGTGAGCTGATCGTCATCGACCGCGACCGCCGAACCGGCGACGAGCTGGAGATCGATTGCACGAAATTCGGCAGCGGCGCCTACAGCGTGCCGACGGTGGTCGAGGAGCTGAAGTTCAAGACCAGGGCGAAGTTCATCCTCGCGGTGGAAACCAAGGGCATGTTCGAGCGGCTGGTGGAGGAGGACTTCTTCGACAAGCAGCACTGCATCCTGGTTTCGATGGGCGGTGTGCCCAGCCGGGCGTGCCGGCGGTTCGTCCGGCGGCTCTCGGATGAGAAGAACCTGCCCGTCTATGTGTTTACCGACGGCGATCCGTACGGGTACTTCAACATCTATCGCACGCTGAAGGTCGGCTCGGGCAACGCCGCTCACCTGAACGATTATTTCTGCGTTCCGCGAGCGAAGTTCCTGGGCGTAACGCCCGATGACATCGACGAATACGAGCTGCCGACGCACCCGCTGAAGGAGGTGGACATCAAGCGGGCCCAGGATGCGATGAAGAACGACCCGTTCATCCGGCACTACAAGCAGTGGCAGAAGGCGATCAAGAAGATCCTGAAACGGGGCCGCCGCGTCGAACAGCAGGCACTGGCCAAGCACGGTTTGGAGTTTGTCGCACAGGAGTATCTGCCCCGCAAGCTCAAGGAAGCCAGGTTCCTTCCGTAAGCGGCTATGGCATGGCGGAATCGGCGGCTGGGTGAGAGTTCGTTGCCTCGCGCCGATGGTCGAAGAGAGCAAAAGAAAAGCCCGGGACCGTTCCCGGGCTTTTCCACTGGTGTGATGGTAATTGGAGCTTACGGCCTGGAGGGCACTTCGCCCGATTCGGCGGGCGATTTGCCATGACGGTCGCCGCGGGCGGTTTCGAGGTAGTCTTCCTCGCCCATTTCGCCGAACTTCTCGCTCGTCGTCCGATGGGCGTCTTCCTCTCCCAGCCATTTGCCGCCCTGGATCACGCTTTCGGCGATGTTGGCCAGGTGGTCGCCGATCTTCTCGAAGTTGTCGATGCAGTCCACGAACGTCAGCCCGGTCATCGCGTCGCATTCACCTTCGGAGCACCAGCGATCGACGTGATCCTGCCGGGCGATCTTCTGGATCTCGTTGACTTTCCGCTCGTGGACCAGGGCCGATTGGGCACCCTCGATGTCGCCGTCGGTAATTACGTTCTGGATTCCCTTGGCCATCGCTCTGAGTTCGGTGCCCATCTCGGACAGGTCGGCTGTGGCTTTGTCGGTGAATTTCTGCCGGTTGCCGATCTTGCGTTCGGCGATTTCGGCGATGTTCATGGAGTGGTCGCCCACACGTTCAAGGTCATTGACCGTGTGCAGCAGCACCGGCATCTGGTCGGCCAGGCCCGGCCCGATTTTCCGCTGCGACAGTTCGATGACGTAGCGGGTGATTTCCGTCTGGAACTCGTCCAGCTTGTCCTCGTGCTTGTAGACCTTCTTGATGGCCTTCTGGTCGTCGTAGAGGATGGCCTTGAGGCTCTGCTTGAGAGCTTTGCGGGCGGTTTTTGCCATGCGGGCGATTTCACTCTTGGCCTGATGGATCGCCAGTTCCGGCGTGTCCAGCAGGTGTCGCTCCAGCACGACCGGCAACTCGTCCTCGTGGTCTTCCCGGCGACTCGGAAGGATCCTTACCACCGTCCGCTCCAGAATGCCCAGAAGCGGCAGGAAGAGCGCCGCGGCCGTCACGTTGAACAGGGTATGAGCCAGGGCGATCTGCCACTGCATGTCCAGGTTCATCCAGATGCCGAGGTTGTAGATCAGCCCCGCATACAGGTCCGTGAACCAGATGAAGGGCAGCATGACCAGCACGCCGAACACGTTGAAAATCGTATGTCCCATGGCAGCGCGTCTGCCGTTGATATTGCTTTGCAGGGCCGCGATCTGGGCAGTGACCGTGGTACCGATATTGTCACCGAGAACAAACGGTATGGCGATCCGCAGGCTGTCGTACGGGTCTGAGGAGAAACCTCCGCCAATGGCTACCAGGATGACCATCGCAATCGACGCCGATGAACTCTGGATGACCATCGTGAAGAACACGCCCGCCAGGATCGCCAGCCACGGCTGATCCCCGATGGCCCGGATGGCTTGGATCAGCGGGGACCCTTCTTTGTCGCCCAGATCGCCCATGCCGTCCTTCATCAGGCTCAAACCCAGGAACAGGATGCCCAGCCCGAACAGGATCATGCCGATGTTCTTGAGCTTCGGACGCTTGAAGAACGTCAGGAAGGTGAAGCCGATCGCCACAATCGGGAGCGTATAGGCGGTGATCTTCAACGCCCTGTAACCGGCAAACGAGGCTACGATCCAGCCGGTGATCGTGGTACCGATGTTCGCGCCGAGAATAATCGACAGTGCCTGTTTGAGCGAAAGCAGACCGGCGTTGATCAAACCTACGGTTATGACAGATGTTGCGGAACTGGATTGGATGAGCACCGTCACACCGGTGCCGGTCAGCAGTCCGATGATCGGCCACTTGATCGTCCGACTCAACATGGAGCGGAGCGGTCCGCCTGCGATGCGTTTCATACCGTCCGACATCTGCGCCATGCCGAACATGAATATCGCCAGTCCACCAACTACGGTGAACGCCATTTCCATGTACGTGCGCCAGTTTTCGGCGTCTGCCTGAGTAGCACCTAAAATCAGGTCCATGAGATCCTTCTGCTCCTGTCAATACGCGATCGCCCCGAGGGCGACCTGTCCCGGCAGGGGCGTCGAATACCCGCGGGGGACGGTGGGGGCTTCTGCGACCATAGAGCTCCGGCCGGGAGATGTTCTGCCCGGAAGGAACGCTCTTGCCTAGAGCCGTTAAGATAGCGTTACGGTAGTATGAAGTCATGTTAAGAAAGCATTAAGTCGGGTTGCAAGGAGAAAGCGTTCCGTGGGCGATGGATTCGCCTGCGTATGTGCACGGCCGCCGGTATCTGTTCAGCAGGGAGGCAGGAGATGCAGGGGATGCGCGAGTTGGATCATTACAGAGGACCCCGGGTTCTCGCACCCCACACCTTTACGTTGTACAGGCCAAAGGCCTGAAATAGTTGAAGCGAAGAGCAGAGCCATGCACCCGCCTGCGGCGGCCCCGCTTGGCGTTTTGCTTCAATTACTTCGCGCCGTCATAAACCACTGGTATTGCCCGCACGGTCTGACAACAATGTACCGGTGACAGGAATTTCCCAACTCATTTCGCTCAGGAGGCCCATCATGGCCGGTAGAATCGGATTCATTACGCTGTCGTTTGCTCTGGTGCTTGTCTCGCAGGTCTCTGCGGCTGAGAAAGCTGAGAAGCAGCCCGCCAAACCGGTCTCCGTGGAGGTAACGGGCAAGACCATCAGCGTCAACGGGTATTCACAGGTGCCCAAGGGCCTGTTCGGCGTGCACTGGACGGATTTGGATCCGAAGATGATCGATCAGTGGGGGCTGGATTGCGCCCGCCAGATGCACGGCGGCCCGCACGGCAGTCCGACCGATCCGGACAAACGGGATGACTGGAAGGGGCTGAGCGTCGTCATCGACTGTCTCGGCGACCGCTACCACCCGGCCTTGCTGCTGACGAAGAAAGACTGGAAGCAGCATTTCGAGAAGCTGGGCACCGATTTCGCCAACCAGGCCAAGGGGATGGATCACGTGGTCATCGCCGAATTCTGGAACGAGCCGTTCCTGAACTGGTCCTACAAGCCGGGCGTCAACTACGACCCGAAATTCTACGAGACCGAGGGTCGCGCCGAGGGCAAGCCGATGACCATCAAGGGCTGGGATGAGCCCCTGGAGCACCTGGTCTGGGGCAAGGCGGTCCGCTCGGTTCACATGAACGGGCATACCGACCTGCAGGCGTACCTGGCGTACAACTACATCGGGCGGTTCCACCCGGCGGGCTATGAATACGAGTTCCGCGGCAGGAAGTTCAAGAACGTGGAAACCTGGTGGGGACGCGACCCGACGCAGGTGAGCTACTGGTCCGGCAAGCAGAATGCCCAGTTTTACACGTGGATGCTCCAGCCGTTCGCGAAGGCCTGCAAGACCACCAACCCGGAC
This sequence comes from Phycisphaerae bacterium, assembly GCA_046539045.1. Lineage (GTDB taxonomy): Bacteria > Planctomycetota > Phycisphaerae > SM23-33 > SM23-33 > JBKHHU01. The sequence goes on from JBKHHU010000005.1 coordinate 14,515, forward strand.
GTCCACGTGGTGGCAGGGTGGGGCTTCGGAATCTACACCGGCGACTGGAAAGCGTGGGAGATGCTCATCAAACCGACCATCGACAGCTCATGGAAGCACCTGGACGGGATCTACGAGCACCACTATCACAGTGACCCGCGACGCGTGGCGGCGAGCTACGAGGTGGTGACCGCCTACGGGAAAACGAAGTACGACCGGTGGCTGCGCGGGTACAACACCGAATGCGGAGGCAAGGCCGACACGCAACTGCCCGGGAGCGAGACCGTCGGCAAGGCCAAGGGCGGCGAGACAGACGACCAACTGCGGTCCGCCGTCGGCGCCTACACCTACGGCATGCGGGACATCACCTACATGATCCATTCCGTGCCCGACAAGGCCGTCACGCGGACGACCCACGGTGCCAACAAGCCCGGCTGGGGGCTTGGCGGGGATGAGTTCGTTTTCAGGATGTTCAAGCCGCTCCGCGGGCAGCTGGTCAAGGCAGAGTCTGTCGACGCGGACGTCTGGCCGGTCGCGAGCATTCATGGCGGCAAGCTGGTGGTCATCGTGTTCAACGATCACCAGTCCGCCAAACCGGTCAAGATGAGCGTCAAGGCGCCGAAGGGCACGACGTTCCGCAGCGGACATCGGAGCTGGGTGGAAGTGGACAACAAGGCCCGCAAGCTCAGGATCAAGACCGGCAAGATTTCGGTGGACGAAGAGTGCTGCGACGGGACCGTTCAGATTCCCGGCCGGTCGGCGGTGCGGTTCGTGTTCGAGCTGGACGGCACGCCGGCCAAGGGCCCGCAGATTCAGCGGAAACAGTTCTTCAGCGATTCGATCCTCATGAAGGTCAACCCGGACGAGATCCGTTCGGTCCGGATCCCGGTTGAGCTGCCGGAAGATCGGTCGAAGGTCAAGCGGGCGGTGTTGCGGATCGGCGCCGACGGGGCGGGGGCATTCGCCCGGCTCGGCGATGAAGGCAAGTTCATCCCGCTGGGGACCGGTGTCGGGTTCGCTGAAATCCCGCTCGACCCGAAACAACTCAAGAAAGACAACCGGGTCTGGATCCAGGCAGGGCAGGAAAAGGCCGACGGCTTCCGTATGCTCACCGCCGGCATCGTGCTGGATATTGAGTGACGGGTAGGCTTCAGATCCCTCCCACAGGTTGGCGGGTCTCCTGCCTCCGGCAGGCAAGCCCGACCCGCCAACGGGTCAGGGAGATTCGCAGTGGTCGCCGGTTGACGTGGTGGGTCTGGAGACCCACCACGCGGAAGAGGGGGAAGCATTTTTGAGGTTGGCGGGTCTCCCGACCCGCCAACGGGCCAGGAGGGCCGTAATGGTCGCCGGTTGACGTGGTGGGTCGGGAGACCCACCACGCGGAAGAAAACTCCGCTTCGGAAACAAGTTCGCGTTGTTCGCGTTGTTCGTGGCTGACAGCCCTCTGCCCATGAATGACCTCCGTGCCCTCCGCGCCTCCGCGGCCACTTTGAGTCTTTCGCCCCTGCCGGGGCTCTTCATCTTTTCAGGCCCTTCCTGTCCCCGGGTTCCCTTCGGTCACCCGGGGCTACTAGCTTCCCGCCCCTGCCGGGGCGGAGTCACCGCAGTTTCGACCCACCACGCGGAAGAGGGGAAAAACGGCGAGGCCGATCGCCAGGCGGGTCCAAACCCGTCGGCTCTGCGTTGACACCGGCTGGCTCGGCAGGTACCTTGGGGGGTCTTATGTCTACCGCTGAGAATGCAACTGCAGACATCCTGATCGTCGAGGACGAAGCCGCCCACGCCGAGGCCATCGAGGAAGGCCTCAAGCGGCAGGGGCATCGCTGCACCGTGGTCAACGACGGAGAGACCGCGGTCGCTCGCCTCGGCACCCAGCCGTTCGATATTGTCCTGACCGACCTGATGCTCGGCGGCCCGATCGACGGGCTCGGCGTGCTCCAGGCGGCCATGGAAAAGCAGCCCGGGGCCAAGGTCATACTCATCACCGCCCACAGCAGCGTCGACACGTGTCGCTCTGCCCTGCAGCAGGGCGCGTTCGACTACATCGAGAAACCGCTGAACCTGGACGAGATCCGGGCCGTGGTCGGCAGGGCGGCGGAGCACACCGCCCAGCGCCGCACGATCAAGGAACTCCGCGAACGCCTGGACGACCGCTACGGGTTCGAGCAGATCGTCGGCAACTCCCCGGAGATCCTGAAGATTCTCGACACCTGCCGGCGCGTGGCGCGGACGAACCTGCCGGTGCTGATCCTCGGTGAGTCCGGGACGGGCAAGGAACTCATCGCCAACGCGATCCACCAGAACTCCCAGCGGGCCGACAAGCGGTTCGTGGCCATCAACTGTGCCGGCCTGAGCGAGACGCTGCTGGAAGATGAGCTGTTCGGCCACGTGAAGGGTGCCTATACCGGCGCCGCGGGCGAGCGGGAGGGGCGGTTCGAGCACGCCGACGGCGGGACGATGTTCCTGGACGAAGTCGGCGACATGCCGCTGCCCATGCAGGCCAAGCTGCTGCGCGTGCTGGAGAACGGAGAGGTCGTCCGCGTCGGGGCCAACGAGCCGCGGCAGGTCGACGTCCGGATCATCAGCGCCACCAACGCCGATCTGGCCGACCGCGTGGAGAAGAAGGAGTTCCGCGAGGACCTCTACTTCCGCATCAAGGGCGTGACCATCGAGATTCCGCCGCTGCGGAACCGGCGCGAAGATATCCCGCCGCTGGTCGAGCACATGATCGCCCAAGCCAACGAGAAGCACGGCACGAAGATCAAGGGCATGACCACCGAGGCCCGCCGCGTGCTGATGGCCTACCCCTGGCCGGGCAACGTCCGGCAGCTCAAGAACGCCGTGGAGAATATGGTCGTCCTTGCCGGTGGCGACCGGCTGACCGTAGACGACATCCCTCCGGAGATTCAGATCCGCCCCACGGGTCCGGGCGATCAGGGCCTGCAGCAGTTGACCGGCATCAGCATCGAGGAAGCGGAGAAGGAACTGATCCGCAACACACTGAAGATGGTCGACGGCAACCGCGAGCGGGCGGCGAACATTCTGGGGATCGGTGAGCGAACGCTCTACCGGAAGATCAAGGAATACGACCTGAAGGACTGAGGCCCGCATGCGGGCGCGCGTGGTATCTGTGGAAACTGCCGACGGTATGCCCTTCAGCCGTTCCTCGTCATCGGCATCGGCCTGTTGTGTTTTATCGGCCTGGGCAGCTTCAAGCAGATGCGAGGGGTTCCGCGCCGGTTCCGCAAACGGTATGGCGACCTGATGTGACCCGCCGGCCCAGCCGGCTGGCCGACCCCGGGAAACGCCTGCTGTTCAGATAAGAAGAAATCCCCACCGTTTTTGCCGAAAAAACCCCTATTCATCCTCTTCCAGCAGTTCCCGGATCTCGGGGGGAAGGTACCGATTTTCCAGCTCCGGGCGCTGCCGAAGTGCCCTGACGGCTGCGTCGATCTGATCCTCAACGGACGCAAGTGGATCCAGGAACAGCACTTGCTCGCCTTTCAGCCGCACGACTGCTCCCCCGGGGTGGTCAAAACCGTCGCCCGATCCCGGAACTCTTCGAATACGGATACCGGTTTCTTCCGATAGGGAGATCAGGTCGTCAAGTTTGGAATAAGAATCCATATACTGAAGTCCGTGCTCAAGTTTCTCCGGGAATGGCCCGATAATGACCAAGGATATGCCTTATACCATATGGTACGCAGGCACGACTTCATTTCTAACATAGAGTCAGCCCGTCGGCAATAGGATGCGCCACGTGCATGTAACACAGAGTGAAAAGCTGGACAGTACACAGGAGCAGTTGGAGAAGCTCCAGCTGGAAGTGGAAGCACTCCGCCGGCAACTCCATAACGCTCACCGACTGGCCACCATGGGCACGATGACAGCCATGGTCGCCCACGAGTTCAACAATATTCTCACGCCGATCGTCAATTACGCCCACCTCGCTCGCAAGAACCCGAAGATGATCCAGAAGGCCATCGACCGCGCTGCCGATGGCGGGGAGCGGGCGGCTACGATCTGTCAGGCCATTCTCGATCTGGCCAGCGGCAAAACCGCCGCCTTCCCCGAACAGACCGACCTGCGGACGCTGATCCACGAGACGCTGACCGCCATCGGCAGGGACTTCGGGAAAGACTCGATCCAGATGGAAATCGATATTCCCGAGAATTTCGTCATCGTCACCCGCAAAGTCGAACTGGAGCAGGTGCTGCTGAACCTGCTGGTCAACGCCCGGGCGGCTTTGCTGAAAAGCAACCGGATCCGCAAAATCCGCATCCGTGCCGAGTCCCGGGAAAACTGCAGCGTGATCGAAATCGCCGACACCGCCGACGGGATCAAACCCGAGATCCTCCCGAACATCTTCGACGCGTTCTTCACGACCAAGGAAGACGCCGACAAATCCCAGGGCTACGGCCTGGGGCTGGCGATCTGTCGCGACCTGATCGCCGCGCTCGGTGGGGAAATCTCCGTCGATTCCACCGTCGGAGAAGGCTCCATCTTCACCGTCCGCCTGCCGAAACAGATGTAACCTTTCCCTTCAGATCTGTTGCTCACCACGGAGGGCACAGAGATCACAGAGGTTCTTTCCGGCTTTCTTTTTCATCACGAAGATCGCCAAGGCCACGAAGAGCACTAAGAACGGCTTTTTCTGGTGCTTCCATCTGGCGGCGTTATCACCCAGCCGGGCTGCCTTCATTCAAGGGAACAAGAACCAGAAACCTTCGTGGTCTTTGTGGCCTTAGAGCCCTTGGTGACTAAAAAACTCCGTGGCCTCGGTGTCCTCTGTGGTTAAGCAACCACGGAGGGCACAGAGATCACAGAGGTTCTTTCCGGCTTTCTTTTTCATCACGAAGATCGCCAAGGCCACGAAGAGCACTAAGAACGGCTTTTTCTGGTGCTTCCATCTGGCGGCGTTATCACCCAGCCGGGCTGCCTTCATTCAAGGGAACAAGAACCAGAAACCCTCGTGGTCTTTGTGGTCTTAGAGCCCTTCGAGACTCAAAAAAACCTCCGTGGTTAAACCGTTCGCCGAATCACCCCTCGAGTTGGGGCAGGCGGATGATGAACCGGGTGCCTTTGCCCTGTTCGGATTCCACGCGGATGTTGCCGCGGTGTTCGTGGATGATCCGGCGGGTTGTCGGCAGGCCCAGGCCGGTGCCGCCTTTCTTGGTGGAGTGATAGACTTCCCAGATCTTCTCCAACTGCTCCGGTTCGATCCCGGTGCCGGTGTCGATCACTTCCAGTTGCGCATGGCCGCGATCTTCGGTCAGGCGGATCAGCAGTTCCCCGCCTTCGGGCATGGCCTGCACGGCATTGATGAGCAGGTTGAACAGGGCCTGTTTGAGCAGGTTCGTGTCCACCTCGGCACGGATCGGCTTGTCCGGGAGGCTGGTTCGCATGACGGCCCCGGCGGCCCCTGCCTGCGGGAGGAAGAAGTCGGTCAACTGCTCGACGAGCAGGCGCAGATCGACCGGCTGGAGCGCAAGCTCATACTTGCCGGCGAATCGCAGGAAATCGTCGAGAATTTCCCGCAGGCGGTTCGCCTCGTCCTGGAGATGGTGCAGGCGCCGCAGGGCCCGCTGGTGTTCCTCGTCGGTGTATCGCTCGAGATCTTCGGCCAGAAGGCTGAGATTGACGTTGATCGTCGACAGGGGGTTCTTGATCTCGTGAGCGAGTCCGCCGGCCAGTTGGCCCAGTTCGGTGATCTGATCGTGCAGATGGTCGCGCGAGCGAGCCCTGGCGGTGAGCCGGCGCACGTTCTTCCAGAGCCGGCGGCAGAAAAACAGCGTACCGGCGATCCAGAGCGGGGCGGTGACAACCGCACCGACCACTGCCCAACCCAGTTCATTCATGCATTCGGCCCTTCAACTGCCTGGCCCGGGCCGGGACGTCACCGGCGGGCGCTTGCTCGTCCGTCTATCGAGTTCCCGATGGCGAGGGACGAGCAGGCGCTGCATCCGCGGTGAACGCCTGCTGAACGCGGCTGGGACTCACCAGGATGTACCGTCCTGCCGGCTATTCGGCAGCCTGTTGGCTCTGCTCCGAAGCCTGTTCGTCTTCGGGCCGGACCACCCGTTTGGCCTGGTATCCCTTCTCGCCCTTGACCATCTCGTAGTCGACGGTTTCGCCGTCCTTCAACGCGCGGAACCCGTCGCCTTCAATGGATGTGTAATGTACGAATACGTCTTGACCCATGTCCCCAATAATGAACCCGTAGCCCTTCTTGGGGTCGAACCACTTAACCTTGCCATTGAGCATCGCAGGTACCTCCTCGCACCCATAGTAAAAAACACTGCTCGACAGAGATGCACAATCAGCCGGAGAAATGAGCATTCGGCAATCCCCGGCCGGTACGAACGAGCAAACAGACACACACGCTTTGAGCAAAAACATGGTAACAATCCGGACAATCCGTCCCGCCGGAGACATCGACAGCCTCCGGCGGGTTCGGATCATTCCGTAATCAGTGTCCCCGGCGAGCAAGTCCGGAAGACGCTGAATTATACACGTCACGGCCGGTCTAGTCGCGTTTCCTTCCGCCACCGCCGCCAGAGCCGCCACCGCGACGACGCGGCTTGCCGCCCTTGCTGCTGCGACCACCGGACTGCGACGGGGTGTATTCCTCACCGCGTTCTTCCAGGATAATCGCCTTGCGCGAGAGCTTTACCCGACCTTGCTGGTCAATACTGATGCACTTGACCTTCATCTCGTCACCGACATTGACCACGTCGGCCACGTTCTTGACGTACTCGTCGGACAGTTCGCTGACGTGGACGAGTCCGTCCTGGCCGGGAAGAATTTCGACGAAAGCACCAAAGTCCATGATGGACACGACCTTGCCTTGATACACGGTGCCGACTTCCGGCTCCTGCGTCAGGGCCTGGATCATCGCCTTGGCCGCCTCGGCACCACCGCCGTCGACGCTGGCGATGAAGATCGTTCCGTCGTCCTCGATGTCGATCGAGGCGCCGGTCTCTTCCTGGATCTTGTTGATCATCTTGCCGCCCGGGCCGATGATCTTGCCGATCTTGTCGGTGTCGATCGTGATCGTCAGCATCCGCGGGGCAAAATCGCTGAGCACCTCGCGCGGGGCGGGGATGGCTTCCTCGATCTTGTCCAGCATGACGAAGCGGGCCTGCTTGGCCTGCTGGAGCGTCTCGACGATGCGGTCCTGCGGAATTCCGCGGGCCTTCATGTCCAACTGGATACCGGTAATCCCGTTGCGGGTGCCGGCCACCTTGAAATCCATGTCGCCGTGGAAATCTTCCTCGCCGAGGATGTCCGTGAGGAGCACGTAGTCATCGCCGTCGGAGACCATGCCGATGCTGATGCCCGCAACCGGAGCGGCGATCGGGACGCCCGCGTCCATCAGTGCCAGCGTTCCGCCGGTCACCGCGGCCTGCGAGGTCGAACCGTTGGATTCCATGATGTCTGCCACGAGGCGGACGGTGTAGGGGAAGTCTTGCGGGCTCGGCATGACCGGCTGGAGCGACTTCTCTGCCAGGGCACCGTGCCCGATCTCGCGCCGACCCGGGCCACGGATCGGGCGGATTTCGCCTACGCTGAACGGCGGGAAGTTGTAGTGCAGCATGAACTTCTTTTTGTACTCTTCCTGCAGCCCGTCGATAATCTGCTCGTCGCGGGGCGTGCCGAGGGTCGCGGTGACCATCGCCATCGTCTCGCCGCGGTTGAACAGGGCAGAGCCGTGCGTGCGGGGCAGAACGCCCACTTCCACGCCCAGGTCGCGGACTTCGTCGGCCTTCCTGCCGTCCGGACGCGTCCCACCGAGGATCAGCTGACGCTGGATCTTGCCTTCGGTGAGGTAGAAGGCTTCCTTCAGGGCCCACGGTTCGTACTTGGGCTCTTCGTCGGAATCCTCGTCCACGGCGAACTCGGCCAGCAGTTCCTGGCGGATCTCGCCCATCTTCTCGCCGCGTTCGGTCTTGCCGGCGATCTGCTTGGCTTCCTTGATCCTGTCGCCGTAGGTGCTGGAGACGTGGTCCATGAGGTCGGCGGGGACCTGCTTTTCCTCGTACTCCATCTTCTCGGGGCCGACCTTCTCGACGAATTCATCGATCATCTCGATGACTTCGAGCGAGGCCTTGTAGCAGCGGTCCAGCCCTTCGGCGACGATATCCTCGGGGACTTCCTCGCCGTCGAACTCGATCATGTTGATCGCTTCGCGCGGACCGCAGGCGAGCATCTCGAACCCGCTCTGGTCCAGCTGGGACTGGGTCGGGTTGAGCACGAACTCGCCGTCGACGTAGCCCATCTTGGCCGCTCCGATCGGGCCGGCAAACGGGGCCGGGCTGATCGACAGGGCCGCCGAGGCGCCGATCATGGCGAACAGGTCCGGATCGTTCTCATTGTCGGCGCTGAGCACCATGCACTGGATCTGGACCTCGTTGCGGAAATCCTTCGGGAACAGCGGGCGGATCGGTCGGTCGATCATCCGCATGGTCAGGATTTCCTTGGTGGAGGGGCGACCTTCACGCTTGAAGAACCCACCGGGGATCTTGCCCGCGGCGTAGCGATTCTCGCGATAGTCGACGAACAGCGGGAAGAAATCCAGATCCCGCTGCGGCGCTGCGCTGAGTACCGTAACCAGCACGACGGTATCGCCATACTGAACCACGGCAGAGCCGTGCGCCTGCTTTGCAATTTTACCCGTTTCGATAGAGAGAGTGCGTCCTGCAATCTCCCGTTCCACTCTGACTACTGGCATTCATTCATCCTTCATTGGGCCGCCCAAGTGACGGCCGGTCCTAACTGTCTTTCCTGTTATATCGTACCGTTTTGGTTTGATCGGGTTCTGTCGGCTCGGTGGGCGCACACAACCACGACCACCGGGTCGTGGGGTGTGTCGTTCGCTTCGATTCGTCCCTGTGCTGAAACACGGAGTGCCCCGAGTCTGCAACACGAAGAGTGCGTCGGCGAGGTGCGGAAGCTTACTTACGCAGACCCAGCTTCTTGATCGTCGCCTGATAGCGTTCGGGAGAGGTCCTACCGAGATACTTCAGCAGCCTGTTCCGCTTGCCGACCATCTTGAGCAGCCCGCGACGGGAGGAAAAATCCTTCCGATGCGTGTTCAGGTGGCCCGTCAACTCGTTGATCCGCCGGGTCAGAATTGCAATCTGGACTTCGGGAGAGCCGGTGTCCGAGTCGTGCGTCTGAAAGTCTTCGACGATCTTCTTCTTCGCGTCACCAGTGATTGTCATGCGTCCAACATACCTTTCGCGTAAAGCCCAGCCGTCAGCCAGGCTTCCGTCCTATAAAAATACTTCACCCGGCCCAACCGGCCGGGAAACCGCAAATACTGTACTGCCCCCGACGTGCGGAGACAAGTGTTTTTGATTGAGAACCGGCCGTTGACCGGCAGGGCACGGGTACTGCTGATATCGGCACGTCGGCCGCTACCCGATCAGTTTCTTCACCGCGTCCAGCAACTTTTCCATGCGGAAGGGCTTGTTGAGGTAGATATCCACCCCGATGCTTTCGGCGTACATCTTGTGGCGCGTGCCCTGGTTGGCGGTGATCATGATCACGCGCGGGGGCTCGCTGCGTTTCTTGCCCTTCTTGAGCTTCTCCATCACGAGAAAGCCGCTACGCTTGGGGAGCATCTGGTCCAGCACGACCAGGTCCGGGGCGTTTTCTTCGGCCTGGACGATGGCTTCGTTACCGTCGCCGGCCTTGTAAATTTCCGGACCGAGGTCCGACAGCGCGGTCTCCATCGCGGCGAGAATGTCCCGGTCGTCGTCGACCAGAAGAATCTTTTTGCCTGCCAAGTCGTCCGGCATGTCCTGTTGCTCCTATCCACGGGTACTGCGAGGTAAAATCAGCATAAAGTCTAGATCAACCCGCCTGCGGTGTCAAGACAAGAAGCAGCCGGAAAACGGCCGGCCGGGGGTGTCCATACGCCCCGCGCGGGCGACCGGCGGGGACCGTCAGATCCGCTTGAACTGCTTTTCCAGTTCCTTCAGGGACAGCAGGATCGTGGTCGGCCTGCCGTGGGGGCAGCTGCTGGCCTTTTCCAGGGTGTCCCGCTGGGTCAGCAGGTCGTCCATCTCCTCCGGCGTCAGTGGGTCGCCTGCCTTGACCGCCGCCTTGCAGGCCATCATCGCCAGCAGCCCCTCCAGCACCTTTTCCGAGCCGGTGGTCTCGTCTTCGCTGAGTTCGTCCAGGAATTCGCGGAGGAACCGGCCCGGCTGGACGTTCCGCTCCAGCAGCAGCATGGGAAATCGCTGCACAGCCACGCTGGTTGGCCCGAACTGCTCGACCTCAATGCCCAGCCGCCCGAGCAGCTTCCCCTGATCCTCCAGCAGGGCGGCTTCGGCGGCGGTGACGCTGATCGGCTCGGGGATCAGCGTCCGCTGGGCGTCGAGCCCGCCGTCCGAGAGGCGTCGCATAAACTCGTTGTACATCACCCGCTCGTGCAGGGCGTGCTGGTCGACGATCATCATCCCTTCGTCGGTCTCGGTGATGATGTAGCTGTCGTGCACCTGCATGAGCTTGCGTTGCGGCGGCTTGTACGGGCTCAGTTCTGCCGGTGCCGACGGCTGGTCGACTTGCCGGCGATCGGTCGCCGTCGGGCGGACGTCGAGCGAATGACGATCGTTCGGTAACGGGTCCTGTCGGGGCGGACGGGCCTGTCCCAGCGGGGTCTGCGGGAAGCTCGGCTCGCGGGGTTCGCGTCCGACGTCAACCACGTTATGCTGTTTCGACGAGGACGATTCCGGGAAGCTGAGTCGCGGTTCGGGCTTCGGCTGGGCCTTGAAAAAGTCCGCCAGGGCCTCCCGCAGCGACTGTTTCCGCTGCTCCTCGGACTGGTCTGTCTTTTCGTCGGCATCGGCGTCGAGGGCCTGTTTGAGCCCGTCGGTTTCTGCTTCGTCCAGCTGCGCCCCCGGGGTCAGGTTCGATCGGTTCAGCGTCTCCTTCAGCGAGGCGTACAGTTCGCCGTGAACGCGCTGGGAGTCGCGGAAGCGGACTTCGATCTTTGTCGGGTGTACGTTGACGTCGACATCGGCGGGGTCGATCTCGATGAAGATGAACGCGACCGGCCATTTGCGCGGGTCGACCAGCCCGCGGAACGCTTCCCGCAGGGCGTGGGTCAGCAGGCGGTCGCGGATGTATCGTCCGTTGAGGAAGAAATACTGCCATTTCCCGCTGGAGCGGGCCTCGCCGGGCGGGGCGATATATCCGTTGACGCTCACGTCGCCCGTTCGCGGCTGGAGCTTCAGCAGGCTGTCGCCCAGGTCGGCTCCGTACAGGTCGCTGACTCGCCGGCGGGTGGATTCGCACGCGGGCAGGTTCTGGACCTCCCGTCCGTTGTGGGTCAGCGTGAACGCCACTCCCGGACGGGGGAGGGCGACGCGGGCGAGCATCTCGCTGATGTGCCCGAACTCGGTGGCCGGTCGCCGCATGAATTTCCGTCGGGCCGGCGTGTTGAAGAACAGGTCGCGGATGCTGATGGTCGTCCCTGCCGCGGCAGCACATGGTTTCATCGGCTCGAAGGTGTCGCCGGAAGCGCCGATCTCGTACCCGGTCGGATCGTCGGAGTCGCGACTTCGCGAGCGGATGTGGGCGTGGGAGATCGACGCGATGGACGCCAGGGCCTCTCCGCGGAAGCCCATGGTGCCGATGTGGAACAGGTCGTCCTCGGCGGAGATTTTGCTGGTCGCGTGCGGCACGAACGCCAGTTGCAGGTCCTCTTTCGCCATGCCGCAGCCGTCGTCGGCGACCTGGATGAGCTTCTGCCCGCCTTGTTCGACGGTGATGTCGACGCGCGTGGCCCCGGCGTCCAGAGCGTTCTCGACAAGCTCCTTGACGACACTGGCAGGCCGTTCGATGACCTCGCCCGCGGCGATCTTGTTGACCAGATGGGCCGATAAAACATTGATAACCGGCATGGGAAGCGACTCCGTTCGTTCTCTTTGGCAGACGTCGTGATTGTAGAAAATCCCGGCCGGGAAGCGAAAGGAAATGACAGATGCAAACGACAAAGAACAAAGGACAAAAGACAAACAGATCGCGGGCGGGCGTCTGGGCGCGGGCGGTGCGGTTTTGCTGCTTTCCTTCTTGCGTCACGAAGGCAGGAAGGCTCGAAGATCACGAAGAACAGCCTATGGGCTTACTTCGGGTGGGATCGTTCTCGCGGTTCAGCCTGAAACGCTGGAATATCGATAGCGAAGGTCAATCGCAGCCGAAGTCCCGTAGGGACGATTGCCAGTAGCCACGCGGCGCAAGCCCGTGGAAAGAAGCGAACAATAGACATTCTTCCGCTACAGATGAAAAGTCCCGGAGGGACGACTGCAAGCCTGGGAAGGTATGAAAACGCACCCCTGCCGACGCGGCGGTTTGAGATTTTAGCCGTTTGTCGTTTGAGATTTGTTTGTCATTTGTATTTTGTCCTTTGTCATTTTCGACGGTTTCGCATTTCGACATTCGACATTCGGATTTCCCGGTTGACCGGGGCTCTGGAGAAGCAGGATAGATGAAACGGGGGGCGGTCCCTATTCCCCGGGTTCCCTTTGGTCACCCGGGGCTACGATCTTTGCCCCCTGCCGGGGGCAGCGGCGCCTCGTTTCGGTCACTGAATTTTGCTGTTTGTCATCTGTTTGTTTTTTCTTTTGTGTTTTGAAATTTGCCGTTTCAGATTTGTTTCGCATTTCGACATTCGGATTTCGAATTTCCCTTGCGGAGGTCCCCATCCTCCAATGCGGCAGTTTGAGATTTAGCCGTTTGTCGTTTGCGATTTGTTTGTCATTTGTCCTTTGTCATTTTCGACGGTTTCGGATTTCGACATTCGACATTCGGATTTCCCCGCGGTGGAAACCGCGGCCCCCCTCGTGTACTCTATAGACTCCGTATCGGAAGCATCTTTGCGACAATCAGAAAGGGAGTTCCCTACTCATGATCAAACTTGGAATCACCGGAGCCGGTGGTCGGATGGGCAAGCGGATCGCCGCGCTGGCGATCGAGTCCGGCCGGTTCGATATCGTCGCCGCCACCGAAGCCAAGGGCCATCCCGCACTCGGGAAGGATGTCGGCGAGCAGGCCGGCGTGGGCACCTTCGGGCTCAAGATCACCCGCGACTTCGAGGACGATCCCGAAGTCGTCATCGACTTCTCCCTGCCCGAAGGAACCATGGAAATCATGCCCCTCTGCCGCGAGAAGGGCATCAAGATGATCATCGGCACCACCGGCCTGACCGAATCCCAGCAGGCCGAGCTGGCAGACACCGCCGGCGACATCGCCATCGTCCACGCGGGCAACTACTCCATGGGCATCAACACCATCCTCAAGGCCGTGGCGATGGTCGCAGAGACCCTCGGCGAGAGCTACGACATCGAGGTCTCAGAAACCCACCACCGCTTCAAGCAGGATGCCCCCAGCGGGACCGCCATCATGCTGGCCAAGGCGGCCTGCGAGGCACTCGGCAAGGAGTATGGGGATGTGGCCTGTCTCGGACGTGGCGGCCGCCAGCCGCGTAAGGAAGGCGAGATCGGCATCCACGCCCTGCGCGTCGGCGATACCGTCGGCGAGCACACGGTGTTCTTCGGCAACCTGGGCGAGACGGTCACCATCGGCCACAGCGCCCACACGCGAGACACGTTCGTTCGCGGTGCGTTGCGGGCTGCCGGCTGGATCATGGACCAGAAGCCCGGCCTGTACGACATGCAGGACGTGCTGGGGCTGAAATAGTGTCTGCCGAGCACGAGCAACCTGCGATGCAGGATCTGTGGAAGTCGCCCGAGACCGCCCGCCGCTTTCTGGAGGGGCGGGCTCGGGCGATTCCGTTCGCGCGGGAGATGGGCGAGATCCTGCTTCGGCTGCTGGCAGGCAACGGCGGGGTCGACAGCTTCGCCGACGTCGGGTGCGGGGGCGGACGCATCGGCCGATTGGTGCTGGACGTGTATCCGAATGCCTCTGCCGTCTTCGCCGACTTGAACGAAACGATGCTTGAAGCGGCCCGGAAGGACATCGGCGAGCAGAACGGGCAGGTGCGATTCCTGCAGGCCGACTTCCACCGGACCGAATGGGCCGATGAACTGGTCGCAACCGGCCCGTTCGATGCCGTCGTCAGCGGGTTCGCTATCCACCATCTGCCTGACGACCGCAAGCAGGCGGTCTACGAGGATATCTTCCGGATGCTCCGGCCGGGCGGGATCTTCGTCCACCTCGAGCACGTCGCCTCCGCCAGCGAGTGGGGCGAGCGGATGCACGATGAATTCTTCATCGATACCGCCTATGCTGCCGGTGTCTGGGAAGACAAAACCAGGCAAGAGGCCCTGGCCGAGTACGCCGCCCGGCCGGACCGGGAAGCCAACGTGCTCACTCCCGTTGGCACGCAGTTGAGTTGGTTGTGGGAGATCGGTTTTACCGACGTCGACTGCTTCTTCAAGGCGTTCGAGTTGAGCGTCTTCGGAGGGAGAAAACCCGCGGGCTGAGAAGCCGACATCTCACTTCGACATCGACAGGGGAGACGCAATGAAGAAGCTCGCAATAGCGTTTGTCGCGCTGGTGGTGATCGCTTTCGCGATTGTGCTGTGGATGAACCGGCAGCGAGAGATGGATCTGGCATCCTTTGAGGAGCGTGCGGACAAAATCAGACTGGTCCGGCCGGACCGATTCGCACAGAGCCGAAACGGCAACCGTCCGGGAGTCGCTTACCCTACCCGGATCGGAAGTATAATCGTGAGTCATCTGTAAGCCACATGATGAACTATGGATAAGCAATTCACTGATCGTGTCCGCAATTTGCCGGTTTTTACCGGCGGGGTGTCGGTGTATGTTGTGAAGGAGCCCGGTCCGGACGATGCGCACCATCTTCTGCTCAAACGTTCGGCCGACGAGAGCTACTGCGGTCTGTGGCAGCAGGTGACCGGCGCGGTCCATGAAGGTGAAACCGCGCCACAGGCCGCCGTGCGGGAGGTCGGCGAGGAAACCGGCCTGACGCCCACGCGACTTTACTCGGCCAACCAGCTGCAGAGCTTCTATGATCCGCATCGGGATGGGATCACCACGCTGGTGGTGTTGGTCGCGTTTGTCCCGCCCGGGTCGGGAGTCGTTTTGAGCGAGGAGCACGACGAATTCCGGTGGGTCTGCCCCGGCGAGGCGGTCAAGATGTTCACCTTCCGCGAGCAGGGCGAGAGCCTGATGAGAATCGAGGACGATTTCGTCCGGCGCCAGCCGACCGAGGGGCTGAGATTGCCCCTGGAATGAGCGCCGGAAAATCGGAAAAATCGGGTCGACGGGATCCACCCGGAGGCGGCCAGCTTGCCTTCGGCTGGAGGTTTTTTCGTAGCTTTACGTAGGTAGCAGGCGTCTGATGCAGGTTCGGGCTTCAAAATAGGCAAGATAAGGCGTGAAACATGAGACCAACTGTCGATTTACGCAGCGATACAGTGACCCAGCCGACACCGGAAATGCGGGAGGCGATCGCCAATGCGCGAGTCGGCGACGACGTCTGGGGCGACGATCCGACCGTCACCCGCCTCGAGGAGCGGACGGCGGAGCTTCTGGGCAAGCAGGCCGCGGTCTACATGCCCTCCGGGACCATGACCAACCAGGTGGCGATCCGGGTCCATACCCAGCCGGGCGATGAAGTCCTAATTGCTGATAACGCCCATATTTACTGGTACGAGTGCGGCGCTCCGGCCGCCATCAGCGGAGTGCTGACGCGGATGCTGCCGACCGACCGCGGCGTGTTTACCGGGGACGATGTCCGGGCGGCGGTGCGGGAAGAAAACATTCATCACGCGACACAAAGGCTGGTGTGCCTTGAGAATACGTCGAATCGAGGCGGCGGAAGGTGCTGGCCCATCGAAGCGGTTCGGGGCGTTGCGGAGGCGGCGGATGAGCACAGCTTGCGGCTGCACCTGGACGGGGCGAGGATCTGGAACGCAGCCGTCGCTCAGGGCAGGAGCGTGGCGGAACTCGTCGAACCGTTCGATACGGTTAGTGTCTGCTTTAGCAAGGGGTTAGGTGCTCCGGTGGGTTCCTGCCTGGCCGGGGATGAGGCTTTGATGGCCCGGGCTCGTCGCTTCCGGAAGATGCTTGGCGGGGGCATGCGGCAGGCGGGGATCATCGCGGCGGGGGCCCTGTTCGCGCTGGATCACCATCTGGAGCGACTGACGGAGGATCACGCCAACGCTCGTCGGCTCGCAGAGGCGCTGCAGGATCTGCCGGGAATCTACCTAAATGCCTATGAAGTAGAGACTAATATCGTGCTGTTCGATGTCGATAGCATGCCTGCCGAGCAGCTGGTGGACCGGCTGGCGGGCAAGGATGTGCTGGTCGGCGCGACGGGCAAGCAGCAAGTGCGTGCGGTGACCAATCTTATGGTGGATTCGGCGATGATCGATCGGGCGATCCAGGCGTTCAGGGAGGTGCTGCGTTGACTATCGAGCACCGGTGGGACATCCCCCCGAAACAGGCGGTGCAGTTACAGCGAGAGCTTGCGGACAAGGTGCGGATCGATCCGCTTCAAAGAGACATAACGCTAGTGTCGGGAACGGATTGCGCCTTCCTCGGCAAGAAGCAGGTGCTGGCTGGGGCGGTTCTCTGCGATGCCCAAAGCTGGGACGTCCTGGCCGCGGTGGATGTTGTCCGGCCGTGCCTGATGCCGTATGTGCCGGGCCTGCTGTCATTCAGGGAAGCCCCCGCGGTCATCGACGCGATCAACGCCTTGCCTGAGGCGCCCGACCTGCTGATGTGCGACGGGCAGGGGCTGGCCCACCCGAGGGGCATGGGCCTGGCCAGCCATGTCGGCCTGCTGACGGACCTGCCGACCATCGGGGTCGCGAAAAGTCGCTACTGCGGAGAGCATCGCCAGCCGGGGCCGAACCGGGGGAACCGTGCGCAACTGAAGCTGGATAAGAAGGTTATCGGAACGGTGCTTCGCACGCGGACCAACGTCAAACCGCTGTTCGTCTCGGTCGGCCATCGGGTGACGCTCGGCGACGCCATCCGCTGGACGTTCCGCGGCGCTGGGAAGTTCCGCCTGCCCGAACCGACTCGTCAGGCCCATCTGCACGTGACGCGACGTAAGAAGGAAATCCTCTCCCAAACTTGACGGTTGCCCCTCGAGATCAGCTCAACCCGAGCCCGCCAAAGTAATCGATGGCCTTTCGGAGGTTGTGCTCCACATTGTTGCGCGTCGGGCCCTCGAGTTCTATCACCCAGTCTCCGCTGTACTTACGGGCTTTCATTTCCGCTATCAGACCCGGGAAATCGATCTGGCCTTCGCCAAAAGGGACACACTCGCTGTCGCGGATATCCTTCACATGGATCAGGGCAACCCGATCGCCGAGCAATTCCACCGCTTCCGGCCAGTCGATGCCCATATACTTAAGATGGCCGACTTCCAGCAGCACTTTGAGTCGGTCATCGGCGACCGATGCGAGAATATCTTCATAATCTCCAAGGGTTTGCACCGCAGATTTCCGATGATTCTGAATGACGGTGGTAAGGCCTTTCCGTTCGGCCTGGTCGAGAAAAGCAGGCAGATATCGCTTGCAGGCTTCGCGCGTCTCGGCCTTGAAGATGGCGATCTGGCTTCCGGTCGCTTTGACAAAGCACGCTGCCGTCATTGCGACCCTGAAGGAATTGTCATCTCCTTCGCGGACCTTTGGTAAATGTGCCGATACATAAGACAGGTTATGTTCTTGGGCCTTATCGACATAGAGCTTCGGGTCGCCGCCGACGTCGAACGCGGATTTGACCCAGTGGTCGAACCATTCGAACTTGCGGAACCCCAAGCGGCTGAACGTCGACAACGCCTCATCCAGCGACCAGCCTGGTTGGCAGCAGGGACTGGCAACGAGATGCTTCATGCGACCTCCGGAACACAGAAACACAGGAACTGACCGGTCGGGATTATCCACACGCCGGGGCGGCCTTGCAAGCAAGATGCTGCAGGACCAATCGGCCGGCGGGGGGACCGGCTTGCGGAAAACTGCATCAAACGGTACGTTAGAGCCCCGATGGAATCGAGGCGACGTTGCGCTACTGCTGTTCATTACGATGCTTACGGTGTTCCCGTCCTGCGGGAATCCGGGCGGGAGCGGTACCGTGTATGAGCGGCTGCAGCATGAGGATCCGGCGGTTCGCATCCAAGCTGCGGTCGAAGCTGCGGAGAATCGTGACCGGGAGTCGGTATCATTGCTCATCGATCGCCTGGAAGATCCCAATGCCGATGTTCGATTCTTCTCATGGATCGCCCTGCGGAAGATCACCGGTACCAGCCACGGCTGGAACTACTACGATCCACCGGAAAAGCGATCCCAGGCCGTTGAGCGATGGCGGCAATGGCTTAGCAACACAAGCGAGGTGGTGCACGAAAAAGGAACCGGAGCCGAATGAGCGGACATCCTGAAAACATCATCCGGCTGAGCCTTGAGTCCGATCCGGAGATGCTCCAGGTCGTTCGTGCTGCCGTGGAGAAGCTGGCCGAGCTGGCCGGGTTCGGCGAGCACGACCGCTGTGAAATCGTGCTGAGCGTCGATGAAGGGTTGACCAACGTGATTCGGCATGCCTACAAGGGCCGGCACAACATGCCGGTGGAAATCGCCATCAGCCACTTCGACGCCACCGACGGTGGTGGAATTCGAGTGATCGTGCGGGATTACGGCCCGGAAGTGGATCCCGGACAGATCGTCGAGCCGGAGAAGGACGATCTGGTGCCCGGGGGCATGGGGTTGCGTATCATGCGGGCCTGCATGGACGAGATCGCCTACCGGCGGGCCGAGGGCGGGGGAATGATCCTCGCGATGACCAAGAATCTCAAATCCAGGGAAGTGGAAGACCAGACATGAACCAGATGGCCGACATAATCCAAAACGTTCGATGGGAAGAAAATGTTGCTGTTGTAAGCGTAATGGGAGACATAGATTATGCACGATCTACCGGGTTCCAGAGCGGTCTGCTGGCGATCGTGGACAAGAAGCCGGACAAGATTGTGATCGACCTGTCGGACGTGGGCTACATGGATTCATCCGGAGTGGCGAGCCTGGTCAAGCTGCTGAGCCGGATGAAGCGCCGCCACCAGTCGTTGGCGTTGACCGGACTCAGCGATCGAGTCCGGAACATCTTCCAGATCACGCGATTGGAAGATGTGTTCGATATCTATGGTTCGGAGCAAGAGGCCACCGGCTGAGATGCCCAAGTCCGCGACGCACAATCCGATATGGCTGATCGGCTCGCAGATGATTGGGACGTTGAGCTACCTCGGCGGGATGGCCTGGTTATTGATCGCCTCGCTGCGCGAGACCTTCCGTGGGTTCTTTCTGCCCGGCGTGAAGTTTCCGTGGCGCAGCTTCGCCGAGCAGATCGTCCGGGTGGGCGTCCGCAGCACGTGCATCGTGTTCATCATTCAGCTGTTTCTGGGCGTGATTCTGGCGCTGCAGATGGCCCCACCGCTGAGCGAATGGGGCCAGGAAGCCATGATCGCCAACATCATCGGCGAGGCGGGTTTCCGAATGCTGGCTCCGATTATAACCGCCATTGTCATCAGCGGATACGGCGGCGCTTCCATGGCCGCGGAACTGGGTACAATGGTTGTGGCCGAGGAGATCGAAGCCATGGAAGCCATCGCCATGGACCCCATTCGCCTGCTGGTGGTGCCCCGAGTCTGGGCGACGTTCTGGTCCATGCTCCTGCTGACGGTCTTGGCTGACATGATGATCGCCCTTGGCGGATATATTGCCGCGCGCATTGTGCTGGACCCGCCGGTGTGGCTCAAATACTGGGAGAACATGCAGGCCCAGCTGACAAAGATGGACTTCTACACCGGGCTGATACAAGCCGGTGTGTTCGGGTTATTGATCAGCCTCATCGCCTGCCACAGCGGCCTGTCCGTCCGCGGAGGTGCCGAGGGAGTTGGCAAGGCGACCACTCGTACGGTGGTCTACTCGATCTTCGCCATCGTCGCAGCGGCCGTCGTCTTCACCATTCTGTTCTACGTGTACGGAATCTGATTCGCTCCGGAGTGATTGATGTCTGAAACCAACCACAAGCCCGTCATTCGCGTCAGTAATCTCGTCAAGAGGTTCGGCGAACGGACCGTCCTGCAGGGCGTGGATCTGGAGGTCTATCCCGGGGAGATCATGGTGATTCTTGGCGGGAGCGGCTGCGGGAAAAGCACGTTGTTGCGGCACATGATCGGTCTGGAGTGGCCGGACGAGGGCCGGGTGGAACTGTTTGGCAAGGATCTGTCGGAACTGAAGCAATCCGAACTGGATGAGACGCGGAAGCGGTTTGGAGTGCTGTTCCAGTCCGGGGCTTTGTTCAATTCCATGACCGTCGAGGAAAACGTCGCCAGTCCGATGCGGGAGCATACCGACCTGGATGAGGTGACCATCGATATCATGGTCCGGATGAAGCTTGAGCAGGTCGGGCTCCGGCCGGCCCGGGACCTGATGCCCAGCGAGATCTCCGGCGGAATGAAGAAGCGGATCGGCTTGGCCCGTGCAATTGCCCTGGACCCCGAGATCCTGTTCTACGATGAACCGTCTGCCGGTTTGGACCCGGTGACACTGGCGATGATCGATGAGTTGATCGTCGACCTGACCAAGAAGATGGGTTGCACCAGCGTGGTCGTGACCCACGAGATGAGTTCGGCCTTTCGTATCGCCGACCGCATGGCCCTGATCGACAAAGGCCGCTTCCTGCGGATCGGCCCTCGCGAAGAGTTCGAGAAGATCCGCGACGGCGAGCATTCCGGCGATGCCGAGTACAACCTGATCCGCCAGTTCCTGCGAGGCGACAGCGTCGGTCCGATCACCGATCGCCGAGCCCAGGGCGACTATACCGAAGAGATCCTGACCGCAGGGCGGGAAGAACCCCGGCCGAGTTGGTTGGTATGATGCTGTTGAGACCAACGTCGCCGGCCCGGCCGCCCGAAGTCAGAAGCCTGAATAGATTTGGAGCAACCGATGCCCCGTAAACGACATAGCGAATTCCTTGCCGGTATCTTCGTGGTGGTCGCGGTGTTGACCACTGTGGGGGTCCTGATCTGGCTGGGAATGGCCCAGGTTTTCGTAGACGAGAAGCGGACGGTTTACTTCGCCGCGCCCCAAGAAGCCGGAGCGGTCGGACTGGCCGTCGGCTCACCGGTCAAATTCGGGGACGCGAGTGTCGGCAAAATCATCGAGATCCGCTACTCCCCCGAACAGCAGCGGGTGTTGTACAGGGCGTCGGTAGACGACGAGGTCTTGCGCGTACACACCAACGGAAAAGCATACGTCTCTGCCGGTATGGTGCAGACCAGCGAACTGATCATCACCGACCGCGGGAGTGCCGATAAGCCATTCGCCGACAAAGACAACCCGCTGCCGCTCCCGCCCGGTGGGGTCGACCGGGCCATGCAGAATATTTCGCAGGCTTCCGAGAAGCTCGTGAGCATCGCCTCGTCGGTGGAGAAGGAACTGGACCCGCAACGGTCGGATTCAACGCTGGCAGGGCTCAAGAGCGTCATCGGGCACCTGGATGATGCAAGCAGGCAGATCGGCTCGATCACGAAAATGGTCGACAGCGAAATCGATGGAGCCAACGACCAATCACTGGTGGCCAGTCTGCATCGCTCTGCCGGGAACGTGGAGCAGATCACTACATCGGTCAGGCAGGAAACCGATCCTGGACAGGACGGATCCATGATGGCGACCGTCAAAGGCGTCGTTGGGGACGCCAAGGCCATCACCGCCGACGCCAGGCCCAAGATCAGCCGGACGCTGACTTCGGTAGAGAATACCGCAGACAAGATCGAAACCTATGCGAATAAGGATTTGGCCGAGCTGCTCGCCCAACTGCGGGACGCGAACACCACTGTTTTGAAAATCACCGCGGATATGCAGTCGGTCACGCGGCAGGTCGACGAGATCGTCACCGTCAATCGCCAGAGCATCGACGAAACCATCGACAACATGCGACAGGTTTCCAGCAATTTGAAAGCGACCGCCAAGGAAGTGCGACGCAATCCGTGGCGCCTGTTCCACCGGCCTGACGACGAGGAAATGCATTCCACCAACATCTACGACGCGGCCCGCAGCTTCAGTGAAGGCGCCGAACAACTGGATCAGGCGCTGGCCAGGCTGGTGGTGCTGCGGAAGAGCCACCCTGACGGCATCCCCGCCGACGATCCGACGCTCACACGCATCCGAAAATCGCTCAAGGAAACGTTCAGCAATTTCTCCCGCGCCGAACAGGCGCTCTGGAAGGAACTCACCGGCGAGAAGTGACAACGGGGAAAGGCAGGAACCGCAGAGTTCACGGACTTCTCGGAGAGTTTTTCAGCTTTTGTCTTTAATCACAAAGACGTGGAAGGCCACAAAGAACACGAAGAACGGCTCATTGTTTGTCCTCTTCCGGAGCGGTTTTCCGGCCAGCGACGCCCGCAAGCTTGTTCATTTAGAAAACCTGGTGGTCTTCGTGGCCTTTGAACCCTTCGTGACTCAAAAACCCCAGTGAAACTGTGACCTCGGTGCCCTCCGTGGTTCATATCTCATCAACCGCCGTTCTGGATGATCCAGACCGCCCAGCCCAGAGAGGCAACGGAGGCGATGGTCGACAGCACGATCGCCCCGGCTGCCAATGCCTTGTCGCCTTTCATCTGGTCGGCCATGACGTAAGACGCGACGGCGGTGGGGCAGGCGCACAGGATCAGCCCAATGCCTGCTTCGACAGAACCGGCGCCGATCAGCAGGGCCACAGCCCAGCCGGCCAGCGGCGAGACGACGATCTTGACCACGGTGGCCAGTGAGGCGTCCCGTACGTTACCGCGAACCGGCGTGGAGACCAACGTCGCCCCCACGCACACCAATGCCAGAGGAAGCGTGAACTGGCCCAGTGCCCGCAGCGTTCGGTCCATCACCCCGGGCATATCCGGCAGCCACAACGCCCAGAGCACACCGGCTACGCAGGCGAGAATCAGCGGGTTTGTGAGGATTCCCCCGAACATCTTCAGCATCGCCCGGCCGTTGAAGCGATGCTGGCTCGCCTGCAGGCAGATCACCGACAGAACGTTGTAGATCGGGATCATGAGTGCAAGCGTGATGATCGCCTGCTGCTGGGCCCGGGCGCCGGTGTCCGCGCCGTCGGCCGAGGCGAAGGCGAAAAGGATCACCGGAAGGCCGATGAACGCAAGGTTCCCCCGGAAACCCGCCTGCACGAACGTGCCGACCTTCAGCGACGGCATGCGGAGAATGAGGGCCACCACCAGCGCCACCACCACCGCGGCGGCCATGCCCGCACCGGAGATCCAGAATGAATCGCCGATCCCGCTGACCCCGCCGGCAGCGGCGACTTTCACGAACAGCAACGCCGGCAGGCCCACCCAGTAAATCAGCTTCTTGATCCCGCCGAAGACCTCCTGCGAAACCATCCCGCGCCACCGAAGAAGCGCACCGAGAGCGATGATGATGAAAACCGGTCCGAGGGTCTGCAGGATGGCCATGTACTGCTCGCTGTGTTCAAAACAAACGGAAAACGCCGCACCAAACAGCGGGCATTGTAGCGGACCCAGCCATCGGAGCAAGAACCCAGCCGCTCCGAGAGACTACTCCCAGCCGCCGAACTGCTTCAACCCGTCGCTGGTGAACTCCCAGTCCGGACCGGCATCGAACGTCGCCTGATTCTCCTTGACCGCAAAGTCGATGATTTCACTTCCGCTGTGCAACACCGCCGCGTGCGAGACGGCTGAGACCAGTAGCAGTATGGTCGCCGCGCTGAGGACGCGGACGTAGAATGCGTGCATCTCCATCTCCTTCCCTTGCCCGATGGATGGGGCACCCACTTTGGGCTAACGCCGGCGGGGCGGTGCTATTGCGGTGGCGGAGGGCCGGCCGCGCTTCCGGCGCGTAAGAACAGCCCACCGATCGCCGGGATCGATGGGCTGCAGGGATTTCGCCGAGTGGCGAAAGTTCTTACACGTCTTGAGTCCGCTTTGCAGCGGGTTATTCTTCGGGGGCGTCCTTGGCTTCCATCCAGGAGAACATCTGGCGGAGCTGCCGACCGACCTGCTCGATCGGGTGGTTCTTGTCGGCTTCGTACATCGCCTTGAAGTTCGGCTTGCCCTTTTCGCACTCTTCGAGCCATTCCTTGGCGAAGCTGCCGTCCTGGATGGCTTCGAGGGCCTTCTTCATGTTCTCTTTGACTTCCGGACCGATGATCTGCGGGCCGACGTGCAGGTCGCCCCACTCGGCCGTGTTGGAAATGCTGTACCGCATGTAGCTGATTCCGCCCTCGGCCATCAGCTTGATGATCAGCAGCAGCTCGTGGAGAACTTCGAAGTAGGCGATGCCCGGCTGATACCCGGCTTCGGTGAGGGTTTCGAACCCGGCTTTGACGAGGCTGGTGAGCCCGCCGCAGAGGACGGTCTGCTCGCCGAACAGGTCGGTTTCGGTTTCCTCGGTGAAGGTGGTCTCGATGATGCCCGCCCGGCCGCCGCCGATACCGATACCCCAGGCCAGGGCGATATCGTGGGCGTCGCCGGTGTCATCCTTCTCCACGGCGATCAGGCACGGGACGCCGGAACCTTCTTCGTAGCAGGAGCGGACGGTATGGCCCGGGCCCTTGGGGGCGATCATCACGACGTTGACGCCCTCGGGCGGGACGATCTGACCGAAGCGGATGTTGAACCCGTGGCAGAAGCCCAGGGTCTTGCCTTCGGCGAGGTTGGGCTTGATGGCCTGGTCGTAGACCTTCGCCTGGACTTCGTCGGGCAGGGTGATGATGATCAGGTCGGCCTGCTTGGCGGCATCTTCGGCACTGACCGGCTCGAACCCCGCCTGCTTGGCGTTATTGTAGTTGTTGGTGCCTTCCAGTTCGGAGACGATCACGTTGATCCCGCTGTCCCGCAGGTTCTGGGCGTGGGCGTGTCCCTGGCTGCCGAAACCGATGACGGCAACGGTCTTCCCGGAAAGCGGCTCGAGCGAGCCGTCCTTGTCGTAATAGATCTTCAGTTCATACATCTTCTCGTCGCTCCTGTAGCTATCTCTTTGCAAGAGGGTTTGCGAACTGGCTCTTTTACCGCCCTTGGCTGCCCGCGTCAAGCGCCTGTTTTCCGCCCGATCGCCGGTCGCGGATCGCGCGGCGTCTGCGCCTGGGCGGCGCGGCGGAACTGCGAGGGCGTCTGCCCGAGGGCCTTTCGGAACATCTGGGAGAAGTACCTCGCGTCTTCCACTCCTACCTGATGGGCGACCCGCCCGATAGGCAGGTCCGTCCCGGCCAGCATCTCTTTGGCGTTGGCGAGCTGGATTCGTCGGATTTCCTGCAGCGGAGTGAGCCCGAGAACCTCACGGAACCCCCGTTCGAGGCTGCGACGCGTAAGCGTTCCGCGGGCCACCACGTCTCGCACGTCGATCCCTTTGCAGGCATGTTCGCGGACAAAGCGGATGGCCTCGGCCAGGGCCCGGTCCGCGGCGATGATCATCCGCGTAGACTCCCGCTCCTCCACGCCGGAGGGCGTGATTTTATGGATCGGACACCCTTCGGCTCGCCCGTTCAGAAGATCCTGCAGGAGTTGACCGGCGGCGTAACCGATCTCGAACGCGCCAATATCCAGGCTCGACAAAGCCGGATGCACGAACGTGCAGGTCAGTTCGTCATTCCCGCTGCCGAGAACGGCCACATCATCCGGTACCCGGATGCCCGCGCCGTGCAGTTGGTGGATCATGTGGACCGCCAGGCGATCGGTGGCGCACATGATCGCCAGAGGCACGTTCTCGGCGACGGTTTGCAGGCTCTCCGGGCTCAGTGGGTTGACTTCGCCTTCGCTGCAGAGATCCAGCGAAAGCACCTCCCGTCCGTCTTCGACGCAGGCCTGCTGGAAAGCGTCGCGTCGTTCAATATCACCGGACGGGCCGCGGCGGGCGAGAAAGGCCAGCCGACGAGCCCCGGTCTGGCAGAGGTGCTCGGCGCCGCTGCGTCCGATGGCGATATTGTCCGGGCAGGCCAGCGGGCACGGCTGGGAGAGTCGACGGCTGGTGGTGTTGACGAACGGAACACCGGAATCGACCAGATCGTCCACCTGGGACCATTTGGCGGTGTAGACGATCACACCGTCGCACCAATCCGGTGATAGCGGTTTCCAGCCGTTGTCGCTACCAGCGGGGTTTCCCACAAACTGCCACGTCGTCCGCGTCTGGGCGAAAGCGGCAAGTCCACGCAGAATCTCATAACCGTACGCGTTGTCCCTGCCAACGTGGATGGCTATTCGATACGCGCTGGATTGTGGAACATCTTTCGCCATGGAGTTAGTATCGGTCGATCTGTCGCAAACTTCAACACGATTGTCGCCTTTGTCCATTTGTTTTTCTCGTGCGGCCTTCTACTATTCTGTTGTCCCGGGATGTCCCCGGGGACCGTATAGCTCACTACGGTCAAGCTCAGCTCAATTCATGTTCACTTTACTGAGGAGGTTCCCTATGAGATCAATTCTCAAATCTTTATTTGTGGTTCTGCTGGTCGCCGGGCTGGTCAGCACGGCCGGGGCGGATGTCGTGGCCGACTACAACTTCGGCGTGGATTCGGACAATCCTTCGTTCCTGTCGGTTGACGCCAACGCCGACAGCGTTGCCTCGGCGTTGAGTGATGACGCGCTGGGCGGCAGCATCAACGAGATCATCACGGCGACCAACGGCAAGATTGGTGATCAGGAGGCCGGTACGGTTGGCGTGGAGTTCCCCGTCTATCAGGCCTCGAAAGACAACTTCGGAACGTCTTTTGCGGATGACAGCGAGGAGTACTTCGCCTTCAACGTCGCCGCAAGCAATGATCTGCCCGCGTGGGATCTGTTGACCTTCGACTGGTATCGCTCCGACGCCACGAGCTTCAACGCCCGCGTTCTGGCCAGCACGACCGACGTGGATGGTGAGTTCGTGCAGATTGGATCGCCGACCGGAGACGGGCCGGTTGAGACCGATGAATGGGAAAGCGCCCCGAGCATCGACCTCAGTTCCCTTGCCGCACTGAACTCAGGTGAGACGATGTACTTCCGGCTTCAGTTCAGCGACGACGGCGGCGGGTTTGCGAATATTCGCTCGCTGGGTCTGGATAACATCCAGGTCTCGGTCGTCCCCGAGCCGGCGACGATGGCGTTGCTTGGTCTTGGCGGGCTGG
>JBKHHU010000258.1:0-4135 GCA_046539045.1 Phycisphaerae bacterium
CTTTCCCATCCCCCCGTCGGTGGAGATCCCCGACGATCTGGACCCGAAAGTCGCGTCCCTGGCAGAGAAATTCAAGGGCCGGATCCAGACCTTCGACAATGCCGACACCGACGCCTGGATCACCGCACTGGACCGGTCGGACGTACTGATGGTCTGGGACCTGGAGCACCGCCACGACGCTACTTCGGTGGCCGAGGCAATGGATCAGGCAATCGCCGCCAAGAAGGCCTTCCGCGTCGACCCCGAGCGATGTCAGTACGAAGGCTCCATGAACCTGAAGTTCTCCATGGAGTGCAACCCGCTTTCCGGTACCGACCTCGAACTCAGCCGGGAGAAGTTCAGCCGGATGGTCGACCGTCTCGGCCACGGGCCCAGGGGGTACGTGTTCGGGACGGGGCCGAGCCTCGAGGAAGTCATGTCGATGGACGTTTCCGACGGGGTCTGCATCGCCTGCAACAGCATGGTCAAGAACAAGCCGCTGCTGGAAAAACTCCGCCCGCCGATCATCACGATCGCCGATCCGATCTTCCACGCGGGCGTCTCGAAGTACGCGGGCAAATTCCGGACGATGCTGTGGGATGCGCTGGATACTTATGACAGTTGGCTGATCGTGCCGTTCCGCGATTACCGTCTGTACATGAGCAACTCGCCGCGGCGGTTCCGCGACCGGATCATCGGCATCCCGCTGGAGAAAACCGGCCGGGTCAACCTGGACCTCGAGAAGGAGTTCCGGGTCGAGACCATCTCCAACATTCTGACGCTGATGCTCCTTCCGCTGGCGTCGACGCTGTTTGACGAAGTCTGCATCGGCGGCTGCGACGGCAGGAAACTTTCCGAAGACGGGTATTTCTGGACGCACCACAAAGCCAGCCAGATCAACGAGGAGATGGAGTCGATCCAGCGGGCCCATCCGGGATTCTTCGCGATCGACTTCAACGACTATTACCTGCGACACTGCGAGACGCTTGAGCAGTGGCTCGCCGCCGGAGAGGCCCGGGGCGTGGCCTATCGAAACATCACGCACTCGTACATCCCCGCCCTGCGACGTCGGTCCGACCCCGGCGTACTGAAGGATGAAGACGAGGACATGGCCGCCGTGCCGAAGACGGCCGGGGATCAGCCGCTGGTGTCGGTCATCATGCCGGCGCTGAATGCTGCCGGGACGATCGAGCGGGCCATTCGCAGCGTGCAGGACGACGGGTACGAGAATTTCGAACTGCTCGTGATCGACGGTCACAGCGAGGACGCAACGCGGGACATCGTCACCCGCCTGGCCGGGGAGGATCCGCGCATTGGCCTGCTGGACAACCCCCGCAAAGGGGTCTCGGCCGGGCGTAACATCGGCCTGGACAATGCCAAAGGCGAGTACATTACGTTTCTGGATGCCGACGACGCGATCCGCGACGGCTCGATTACCAAGCGGGCCCGGTTCCTCAACCAGCGTCTGCAGACCACGGCCGTCTATACGCGCCTGGTGGCCGTGGACGAACAGTTGCGGGAACTGTGGACACTCAAGCCGCGTCTGAAGGTGTCGTTCGACGAGATTCTGGACACGTCGGTGCTCATCACCACCATCATGCTGCGGGCGGAGCTGGCCCGGTCGATCCGCTTCGACGAAGACATCGCCAACGGGGAAGACCTGCTGTACATACAGCGGATCGCCCGGATGGGCCACGAGTTCCGGCTGGTCGAAAACTGCCATTCGATTTACGTCCAGCACCCGCGGTCCACGGTCCGTACCGACGTGGTCGGGCATGAGCGGGCGATCCAGAAGGCGTACAACATCATTTCCGACCGGGACCCGGGCTGCCCCGAACCGGACCCGCGGTACGCCGAGGGACTGGACCGCCGGAAGACCGATGAGGTGCTGCTGATGCGGCACATGCGCGCCCTGGTGGGCCTGATTCTGACCGACGAGACCGAACAGGACGCCGAGCTGCTGGCGATGATGATCCGCAACGTCTGCCCGAGCGGGTCGATTCCCGCGGCACATATCGCCGGCCAGATCCGCCAGGGAATCATCCAGCACCAGGTCTGCAACAGCAGCCAGTGGCCGGCGATCTGGCGGGCCAACCGCGCCCGTCTTCTGGGCCAACTCCAACACCATCTGCCGGACGCGCTGCCGGGGGTGACCTGGCCTGCCGTCGGCGAAGCAACCGACCGGCTGGCGTATCGACAGGAACATGCCCCCGGCCGGGCGCGACAGCTGGCCGGGCGGGTCAAAAGGAAGCTGCTGAGCTACAAGCCACAACTGAAGAAAGTCATCCGGAGAACCGTCCGCTTTGGCAGAGCGGCGTTTGTGGCCGGTTTCCTGCTGCTGGGCTGGTCGCTGGCCGACTGGCCGGGCAGCTCGATCGTCGGTCCCATCGCGGCGGCGATTCTGCTTTTCGCAGTGGTGGCGTATGCCTGGAATCAGCGGGAGCGGCAACAGTGGATGGACCGGCGGATCCAGCGTCTGGAGCGTCGAAGCAGACACAGCGACACGTCCCGGGACATGCTCTTCGAACTGCTCTGGCTGTACCACGAGAACAATTCCGATCACCGCGAGTCTGCCTCCGGCTCGACGGCCGACGACACGGACGATTGACACCCCGGACTCTGCCGCTCCGGCGGTCCGGCATTCGTTCGATTTCTCCCGTTCGGCGGGGTGGGAATCGGCTTGACCTTGCCCGTACCATTCGGGGACGGGACATTCGTTCCTCCCCTCAGGCAGCGCGCCGACAGCGCGTTTTTCGCTCCGCACCATCTCAACAGAACAGAAAGGAACTGTCATGGGTTTCAATCCACTTGACGAAAAGGGTCTGCCTGCAGAAAAACAGGTCGCCAACTGGGACACCGCCAACGTCCAGCCGTTCGACAAGAACGACGTCCACCCCTACACCCGCACCCGCGTGATCCTGATGAACGGGATCGAAGTGGAAGGGGCGATCTTCAAACACCAGTTCGCCCGCCACTGTCCGGACATCGAACTGCGGCGGAAGATCGCCCAGTCGCGACGGATCGAGCAGCAACAGCAGAAGATGGTCAACTGGCTCATCCCCGGCGACCAGACGAACCTGGAAGTCACCCTCGGGTTCGAGCAGGTAGCGGTGGACCTGACCAGCTGGTTGGCCCGCACCGAACCCAACGAACACGTGAAAGCCGCTCTGGACTTCGCCCTGCTGGAAGACTTCGACCATCTCTACCGCTACGCGAACCTGTACGAGATGACCGAGGGCAAAACCGCAGAGCGAGTCATCGGAAGCGACCTGACGGAGGTCTTCCCCGGCAGGCCGACCGTCAGCGAGCACCAGCACCCGTTCGACACCATCCGCGAGTATGTCGATTTCGGCTCGGTCGATCCGATTACCAAGCTGCACATCCTGACGATCATCGCGGCCGAGCAGCAGACGATGAACCTGTACATGAATATCGGCAACCGCCCGGACAGCTCGCTCGCCCGCGGGCTGTACCTGGAGATCGCCCAGATCGAGGAACAGCACGTCTCGCACTATGAATCGCTGCTGGACCCGCGTCAGAGCTGGTTCGAGCGGGCGGTCATGCACGAATACAACGAGTGCTACCTCTACTGGTCCTGTATGGAAAGCGAGACCGACAACCGCATCAAGGACATGTGGAAGTTCCATCTCGATTGCGAGATCGGCCACCTGCACGACGCGATCCAAATGGCCAAGGACGAAGAAGGCGTTGACTACGCCGAGCAGTTACCCGACGAGCTTCCCGAGGCGACGATCTTCCAGTCCAACGTCGACTACGTCCGCGACATCGAGGCCGAACAGGTCGACTGGACGGGCAATCGCGAAAGAATCGTCCCCGGCGACCAGCACCCGGAGACCTACGAACAGTACCAAAGCGCGGTCAATGTCGACGGCGACGCCCCGAGTCAGCGCGTGATCCACAAACACATTACCGAAAAGGGCATGGACTACCGTCTGGAGATCAAGGGCGAACACCCGGTCGGCCGGTTCGTTTCCCGCGATGAGGTGCCCAAAGCGGTCTGCTGAGACTCTTGAAAACAGAAAAATGGTTGATGAATGGCGGGTCCTCCCGGGCCCGCCATTTCAGTGCGACCGTATCGGCGCCCCTCCTCCGCGTGGTGGGTCTCCCGACCCACCACGTTCCACGACGCTCATTC
>JBKHHU010000064.1:0-15510 GCA_046539045.1 Phycisphaerae bacterium
CGCGACAGCCAATTACCAACACAAGTTCGCGTCGTTCGCGCTGTTCGTGGCTACTCTCGGCAAATTCGAAATCCGAATCTCGAAATCCGGGCGAAACGGTTGGCGGGTCTCCTGACCCGCCAACGGGGGCAGAACGGCTCGCGAGGGTCACGATGCAACGCGGTGGGTCGGGAGACCCACCATGGGGCGAGGGGATCGCTACACACCACACGAAGCGGAACAGCCATTTGCACGCGGGTATTCATTGGGGTAGGATGACGCGCCGAGAGCAAGCAGACACCACCTACTGCGCCATCGACGCGACTTCAGGAGCGATACTGCCCATGAGCTGGACCATCAGAGAGAGCGACCTGCCGAACCAGGAACCCGATTTCCTGTCCACCATTTTCACCGTCGGCAACGGACACACCTGCACGCGAGGCACCCTCAGCGAAGAGGGCGTCGAGGCGTTCCGCGGGATGTACGTCTCCGGTCTGTATACGCGAGCCGGGTACGGGCTGAACTACTTCCTCTCCGGACCGGATTGGCTGCAAGCCCGGCCGGTTATTGGTGGCCGGCAGGCTCAGGTGGAATCATCTTCTCGCGAGCTGGACATGAAGCGGGGCCTGCTGAGACGCACGGCGGTGTTCGGCAACTCCCGGGGGAAGGTCGAATTCATCGAGGAGCGCTTCTGCTCGCTGAAATTCCTCACGCTGCTCGCCCAGCGCATCACCGTCCGCATTCTGGAAGGCGACGCTGCCGTCGAGATCGTCATGGGCATCGACGGCGACGTGCGCAACCACCAGGCCAAGTATTTCAAGCCCGGTCAGATGCCCAATGCCACCGAACACGGCCTGAAGCTCAGCGAGATCGAGAGCATCGGGATGGTCGAAGACTGCCCGCAGGTGACGCTGGTCTCGCCCCAGACCGACACGCGGGTGATGATGGTCTCCGCGCTGATGCAGACCGAGGGAGACCAGCTGCAGCGCGTGGACGGGGAATCCGAGGGCCTGGTCGGCAGCATTTTCCAGATCCCGGCAGGGAGTGCGGGCAAGACGTTCGCGTTCGACAAGCTCTGTCGCTTCGTTGCCGACGTCGAGCCGCACGCCGTGACCCGCACCGATCTGCCCCGGTTTATCGAACCGCTGAAGAAGCAGGATTTCGAGACGGCCCTGGCCGACCACGTAGGACAGTGGCAGGAGTTCTGGGACGTAGCCGACGTCCGCATCGAGGGCGATGCCGATGCCCAGCGAGCCGTGCGGTTCGCGATCTGGTCCACACGCATCACCGCGCCCTGCAACGGTGGGCTCTCCAGCGTAGGCGCCAAGAACCTCACCGGCGACTGGTACCGCGGTGCGGTCTTCTGGGACATGGAGCTGTATCAGTTCCCGCTGCTGGCGGCCGTCGCTCCGGAACTGGCCCGCAACCACCTGCTGTACCGCTACAACCGGCTCGGGTCGGCACGCGTGCTGGCCGCCCAGGACGGGTACAAGGGCGCCCGGTTCCCGTGGCATTCCTACAAGACCGGTCTGGAGGAGCCGCCCGTGTTCGGCGGGTTCCTCTACCAGCAGCAGCACATCAACGTCGGCATCCCGTGGTCGGCCTTTCACTACTATGAACTGACCGGCGACGCGATGACCATGCTTGAGGCGGGGCTGGAACTGGTGCTCGATCAGTGTCGGTTCTGGGTCTCGCGGGTGGAGCCCGCCGAGGACGGAACCTACCACATCACCAACGTGTGCGGCCCGGACGAGGTCCATCAGGGCATCGCCGACAACGCCTACACCAATCGGATGGTTGTCTGGCTGCTGCGCCGGGCATGGAAGCTGATCGACGAGCTGCGGCACATCGATACCGACAAGGTCAACTCGGTCCTGATCAAGCTGGGCCTGTCCGACGCCGATCGCCACGCGTGGGCCGACGTGGCGGACAATCTGCACGTGCCGACCATCGAGCAGAGCGGCGTGTTCGCGCAGTTCGAGGGCTTCGGGAGCGAGCCCGAACCGTCCGGAAAGCTGGGAGGAGGCAAGGACAAAACCAACAAGCAGGCCGACACGCTCATGCTCTTCCAGGCGATTCCCTACGAGTTCAGCACCGACACGCTGGCCAATTGCTTCAACACGTACGCGCCGCTGTGCAACCAGACGTCCAGCCTGTCGATGTGCACCCACGCACTGCTGGCGGGGCGCCTCGGGCTTCCTCGCGACGTGACCAAGTACTTCCGTGCCGCCGCGGGGGTGGACCTGGACGACAGCTACGGCAATACGCGACACGGTATCCACGGAGCCGGTCAGGGCGGGATCTGGCTGGCGATCGTGCACGGGTTCGGCGGGCTGACGGTCGGCGATGACGGCGTGGCCATCCGCCCGCGACTGCCGCTTGGCTGGGATGCGCTGGAATACAGCGTACTCATCCAGGATCAGCGGGTGGAGGTCCGCGTCCGCCGCGAAGGGTTCAGCCTCACCAATCACGGTGAGCAGGCCGTCAACGTGCTGGTGCCGGGCGAAGACGGTACGCAGCGGATTTCGCTCCCTGCCGGGCAGACCAAGCCCGTCGACCACCAGGCCGAGTGGGCGCCGGACCGTCTGCAGGGCGTGATTGTCGACATGGACGCGATCCCGGCAGAGAGCCAGACCGCCGAATGGCTGGAGAACCTGCACGGGGCGGGCATCAAGTCTGCCGTCGTCAGTGAACAGGGCGGCGCGCCCGAGAAGCTTTTCGAGATGGGCCTGGGAGATGGGTTCAACGCCATCGTCGACAGCGAGATCCTCAGCCGTTTCGGGGAAGATCCGCAACGGTTCTACATCGCCGCCCAGCATCTGAGGCTGATCCAGTGGAACTGCCTGGCGATCGTCGCATCGGACGATGCAGCGATGTCAGCCCGGGCGGCTGGGATGGCCGCGGTGCGGGTCGGGGATACTCATGAACTGCTCCACCTGACGCCGGAATCGCTGCAGAAGGCGTTCGTCGACAGCCCGGTGGACAGCAACCCGTACTTCGAGCGGAACCTGGCGAAGGTCCGGGCGGAGGAAGCGGAGAAGGCGTAAGGGCAGTCGTCAGTTCTTCATCGGCACGACGAGCACCGCGCACGGCGCCTTGCGGGAGACCTTTTCCGTGACATCGCCGAAGAAGAACTCGCCGAAGCTGCTGGTCCCGTGGCGACCCAGCACGATCAGGTCGACCTGTTTCTCTTTGGCGTACTGGAGAATCTCGCGGTAGGCCTTGCCGATCCGCACCTCCACCTCCAGGTTGACGTCGCTGGGAACTTTCGGGCGGTAGGTCTCGTCGATTTTCGCATCCACGTCGGCCCGGGCTTTTTCGTCCACGCCTTCCACTTCGTAGATGTAGGTTTTCCAGAACTGGGCTTCCGGCTCCGGCACGACGTGCAGCAGATAAAGCGTACTGCCAGGCCGGCGGATGCAGGCGTCGATGGCGTACGGGAACGCGTAGTCCGCGTTCTCCGAGAAGTCCGTGCAGAAGAGGATCTTCCGGTACGGGCTCTCGGGCAATTCCTGTGCATTCATGGCTGACCTTTCAGGGAAGCTGCCTAGCGTTCGATCAGTTTCGGCAGGAAGGTGGTCAGGTCGGGGAAGATGATCAGCACCGCCGCCGCGACCACCAGCGCCAGAAGGAACGGCAGGGCCCCGCGGAAGACGGTCTGCAGCGAGACGTCCCGCTCGATCCCCGCGACCACATACACGTTGACGCCCACCGGAGGCGAGATCACGCCCATCTGCGTGACCACGACAATCATCACGCCGAACCAGATGGAATCGTATCCGAGGCCCACCACCACCGGATGAAAAATCGGCACCGTCAGCAGCACCAGCGCCAAAGCATCCACGAAGCAGCCGGCGACGAAATAGAACGCCAGGATCAGCGTCACCAGCAGCCAGGCGGGGGCGGGGACCGTCGCCAGCCATGTCGCCAGGTGCTCGGTCAGTTCGGTGCGGGCGAGGAACTGGCCGAAGATCTTCGCCCCGGCCACGATGATCATCACCATGCAGGTCGTCCGCGCGGTTTCCTTCAGGGCCTGTTTGAGCATACGCAGTGTCAGCTTCCGCTTGGCCGCGGCGATAACCAGACTGCCGAAGGCTCCGATGGCGGCTGCCTCTATCGGGGCGAACCAGCCGAGGAATATGCCTCCGATCACCAGCAGAAAGAGGATCAGGGTCTCGAACACGCCGCCGAGAGAAATGATTTTCTCTTTCAGGCTGGTCGGTTCACCGGCGGGTCCCAGGCTCGGACGGAGCTTGCACCACAGAAAAATCGTGATGCAGAAGATCAGCGTGATCAGCGTTCCCGGAATCAGGCCCGCAATGAACAGATCGCCGATACTGCCCTGGGTCAGCACCGCGTAGACGATGAACACCACGCTGGGCGGGATCAGCATGCCCAGGCTCCCACCGGCGGCGACGGCCCCGGTCGCCAGTTGCATGCGGTACCCGTAGCGTTTCATCTCCGGCAGGGCAACGGCGCCGATGGTCGCGCTGGTGGCCGGTCCGGACCCGCAGATCGCCCCGAACCCGCTGCAGGCGCCGACCGTGGCCATCGCCATCCCGCCCGGAAGCCAGCCAATCCACGAGTACGCTGCCTTGAACAGCTTCCGGCTGATCCCGGAGTGGAAGGCGACCTGCCCCATCAATACAAACAGGGGGATCACCGAAAGCGTCTGCCCGGTCAGCGTCGTATACAGCTCGCGACTGACGATGTTGATGCCCAGTTCCGGGTTGCGGAGAATCGCCATACCGACCATGCCGATGATGGCCATCACGAACGCCACCGGCATGGAACTCATCAGGAGAACCAGAAGGACGACGCAGCCGAGAATGCCCAGTTCAATATCGCTCACGGCTTGATCATCTCCCTGCCCGGATGCAGCAGATTGTGCAGAATGACGAGTGCCGCCACGATGCTGCACACGCCCAGAACGAAAGGCCGCCAGAAGATCGGCATTTCCAGCGTGTTGCTGACGCGGTCGAGTTCATGCAACCGCATGCCGATGCGGAAGCAGCCCACGGCGAAGGCGACGAACAACCCGATGGCGACCAGACGGGTGAGGGTGTCGACCACGATTCGTCCGGGCTTGTTGAGCTTGTGGAAGAAGAACTCGATTGCGATGTGACCTTTGACGGCGGTGGTGTACGGCAGGGCGGTGGCGACGGTGACCAGCACCAGCGATTCGACCAGGTCCAGGTCGCCGGTGATCCCGCCCATGCCCGTATTGCGCATGAATACGCTGACCACGGTGATGCCCATCATCGCGAGAATGGACAGCCCGCAGACCACCAGCAGCGCATAGGTCAACCACCGGGTCAGCACGAAAACCGGCCTGATGGCTGAGAGAAACTTTCGGTAGATACGCAACGCGGTGTCCATCAACGATTACTGCTGTTGCTCAGCTTCCTTGACAATGGTCTGGATGTCGGCCAGGAACGTCCGGCAGGGCAGCCCTTCTTTGTCACGCTGGGCATATTCGTCGAGGATCGGCGCGACCCGGGCCTCCCACTTTTCCTGTTCCTGCGGCGAGAGCTCGACGGTTTCCTTCTCGAGTTCGGCTATGAGCTTCCGTGCGGATTCATCCGCTTCATCCCAGGCCTGACCGGCCTTGGCGGCGTACTTCTCGCTGACTTCGGTAATGGTCTTCTGGTACTCAACCGGCAGGGATTCCCAGACGTCCTTGTTCATGACCACGAACATCGAGGTCGTATAGCCGATGCACCGACTGTCGACGACGTAGTTGATTTCCTCGGCCTGCTTCCAGCCTTCAAGGGTCTCCGCGGGGCAGAGCGTCGCGTCGACGACGTTCTTGCTGAGCAGTTCAGCCGTCTCGGACTGCGATTTGGCGACGGGCGTTCCTCCGAGTTTGTCGACGATCTTGCTGCTGAGCCCGGTTGCCCGGATCTTGAGCCCTTCGACGTCCTCCAGCGAGCGGACCTCCTTGCGGGTCGCGAGAATGCCCGGCCCGTGAGCGTGGACGTACAGCACGTGGGTGTCCTGCACTTCCTTCGGGTTGTACTTCTTGACCAGTTCGTGGGCTGTCTTGCTGGCGGTCTTTCCATCCGGATAGCCGACGGGCAGGTCCAGCCCTTCCAGCAGCGGGAAACGTCCGCGGGTGTAGGCGAAGCAGCTCATCCCGATATCCACTTCGCCGGTGGAAACGGCTTCGTAGGTCTGATTGGCTTTGGCGTACTTCCCGGTGAACCCGACGGTAATGTCCACGTCTCCGTCGGTCTTCTCGCGGATCTCGTCGGCCCACTGCTGGGCGAGTTCGGCCTGGACGTGCGTGGCCGGGAAGAACACGTTGTACTGCAGGGTGTACGTCGCGTCGTCTTCATCACTGCAACTGCAAAGCATGGTGATACTTGCGGCCATCAGCAGAACGGCGGTCAGAGTGGTAACGGATTTGGACATAGAGATTCTCCTCGCGATATTGCCCGTTTGACTGTCCGATCCCAGATGATGGCACACACCTGCCGGGAACGCAAGAGGCAATGTGAACTCAAGTTGCGGCCGGTGAGGGGTCGGGTCGGCGGTTCTGCGTGTCCGAATTGGGCTTGCATTTGCCGCCCGCCCGTCGTTCACTATGAAGCGATTGAACGTGACCATCTATAAGGAACCATCTTCATGGAAAACAGGCTCGAAAAGCAGGTCAAGCTTGGATTCATCCCCGCCAATCGCGGGTTCTTTTCGGACGAACTGGCAGCGGAAATGCGTGCCCAGACCATCGAGGCGATGGAGTCAGCCGGCGTGGACGTTGTCGTGCCGAGTCCGGAACAGACGAAGGTCGGCTGCGTCGAAACGCTGGACGAGGCGCTGCTGACGGGCAGAATGTTCCGCCAGCAGCAGGTCGACGGCGTGCTGGTCTCGGCGGTGAATTTCGGGGACGAGCAGGGCGTCGGGATCACGATGAAGGAGTCCGGTCTGGATGTGCCGGTGATGATCTTCGGCTGTCAGGAAGAGGAAGCACTGACGCCCCAGACGCAGCGTCGGGACAGCTTCTGCGGTCTGCTGAGTATCGGCGAGGCCCTGCGGCAACTGAACCTTGCCTATTCGGTGCCGGAACAGCCGATCTGCTTCCCCACCGACGAGAGCTTCAAGGGCTCCCTGGAGCGGTTTGTCGCTGTCTGCCGGGTCGTTGCCGGCGTGCGAAACGCCCGATACGGGCAGGTCGGCGCGCGGCCTGATGCGTTCTGGACGTGTCGCTACAGCGAGAAGGCCCTGCAGGAAGTCGGCCCGACGGTTGTTTCGCTGGATCTGTCCGAGGCGTTCGCCGCGGTCCGCGGGATGGACAAGACACCGGCGGTCAAGGACGTGATCGGCTCCATGAAGGAGGGGATCGACTGCTCGGCCGTCGACGACGACGTGGTGGAGAAGATCGCCAAACTCGAAGTCTTCCTCAAGCAGTTCATCGAAGAGAACAAACTCGACGCGCTGGGCATCCAG
Source organism: Phycisphaerae bacterium (assembly GCA_046539045.1). GTDB lineage: Bacteria > Planctomycetota > Phycisphaerae > SM23-33 > SM23-33 > JBKHHU01. Next base: position 7,426 of record JBKHHU010000064.1, read on the forward strand.
TGCTGGACGAGCATCCAGGCCAACCTGGGCATCTGCTCGTGCACGTCGATGAGTCGCCTGAATGACCTGGGCTATCCGTGTGCATGCGAGGCCGACATCATGGGCACGCTGTCCATGCACGCGCTGCAGCTGGCAGGCCAGGGGCCGAGCTGCCTGGCTGACTGGAACAACCTGCACAACGACGATGCCGAACTGGTGAACTGCTGGCATTGCGGGGTGTTCCCGACCTCCTGGGCCAAGGGCAAGCCGAAGATGGGCTGTCAGGAGATCATCGCCGGAACCACCGGACGCGAGAACGCCATGGGCGTGGTCGAATTCGTGATGAAGGAAGGGCCCGTCACGCTCTGCCGGGCCACGCAGGACAACGAAGGGTTCCCGAAGGTCATGCTGGCCGAGGGGACCGTGGAAGACAACCCGGCGACCACCTTCGGTAGCTACGGCTGGGTGCGCCTGCCGGGCATCGATCGGCTCTACCGCGACGTGCTGCTGCGTCACTTCCCGCACCACGTGGCGATGAACCGGAACAGGGTCGGCAACGTGCTGTGGGAATCTTTCGGCAATTACCTCGGGTTCGAGGTGTTCACCCCCGACAACACCGACGGCAGCTGGGACCAGCGACTGCCGTTTGAACTATAGGAAATCAATCTCACGCAAACAGGCCGGGAGCGCCCATCGTCGGATCAATCCTCCTGCCTGACCCGCGCGCAACGCGGTCTATCGGACCGCTGCCGTCGTGTCTCCAGCACTTCTCCCGGAAAAATCTGACGAAGATGAAACGTTCCGGTGCAGGTGACGCGTTTTGATGGGTGAACACGGCGCATAATCAACAGGACCCGCCCAGCCGTAACACCGCGTTGGCGCTGGCGTTACAGACCGCACAATCCGCCGGTTTTCACCAAAATAAAAAGTTCTCAACAGCAGTAAACACAAGGGTTTGCGAAATTTGATACCGGGCGTGATTCTGTTGACCGATAAGGCAAGTGTGGTAGAATAAGATAGTCGAAAAGGCGGCTGGATCACGCGACGATCCTCCGCTTGTCAACCGGGCCCGCGGAAGGATCCGCCGGGAGAATTTCGCAGGGATGCGCCGAGTTTTCCGCGACCGCTGCACACGAAGCAGCTTCGGAAACAGGACAGGCGCGTGAAGTATCCTGGCGCACAATCCGACCGGCCGCAACTGCCTGCCGAAGACGGGGCGATCGTCCCTTCCTCCGGCGGGTATCTCTCGGCCGCAAGCCAGGCCCCCTCCCCGTCGCGCAAGCCCGTCAAGGTCCGTGCCCGTCGGGCTCGTGCGGCCAATCCGATGATCGCCGGCCTGCTCAAGACCTACGAAGAGAACGCCGAAACCGTGCACCCCGAGAACATTCCCCCGTTCATGTCGTTCAAGGTCTGACACCCAGCCGAACCGGCCGGCCCGTTCGTCCTAAGACATCCTCTCTACGAAACACAGCCTCTCCCAGCGCCACCGCTCCATGCGCTGCCGGCGCGAATCAGAACGTTGGCGAGGAGTCGCTTAGACGCCGGTTACATAGTGGACTCTGGAATGAACGTTCGCTACATTGTACGCTATCGCGCCGGGCGAGGATTCTGGTCAGGTCCCGGCGCATGCTGCGGACGCTACGGAGACACCGCGTGCTGAAGACGCTCCATTCGTATATTTCCAAGGAACTGGTGAAGATCACCCTGATGACCGGGGTGGCTTTGACGCTGCTGATGACGATTCTCGCCATCATCGAGCCCTTGCGGAAGCAGGGACTCGGGACGGGGCAGGTGCTGACGCTGTTCGGGTATACCCTTCCGGTCATGCTGACGCTCACGCTGCCGGTCGCGTCGCTTTTTGCGGCCACCATGGTGTACGGCAAGTTCAGCCAGGACAACGAGTTGACCGCATGCAAGGCCAGCGGTATCGGTAGCATGCGGCTGCTCCGGCCGGCGATGGTTCTCGGCCTGCTGGTGACGGTAACCAGTCTCTCCCTGAACAATTACGTCACACCGAAACTGGCTGCGGTCGGCGAAGAAGCAGTCAAAGCGAACATCCGCTCCATCGCCTTCCACAAGTTAAAGAGCGAAGGCTCCATCAGTTACGGCGACCGGAAGAAGTACGTCATCCATGCCGACACCGTCGACAGCGAGAACGACATCCTCTATGGCGTGGTCGCACAGATGGAAGAGCAGAACGACACCACGCAGGTCCTGGCCAAGTCCGCCCGGCTGCAGTTCACGCGACACGACGGACAGTGGTATGTTTCGGTAAAGCCGCGGGAACTCGTCGGTCCGGTGCGGCGGGATCACACCCGGGACATCGACACCGATCTCGGAAGCAACGTGGGCTTCAGCGAGGCCATCTGGCTGGAGTCGATCCCCTTGCCCAGCCCCACGCAGGACGAGCCCGAATGGTATACCTGGGACCAGCTTCAGGCGCTTCTGAAGGATCCGTCCCAGCACGGTGAGATCCGCAGCCGCCTGGCGGCCATTCAGCGACGGCTGGCCCATCATCGGATGATGTCCGACGTTCGTGAGCAGATCAACGCCGAGCAGAAGTACCTCAAACTCGCCGACAAGAGCTACGATTACCGGATCGAGGCGGCGGGAGCCGAGTTGGCATCCGCGGACCCGGCCACGCTGCAGCAGGAGGGTTTCCCACCCGCCGTCGAGCAACGCAAGCTCCCGCAGCAGGGGGTTCTGCTGGCTCCAAAACAGCGGGAAGGCGAACCGGCCAAGGTGATCATCCGCGTGGTGAGAGTCAGTGATGACGGGACCGAACGCGTGGTGCAGACGATCACCGGAGACTACGGGCTGGTGGAGGCGTCGTGGTCGGCACTGCAGGGCGAATCGACCGTCACGCTGCATCTTTTCGACAGTGTGGCAATCCGGAGAGCATCGGCAGGAGGTTCCGACGCGTCGGCCGGCGATCAGCGCGCCGAGGGGCTTCCCCGCTGGACCAAGGGCGGGATCGCGCTGCCGGAAGACGTTAAAGAGCGGGTCGATCAGTACAGCCGCAGCGAGATCTTCCGCGGGGAGATCGGGGACGTGACGGATGAGGGAATCCGCCGGGAGCTGGAAAACCTCCGCACGGAGAAGCTGGATGGCGTTCGCGCCGACATTATCGCCGAGATGCACGCCAGGCTCGCCTACGGCAGCAGTTGTCTGTTCATGGTGATGCTGGGCGCCGCGATGGGCATGATATTCCGCGGAGGGCAGTTGATCGTCGCGGTGGGGCTCTCGGCGCTGCCGACACTGCTGGTGATCGTTCTGGTCGTCATGGGCAAGCAGATGATCTGCAACCCCGATTCGCCCATGGAATGGGGAATCGGAGCGATGTGGGCCGGGCCGGTGGTGCTGGTGGTGATGACGATGTTCGCTTATCTTCGCCTGGCGAGGGAATAGCAGCGATGAGAACACTCGACAGGTACGTAGTCCGCTCCTTCCTCAGCACGGCGCTGGTTACCGCGCTGATTCTGCTTCTGCTGCGCGCGGTGATCGATCTGTTCCTGAACATGGACGAATTCACCGAGAGCGGGGAGGGGATCTGGGCGGTCGCTCAGGACATCCTCTTCTACTATGGCTGGCAGATGTTGATCTACATCACCGAGCTGGGCGGGATCACCATCGTCATCGCAGCCACGTTTACCCTCGCCCGGATGAACCATACCAACGAACTGACGGCCATGCTTGCCTCCGGGGTGAGCCTGCGGCGGGTGGTGCTGCCGATCATCATCTTCAGCCTGATCATGGGCGGGATCATTGTTGTCGACCAGGAGATCCTTATACCCCGCAATCGCGAGAAGCTGCTGGTCGACCGCGACGACGTGGATCTCGTCGATTCGTTCGGGATCGCCATGCTCAAGGATGAGAACTCCGGCGTCTGGTCGGCGAAGCAGTATCTTCCCTCGCAGCACCAGATGCGCAACGTGATGCTGGCCATCCGCGACCGCCGAATCGACAAGGAAATCGGCGGGGAAGTCGCCAAGCCCGTGGCCGTCATCGCGGCGAAATCCGCGACCAACCGGGGCGTGGGTCCGAACATGCCCCAGCCGGGCTGGTGGTTGAGCAACGCCTCCATCCGGAGGATCGAGCCCGGGATGCAGCCGTGGGCTCATCTGCCGACCACCGAACGGGTGTACGCCGGCCTGAACCCGGACAAGATCATCGAGAATTCCGGAAGGGGCTATGACTTCCGCGGAAAGATCGTTTCCATCGACCAGAACGATGAGGCCTACCGGTTTGATCTCAAGGCCAAGTCGCTGCACCCGGGGCCGGTGCCGGGGCCGAACCAGCAGCGGTCGGGCACGTTGATCGCGCCCCGTTTTGAGCTGCTGGACGCCGAGGGCGAGGTCTTCGCCACCCTGGTAGCCGACTCGGCCAGTTGGGTTTTCTCTCGCGGCACGCCGGGATTCTGGAAGCTGACCAACGGGAGGATTTTCTACCCCACGCGCATGAATACCCAGCAGATCGTGCTGCGGCGCTCTCGCCGGTGGACAAGCTATGTTTCCAGTAAGCGGCTCGGGGAGATGCTGGAGATGGAGGACCTCCCGAACAGGGAAACGGTCGAGATGACCCGCTACACGCGTTTTGTCGATCCGTTGACCAACCTGCTGGCGTTGCTGATTGGCCTGCCGTTTGTCCTGTCCCGCGAGCGCAACATCAAGGCCTCGGCGGCGATGTGTCTGACGACGGTCGTGCTCTTCTACGGGTTCGTCTACGCCAGCAGATACGCCGGGCTGGACCCCTTCTGGGCGGCGGTGGCGCCGGTAGTAGTGGGCGGTCCGCTGGTGGCAGTGATGTTCGACTCCATCCGTACCTGAGGATGGGGCGGGCGGCTTGCGCAGCGTCAGCGGAAAAATGTCATCGAAATCCGGTTTTTCATGCAAGTATCTCCCCGGGAGTACCGATTCTCTAAATGCACACGCACATACGTTTGCACATGATTCTTCCTCCTCAGAACAACGGCCTGCAGCACACAGGCCGTTGTTCTTTGCGCTGACGGCCTGCCTGTGGTATCCTGTATCCGGCCGCACCGGTAATTCCCAACGCTAGCATCTGGATGCGATATGCAATTTTGGTTCCGATATTCGGTTATGGCTGTTCTTCTGGTCACGGGTCCGCTTGTGGCAGGGCCTCTGCATGAGGCAGTGCGAGAGGGCGACGCGGAGAGGCTCGGGCGGCTGGTCCGCGACGGGCTGGACCCGATGGAGACCGTTGCCGCGGAACTGACCGAAGTCGGTGAACAGAAGCAGGTTACGCCGCTGCACCTTGCTGCGGCCAGGGGAGACTCTGCCGCCGTACGTGCTCTGGTGGGCGATCGCCGCCCCTGGCGGAGACAGCTGCTTCAGGCCGAGACATCCGGCGGATACCTGCCGCTGGACCTGGCGGTATTGAGCGGGGACGGCGAGACCACCAGGAACCTTCTTGCCGCCGGTGCGGATCCTCAGCGGTCTCCGACGCCGCTGCACAAGGCGGTCCGCAGGGACTACGGAGGGGTGGCCGTGGCCTTGCTGGATTTCGGAGCGAAGATCGACCAGACCGACGAGCAGGGACGCACGCCGCTGCACATCGCCGCTGCCGAGGGCAACAACCAGATGGCCCGGCTTCTCGTGTTCAAGGGTGCGCGCAGGTCCGCCAAGGACGACCAGGGCCAGACGCCGCAGGACCTTGCCCGCCGGAACGGGCATCGGGAACTGCTGAAGGTGCTCGACCCGTCGCCGGAGGTGACCATCGTCAAGTGGGGGCTGGCCCTGCCGGTGGTGACGCTGGCGATTATTCTCCTGATCCTGGCGATAATACGCCAGCGACACATCAAGAAGCTCCGGACCGGCCTGGAGTCGCAGATGTGGCAGGGCCTGGACGGCCAGAACGCCGACGCGGAACTGTCCAGTGACCTGCCCGCAGAGAACCCCTACGACCCGCGCGAGCGAAACGAGTAGCTCAGCCGGGAGCCGAAGTGCCGGCGTGAGCGATCTGAACAACCTGCAGCGTGGCGGTAGGGGGCAGGGAATTCGGCAGACGCATCGGCCGGGCGCGTGGGGGCGGCTTGGATAGTTTGTGAAGATTTTCACGGAATAAGGAGGATTTTTCCCTCGGGCGAACCGTAAGATATGCCCGATGAACACGTTGTTTCGTCGATCTGCGATGGAGGCGACGGAGGGAATGAGCGTTCCTAATACCCTTTTTCATGTTGACTGATAGCCGATTCGCGGATAGTTTCACAATTCCCAATGAGCGGGCACTCTCAAAAGCCCGCGCCAAAGGGTGTTCACGCGTCAGGTGGCAATCGTAGCAAGGGGCTGCGACACTGCCGGCTTGTACCTGCCGCTTAACGCTTCATATCAGGAGTTGGTTCGATGATTAAGAACCGTCTGTTGACCCCGGGACCGACCGACGTCCCACCGGAAGTCCTCAACGAGATGGCCAAGCCGATGTTCCACCACCGGACCCCGCAGTTCCGGGAAATGTTCGCTTCGGTCAACGAAGGACTTAAGAAGATCTTCCGCACCAGGAACGATATCCTCACGATCGCCGGATCGGGAACCGCCGGGATGGAAGCTGCCATCGCCTGCGCCTGTCCGCGCGATAAGAAGGTTCTCGTCTCCAACGGAGGCAAATTCGGCGAACGCTGGGTCAAGATCGCCAAGGTCTACGGCCTGGACGTCGACGAAGTCGAACTGGAATGGGGCACCGCGCTCCAGCCGGAAACGGTCAAGGAAAAGCTCGCGACCGGTGAATACGGTGCCGTCATCACCGTCTACAGCGAAACCTCCACCGCCACCGCCTGCGACCTGAAGGCCATCGGCGAGGTCGTGAGAGAAACCGACGCGATCCTCATCGCCGACTGCATCACCGCCTGCGGCACGCTCCCGCTGGAAACCGATGCCTGGGGCATCGATATCGTCGGTTCCGGCAGCCAGAAGGCGTTCATGCTGCCTCCGGGGCTGGCGTTCCTCTCGGTCAGTGACAAAGCCTGGGCCAAGATCGACCAGATCGACGCCCCGGCCTTCTATCTGAACCTCAAGGCCTACCGCAAGAGCCTGGCCAAGAACGACACGCCGTACACCGGCCCGGTCTCCCTCATCCGCGGGCTGAAGGTCGCCGTGGACATGCTCAACGACATCGGCATCGAGACCGTCTGGAAACGCACCGCGATCCTCGCAAAGGCGCTGCGCGAAGCAGCCCCCGCGCTGAAGATGAAGGTCTTCTCCCAGCAGCCCAGCGATTCTGTCACCGGCCTGCTGTTCCCGGAGGGGCTGGACGACAGCTTCCGCAGCGAGTTGAAGAGCAAGTACGGCCTGAGCATCGCCGGCGGGCAGAACGAGCTGAAAGGCAAGCTCTGCCGCATCTCCCACATGGGATACGTCGATCCGCTCGAGACCATCGGCATGATCGCCGCGATGGAGTTCGTCCTCGTCGACAAGGGCGTGGACGTCGAAATCGGATCCGCCGTCGCCGCCGCGACCAAGGTCCTCAAGGACTGGGAATAGGAGGCAGCGACCATGAAAGTTCTCATAGCAGACAAACTCAGTGACGTAGGCATCAACTGGCTCAAGGAGCAGGACGGCGTGGAAGTGACCGTCTCTCCCGGGCTGGATGACGATGCCTTGATCCAGGCTCTGCAAACCCACGACGGGATGATCGTCCGTTCCGGCTGCAAGGTGCGGGCGAACCATCTGGAAGACCCGGGCAGCCTGAAGTGCATCGCCCGCGCGGGCGTCGGTGTGGACAACATCGACGTGGACATTGCAACCCAGAAAGGCGTGATCGTCATGAACACGCCCGGCGGGAATACCGTCTCTACCGCGGAACTGGCGCTGACGCTGATGATGGCGCTGTCCCGGAAGATCGCCCCTGCCGCCGCCTCGCTCGGGAGCGGCGAGTGGAACCGCAAGGCCTACAAGGGCACGCAGATCGCGGGGAAGACCCTCGGCGTGATCGGCATGGGCCGGATCGGAAGGGCGGTCGCCTCCCGCGCGGTGGGCATGGAGATGCGCGTGCTCGGGTTCGACCCGTTCTTCGCCGGCACGCCGGATTCGCCCGTCGAGATGGTCAAGGACCTCGAAGAGATCTGCAAGCGGTGCGACTACATCACCGTGC
>JBKHHU010000065.1:0-15485 GCA_046539045.1 Phycisphaerae bacterium
CGGACCCGCACCGGATAAGCGGGCACAATGCCGCACCTTAGCACTCAGGAAATGTCGCTGTTGCTTCACCGCGTTACGCCAGAAAGGAGCCAACGCGTCAAGGCGACGGGATACCGCTACTTCTTCGTCGACCGCTGTTTATGCTTTCGACGTTTCTTCTGCGCTGAGTTTAACGCAATCCCGAGTACGTCGTCCACCTTATCAACGAAATGGAATGTCAGTTCGTTCCTCGCTTCCTCGGGGACATCCTCCAGGTTCTTCTCATTTCGTGACGGCAGAATGACTTCGGTGATACCCGCCCGACGCGCAGCAAGCACCTTCTCCTTGATCCCGCCGACCGGAAGGACCAGTCCGCGAAGCGTGATTTCGCCGGTCATCGCAAGCTCCGGCCGGACCGTTTTACCGGTCAGTATGCTCGTCAACGCAGTGAACATCGCCACACCGGCAGAAGGCCCATCTTTGGGCACGGCCCCCGCCGGAACGTGGATGTGGAGATCGGTCTTGTCCAGTTCCTCCGGATCCACCTCAAGCTTGTCGGCGTTGCTCTTGACCAGACTCAGTGCCGCCTGAACCGATTCCTTCATGACATCGCCGATCTGCCCGGTCAGCCGCAATGCGCCTTTGCCGGGGTAAGAAGCAGCCTCGATGAAGAGAATCGTGCCGCCGGTGGGTGTATAGGCCAATCCGGTCGCCACACCGGGCACGCTGGTCCGCATGGCCAGTTCGTCCTCGTATTGACGCGCCCCGAGCATTTCACGGACAAACTTCGGCGTGATCTTGCGGGATCGGGCTTCCCCGGAGGCGATCATAGCCGCCAGGCCGCGACAGACGCTACCGATCTGGCGTTCCAGCTCGCGAACGCCGGCCTCGCGGGTGTACTGTCCGATGATGACATCAACAGCCTTCTCGGTCCACTTGGCCTGTTTCTCACTCAGGCCGTTTTCCTTGAGTTGGCGAGGCACGAGATACCGCATCGCGATCTGCAGCTTCTCCTGTTGCGTGTAGCCGGGAATCTCAATGACTTCCATTCTGTCCCGCAACGGGCGGGGGACCGTGGACATGACATTGGCTGTCGCGATGAAAAGGACATTGGACAGATCAAACGGCACGTTGAGGTAATTGTCCTGGAACGTGTCGTTCTGGGCAGGATCCAGCACCTCCAGCAACACACTGGTCGGATCGCCGCGGAAGTCGGAGCCGACCTTGTCCAGTTCGTCCAGCATGTATACCGGGTTGTTCTTGCCGGCCTTCCGCAATTCCTGGATGAACCTGCCGGGCAGCGCTCCGATGTAGGTCCGGCGATGTCCACGCAGCTCCGCTTCATCCCGAACGCCGCCAAGACTCATCCGAATGAATTCCCTGTTGAGTGATCGGGCGATCGATTGCCCAAGAGACGTCTTGCCCACACCGGGCGGGCCCACGAAGCAAAGAATCGGGCCGCGTGACTCCGGGGCAAGCTTGCGCACCGCCAGGTATTCAAGGATCCTGCGTTTCACCTTGTCCAGGCCGTAATGATCCTCGTTCAGGATCTTCCGTGCCCGCTTCACATCGAGATTATCGTCGCTCTGTTCGCTCCAGGGCAACTCGGCCATGACGTCGAGATAGGTCCGGATCACGTTGTATTCCGGGCTGGCCACGGAGATGCGTTCGAGGCGCGACAGCTCTCGCAGGGCCTCGGTCTCGACGGACTCGGGCATCTTCGCTTCCCGGATACTCTTTTCCAACTGCTCCAGTTCTGCCGTCTTCTCGTCAACCTCGCCGAGTTCCTTCTGGATGGCCTTCAACTGCTCCTGCAGGTAGTATTTTCGTTGCGTCTGGTCGATGTTCTCCTTGACCTGGTCCTGTATCTTGTTGGACAACTCCAGGACTTCAATCTGCTTCTGAAGCTCCACCGAAACCTTCCGCAGCCGTTCGTTCGGATCCGGTTCTTCCAGAAGTTTCTGTTTGGCGCCGGTTTCCACCTGCAGGTTGCTGGCCAGGAAGTCGCTCATGGCACCGGGCGTCTCAATGGTGCTGAGCACTCCGGCAGCTTCATTGGGAATGTTCGGTGACAGTTCTATCACCTGCCCGGCGAGGTTCCGTGCGTTGACCATCAGCGCCTCGGTCTCGGTGGTCTCTTTCTGCTCGGTCTCCTCGACAAAGCTGACTTTGGCCCGGAAGTACGGCTCGCTGTCCACCCACTGGTCGATCTTCACGCGGGCAACGCCGTGGACGACGATGCTCTGCTGATCCTCATCGCCCTGCAGCAGCTTGAGAACAACCACAGCAGTCCCTACCGAGTGCAGATCTTCTATCTGCGGATCGTCGACGTGCGGGTCTTTCTGGCAGACGCAGACCACGATCTTCTCTTCCGGCAGGACGTCGTCCAGAAGGAGGCGACTTTTCTCGCGGGCCACCGCCAGCGGGACAATGGTTCCCGGGAACAGCACCATATTGCGAATGGGCAGCACTGCGGCGATGTCCGGCAGGGGTAGTTTGGGTTCCGGTTCCTCCGGGCTCTCCGCTCCTGGTTTGATGACGACCGGCTCTTCCCCAGCCTGGTCGATGGGCGTCTTCTTCGTTTTCTTCTTGCTCATATCTTCTTTGCCGTCCTGGGCTACTGTTCGTTAATCTTGGGCAGGCGGATCCACAGGAAACCGGCCCGGTAGGTTGCTTCGATACCGTCCAGATCGACATCCGGCGGCGCCTTGAGCGTTCGACAGAACCGTCCGTGGTCAATCTCCATCAGGTGCAGGCGCACCGGACCATCCGGGTCCTCAACCTTGGGGCTGCGTCTGGCTCCAGACAGCACGAGAGTACTCCCGTCAACGTGGAGGTCGATCTCGTCGGTCGGAATACCCGCCAGTTCGGCAATGATGTAATAGGCTTTCTCATCTTCATACAGATTGATCGAGGGCGACCAGGAATCGGCGGGGCAGAAATGATGGAAGTTCTTGCCCAGGATATGATCGACCCACCGGCTCAAATTCCGGCTCGGAGGGATTCCACCCTCCCTCGAGGCACACTCTATTTGCTTCATGGCCGTGATCCCCTTTCCGGGAGGCTCGGCGCCGAGCGGCGCGATTACTACGATCTGCCGATAGGCTACTGAATTGTGGAGGTTTAGACGCTTCCACTATTGGATATTGTATAGCCTTACCGGCGTCAGGCCAATGATTGATGCCCGCGAGGACACCTCTTCCGGGGCCCTCCGGCGACCGGACGGTCGAGACGGCGTGGCCATGTTTCGGTGTTTTGACTTCTGCCGGCCTGCCTGCATGTTCTATACTGAGCAGAATTGAGTTCTGTAGTGAGTTCAGGGCGTGTCAAAAGCGGAGATTGAGCGATGGCTATGTTCAGTGGGAATCCGGTGCTGGGTGAGAAGCTCTTCCTGGACCGGAGTGAAGCGCGGGAAACGAACGCGATGACGGTGCAGGGCACAGCCACCAGGGCTCTGCTCCTGCTGATTCTGGTGGTCGGCTCGGCGGCAGTGAGTTGGCGAATGGCTTCGGCCCAGCCGGAGTTGAGCGGGATTCTGGTCGGTGGTGGCCTGATCGGCGGACTCGTGCTGGCGATGATCACGATCTTCAAGCAGGAGTGGGCGCGGGTGACGTCCCCGATTTACGCGCTGTTGGAAGGAGTGGCCCTGGGTGCCATCTCGATGTTGTTCGAGAAGGCGTATCCGGGGATCGTCGGTTCGGCCGTCGGGCTGACTTTCGGCGTCCTTCTGCTGATGCTGGTCATCTATAAGCTGCGGATCATTCGCGTGACGCCGATGTTCGCCAGAGGTGTCATGGCCGCCACAGGAGCGGTGGCTTTGGTTTACATGGTATCGTTTGTGCTGAGGATCTTCGGAACGAGCGTCCCGTACATCCACGAGAGCGGAACGCTCGGGATTCTTTTCAGCGTCGCTGTTGTTGTCATTGCCGCACTGAATCTCGCGCTGGATTTCCACATGATCGAAACCGGACAGGAACAGGGCCTGCCGAAGTACATGGAGTGGTATGCTGCCTTCGCGCTGATGGTAACGCTGGTGTGGCTTTACATCGAGATTCTGCGACTGCTGGCGAAAGCTCGAGGCCGGCGGTAAGGCCGGGCACGCCTGAAATCGAGAGAGACACTCTTCTGGAATGCCTACTATTCTTGTAAGGTATTCTCCATGAGCAACGCGAGCCTCAAACAACTCGGTCCGGGTCTGCAGGCGAAGCTGGAATCGTGCTGCGAGATCCTGTCGGATTTGAATCGGGTGGTGGTCGCTTATTCCGGTGGCGTGGACAGCACGCTCCTTCTGGCGCTGGCTGTGGAGACTTTGGGAAAGGATAATGTCCTGCCTGCGATGGCGGTATCGACGATTTTCCCGTCCGGGGACATCACCGAGGCGCGGCAGCATTGTCGGGCGATGGGGCTGGATCTGCTGGAGCTTCCGACGGCACACCTGACCGATTCACGATTCTCCAAGAATCCCAGCGATCGCTGCTATTACTGCAAAACGATTCTGCTGAAGAAGCTGACTCTCCTGGCCGAGCAGCGCGGGTTCCAGGCCGTCGTGACCGGTGCCAACGCCGCCGACAAGGCCGACTACCGTCCCGGCAGCAGGGCCGAGCAGGAAATGGGCGTGCGAAGACCGCTGCTGGAGGCCCGGATGGACAAGAACGATATCCGGCAGATCAGCCGGGCAATGGGCCTGGCAACCTGGGACCGGCCCTCTTCACCCTGTCTGGTTACCCGGGTTCCCTACGACCAACCGCTCACCGAACAGCGCCTGCGCAGGATCGAAGCGGCGGAGACCGTTCTGCACGATCTCGGGTTTGAGATCTGCCGCGTTCGCGACCATCACCCGCTGGCGAGGGTCGAGATACCCATGGATCGGATGGACGAGCTGATGAATCTGCGTGAGAAGGTGGTCGAAGCGCTCGGCGCCCTCGGGTTCACTTTCGTGACGCTGGACCTGGCCGGCTTCCGCTCCGGCGCTATGGACGAAACGCTTTCGCAAGCGCAGCGCAATTCGTATTCCCACGACCAGCACCGCTGAATTCCGGGATCAGATTCCGCCGCCTGATCCGCCGCCACTGACAATTTTGTTCTTCTGTCGGTAGAACGTGATCAGCGGGTCCCGCTTGGAGTACACCTTGCCGCTGTCCGGGTCGCGATACTGCAGATGGGCGGCCGTCCTGATCTTCTGACCGGGCAGGTATCCGCGGATATGAGCCACCTGCTGGTCCATGTCGTACGTCAACTGCTGGGCCTCGACGGCCATGTTCTCATCTTTGAGCTTAACTGCGCGCGTAGCCCGGAAGAGGTTCACCGGACCGAAGGCGTTGCGGCCGAGATCTTCGAACCCGCCGGTCTTGCCCTTCGCGTCGGCCATCCCGGAGTCCTCTTTCTCCGCCGGCGGATCGAATTCCACCATCAGCTTCTCACATCGCAGGTCGGTCTTCCGGCCTTCGGTCAGATTGCCCCAGTCCGGAGCGACCTTCCGCAGTTGCTCCATCATTCCGATCTTGTTCCCTCCGCGATGGACCATCCCGACCTTGCCGTTGACAAATACCTGCCGATCCTTGAATAGAACCTGCAGCGCCTCATCCCACCGTAGGTATGTCTGCGACGGACGGAGCAGTTCCATCTGGTCGCCGGACTTCCTGGCTTCCTCCTCCGGCGTCCGATAGTCCTCCATCGTAAGGTTGCCCTTGCCCTTGACGTCCATCTGCTCGGCTTTGTGATCGTAGATCAAGTCCTCGCCTTCGAGATGCAGTCTCGCCAGCAACTGATCCTTCTCATTCCGCTGCAGGCTCCGGAAGACCACGTTCCCATTGGCCAGGGCCATGGCCAGTTTCCGTGCGCTGAAGTCCCTCATGCCCACCGACAGGCCGTCTCGCGAATCGGACTTCGCTGTCTTCTGCCCGTTCGGCTCAAAGATGATCGACAGCGTGTCGCAGTTGAGGTTTTCCTTCCCGCTGATCAGTTCCACATCGCCCTGGAACCGCAGCCGGTCACGCTTGCCGAAGAACTCCATCGCGGTCTTCCACGTGATGGTCATCAACCGCGGTTTCTGCAGTTGGTTGCCTTCGAAATCCTGTTTGGCCAGGTAGGTGAGTTTGCCTGCTTTCTGCACGACCAGCGATTCGTCTTCCTCGTACAGCGTCATTTCGATCCCGGTGAGCTCGTTGGGCCCCTGCTGAAGCACTACCGGCTTTTCGTCGGTACCATACAGCGTCGCATTGCGACGGATGGGATCGCTGCGCATCGTCTGACAGGTGGCGACGACCGGATTGTCCGAATCACTCCCCTCGCCCTTGATGATCACGCCTTCCCGAGCCCATATCTCCACCGGTCGGGTGGCCCAGCGCGACCGGCCGGTCTTTTCATCGGTCTTCTTGTAGTCCTCGAAACCGACGGTGACGCTGCCGGCGTCAATACGCGTCTGTTCCTGTTCTGCTCGCACCTTGCCTTTGCACACGGCGGTTCGCGGGAAGTTCTTGCCGCTCGGGCCGCGTCGGAAATTGACCGTCATCTCGTCGCACTCAATCCAGTCGGCCCGGTCGGCAGGGTCAATCCGGACCTTGCCGAAGAATTTCGCTTCGGCCATTTCAGCGCGGGCCTCTTGGCTGCCGTCTTCACCGCCGACTTCACGGGTCCGGAACTGGAGAGCCACCTTTTCCGACCAGCGGATACGGTCCCGCAGGTTCGGATCGGACGGCGCCGTCTCGACAGGCTCGTCGGTGACGCCTGTATCGACGCGGCGGGCATCGCCGGTCATCTTTCCCGGCCCCACCAGCGTCGCCAACCGGGTTTCCTGATCAAAATTGATCCGCGGGACGATCACTTCGCCCTGGTCCGGGAGGGTCAGCACGACAGGATCCGCTTTGGTTCCTTCCACGTAACCGGCCCGCTCCGGATAGTTGAAGACGAACTCGCGACACCGCGTGGTGCTCTGTTCGTCGCGAAGAACCATGCCCTGGCCTTTGCCCTTCACCCGGAATCGCTTGGAGTCGGGCGTTTCGGTCCTGCCGACAGGATTCAGAACAAGCGGGCCCTGCCAGTTGATTTCCATGACATTGTCGGCATCGGCGTCGTCTGTTCCGGTCGTCGTCCGGGTTTCAGGCTGTTGAGAGTCGGAGGAGCCGTTGTCCTCTGCCGTGGCCTCCGCATCGGTCTTGCGGTTGCGAGTCGGGCTCAGCGGCTGGGAGGAATCCCAGTCGAAGCGGATCGACAGTGTCCGGGCGTTCTCAAGGGAATTGGTACCGTAATCCACCCGAACGGGCTTGATCTTTCCCTGGAACTCCGCGCGGTAGACGTTGACCGCATTGGCAGGAATCTCCTCCTTGCCATCGTCTACCAAGGGCCTGTCGCCGGCTCCGGCCCGGGTCTTGGGCCCGTCCTTGTCATCTTCGTCGGCGTTGGGTTCGCCCAGCAGCGAAATCCCGTCCGAGCCCAGGTATTTGGTTCGGACGGCCATGTACAATCCCTCCTCCAATCGGAGGGTTCGAATGCTTCTCGGCTGCTCGGTCCACTGCAGCAGCAGGCCTTTCCCGATGACGTCCGCTTCTTTGCTGAACAGCGAAATCCTGCCTTCGGAGACGATCTCCAGCATCTCGCCGTCAAAATCGAGATCGTCGGCAAGAATGCGAATGGTCTCATCCGGCCGCTCATCCATGGGGGCCCGATCGGACTCGGTCGCGCGGTCATAGGTGATCATCACGTTCCCGCGCAGCCTGCCACCTTTGGGGCGCATCCCCCCGCCGACCGGCTCGACATCCAGTTCACCCTTCATCGCCGTCAGATACACCTTCGTGCCGTCCTCGTTGAGCAACATTACGTCGGGCTCGGTCATCAGGTAGCGATATTCGGCGATCTTCTCCCAGCTCTTGGCTTTGTACACCGCCTCGAGTCGGCCCACATCATCTCGCACCTCGATCAGCACCTGCTGACCGCCGCGAGGCGTCATGGCCGGGGTCTCGTCGTCTTCGGGGCGGGTGGCCGAGCCGGTCAGTTCGTCATCGGCAGGGGTGTACGTCGTCCCCTCACCAGGCGTTTCTTTCCCCAAACCGGCAGCATACCAGTAGCCACCAACGGCCAAGGCCACTACAGCACAACTCACTAGAAGGACGATCAATCGTCGCAGCATTCCAAATTCCTTTGACAGAACCAGCCGACCGAAGCGTCTATCTCTCTTTTTCGGAAAGCTCAACACCGGAAGGACGATAGAACTTCATCACGCCCTCCCATTGGCCGGTCTCCGTGAGCAGGTGTTCGATGAACTCCCGCACGCAGCCCTTTCCACCACCGAGTTGCGTCACATGATCGGCCGCCTCGCGAACCGCCTGTACCGCGTCGCCGGGGGCTCCGGCGAACCCGCAAATGTTCAGCAGGGGCAGATCGGGCAGATCGTCGCCCATGCAAGCCGTCTGCTCCGCAGTCAAACCTGTTGACTCCATCACCTCGGCCAGTGCGGATCGTTTGTCTTTCACGTTCAGACGCACCAGATCTACATCAAGTTCCTTGGCCCGGCGGAAAACCACATCGCTCCCCCGGCCGGATATGATTGCCAGCTTGCCGCCCGAACGCTTCCAGTACTTCATTCCCGCCCCGTCGCGGACATTGAAAACCTTGATCTCCTCGCCGCGAGGAGTCAGGAAAATTTTCCCGTCCGTCAGCACGCCGTCGACGTCGAGTACGAGCAGTTTGATCTTCTTCAGGTCAACTTTTGCCATTGCCAAGGCTCTTTATGCCAAGGAGATCCTGCACGTCGATCAGTCCGACCGGGTGGTCGTCGTGGTCGACAACAGGCATCTCGTCAATTCGGTACTTGTTCATCTCCGCCAGCGCTTCGCTGGCAAGCGATCCGCGATGGATACGCTTCGGATTGGCCGTCATGTACTCCCGGACCGGGCGGGCCAGGAAATCCTCTCCGCGATGCCGCAGGACCAGCCGACGCAGATCGCCGTCGGTGATGATCCCACTCAGACGCCCGTCGGAGTCGACCAGAAGCATGGCCCCGGCGCGACGTCCCGATTTCTCGCCTTCCTTCAGCGCCTCTGCCAGTGTCGTGTCATCCGGAAAAACCGCCAAGCGGTCGCCCACGCGGAAAGTCATGGCCTCTTCGACCTTCAGCAGAAGCATCCGCCCCAGCGCTCCGCCCGGATGGAACACCGCGTAGTTCTCAGGCGTGAAGTTGCGGACCTCCATTACGGTCAAGGCCAGCGCATCGCCCAACGCCAGCATGCAGGTGGTTGAGACGGTGGGTGCAAGCCCCAGCGGGCACGCCTCATCGACCGGTCCGAAGCAGATCGTCATGTCCGCGTACCTGCCCAGTGTACTGTCACACATGCCGGTCATCGCCACCAGAACCGCTCCGCGAGCCTTGACGTGGTCCAGCAGCCGAATGATCTCCTCAGATTCGCCGCTGTGGGACAGCGCGACCACCACATCATCCCGCTGCAGTCTGCCAAGGTCGCCATGCAAGGCTTCCACCGGATGGAGGAATATGCTCTGTGTCCCGGTCGAGGCGAGGGTTGCGGAAATCTTCCGGGCGATAATCCCCGCCTTGCCGATCCCGGTCAGGACGACCTTGCCCTGACAGTCGTAAACCGCTTTGACTGCATCGGCAAACTGCTCGTCGATTTTCTCGACAAGCGAGCTGACGCTATCGCCTTCCGCCCGAAGCGTCCTCCGTGCCAGTTGCAGACACTTTTCCATCTCGAACATGCTGCGGTTCTCCGTAATCCGCTGCAAAGAAAATGAGTCGGCGGAATGCGATCTGCCGCCTCCGCCGACTCCTCAATTCTGTATCCCGCAATTATCGAACCCAGCGGACGCGGGGTCAAGGAAAACGACGAACCGCATCCGGCCCGATGACACCAAGTTCCCCTTGTCCCCGCCCCGACCCAGCCAGCATGCCACAGAAGCGCTGCAGTAAATGCGCACCACCAGCACATTATCTGCGTCATTGCGGTAACTTCTTGTTCTGCGTCCGGATGAATCGAGATGCAGCACGTGTTGTCCCCGATCGCCAACGCCCATCTCAGCCCCCTGCTTCATCCCTCAACTGCCCACAAACCGGAGACATAGCGACCGAACCGCTATGATACCCCCGGAAACGGGCGCCGGTCCGGGCCCTTGACACAAGCCGAGAAAGGAGCCCAACATGGCCGCCGAGCAGAAGAACGAACATAGGAACCACAAGAAGCGCGTCGGCATCATGTACGCCCGCTTTGCCGGGATGATCGTCACGGCTTCGATCCTGATGTACATCTTCACGTACCTCAACACGTTCTCGTGGGACCACGTGTACTTCAGCGAGCAACGCGTCTACATGACGCTGACGATGACGGCCATGATGAGCGTGGTCATGCTCACGTTCATGCTCCCGATGCTCAAGAATCGGCTGGCCAATATCGGGATCTACGCCGCCAGCGTGCTGTTGTTCGCGGTGGCGCTGTGGCTGGTGCGGAGTCAGGAAACCGTGCAGGACATCTCCTACATGAAGGCGATGATCCCCCACCACTCCATCGCGATCCTCACCAGCGACCGGGCGGAAATCTCCGACCCGCGCGTCCGCGAACTGGCCAACGAGATCCGTGCAGCCCAGCGTCGCGAGATCTCCATGATGAAGACGCTCATCAATGACATCGAGGAACACGGCGACGGATCGGCGGAGAAAACGTCCGTCACGGAACTGCGCCTCGGCCCGAAGGTGCCCCCGCCGGACGCCTCGGCAGCCAAAGTCCCCGATGGGTTCCTCACCCAGGTGGTGATGAGCGGGCTGACGTACCCGACCAGCGTCGAATTCGATGGGGACGGAACCATGTACATCGCCGAGGCGGGCTACTCCTACGGCGACAGCAATGTCGTCCCGCGGATTCTTACCGTCTCTTCCGACGGGAAGGTAAATGTCGCTCTGCGCGGAGGCGGGCTTTCCGGGCCGGTCAACGATCTGCTCTGGCACGACGGGCGGATGTACATCTCCCACCGCGGGAAGATATCCGTACTAGAGGCCGACGGAAAGCTCCGCGACCTGATCACCGGCCTGCCGAGCACGGGCGACCACCACAACAACCAACTGACCGTCGGCCCGGAGGGGAAAATCTACTTTGGTCAGGGCACGGCCACCAATTCCGGGGTGGTCGGGCTGGACAACGCCAAGATGGGTTGGCTGAGGAAGCACCCGAACTTCCACGACTTCCCGGCGAAGGACATCACGCTCACCGACCGGACATTCCAAACGGCCAACCCGATGAAGACGACCGACAAACTGGTCAAGACGCTCCCGTTCCATCCGTTCGGCGAGACCGGTGGCGGAGAGCGACAGATCGCCGGCAGGACCAAGGCCGGCGGGACGGTTCTGCGCATGAACCCCGACGGGAGCGGTTTGGAGGTATACGCCTGGGGGTTCCGCAACCCGTACGGCGTCATGTGGAGCCCGGACGGGACGCTCTACGCGACCGAGAACGGATTCGACGTCCGCGGCAGCCGCCCGATTGCCAACGATCAGGAGGACGTGTACGTCGTCAAGCAGGGAGCCTGGTACGGCTGGCCCGACTACGCCATGGGCCTGCCGGTCACCGAATCCATGTTCAAGCCCGCCAACAAGTCCCAGCCGAAGTTCCTCATGGCCGAGCATCCGCCCGTCGAGAAACCGTGGCTGACCTTTCCCAAGCACTCGGCCATCGCGAAGGTGGAGTTCAGCCGCTCCGATTCGTTCGGAACCGGCAGGATGTTCGTCGCCTTCTTCGGACACATGGCCCCCATGACCGGCAAGGCGCCGAAGGAGCACGGCGGACACCGGGTGGTGCGGATCAACCCGCAGACGAAGCAGATGGAAACGTTCTTCGGCAAGAAGCACGACGGCGGGCACGAAAAAGGTTCCGACGGCCACAGCGGCGACGGCCACGGCGAGAGCAAGGGTCACGGTGGCAACGGCGGGCAAGGGCAATCGTTCAGTGCCGGCCCGCGTAGACTGCTGGACGTCCGCTTCTCGCTCGACGGCAATGCACTGTACATTGTCGATTTCGGTGCCATGGACATCCAGGCCGGGGCCGTGCCGGTCCCGAAAACCGGCGTCATCTGGCGGGTGGTCCCCGAGGGCGTTGAGGCATCCGGCCCTCCGGAGAACCTCTCCCCGCCGAAATAAGCCCGCGGCCGGCGGCGCGCGGGAATCCCATCTAGCGGTGAATGGGACCCGGCAATCCTACTGCATTTCCGGGCCCTGCCGCGTATACTCTGGAAAAATCAGGCACCACACGCATACAGGTCTGTTAAGGCGGTTGAGTTGTGTCGATACACGTGGCTCGGACAGCGGCCGGGTGACTCTTTGTGTGTCTTCCACTACGATCCCTCGCTTCGTGCCCCACAGGCCCGGCCGGCCTTGTTCGCAGCCGACCGAAGCTCCGCCAGCAGATCCTGGCGCTTGCGATAGCGAACCTTCGGCAGCGCCATTCCCAAGGCAAGTGTGCCATGACCTCTGGCGGTGTCCACGGGAACGGCCAGGGCCACCACTCCTTCGCTGGCTTCGTCGATGCACTCGGCATATCCATCTCGACGAACCTCGCGGAGCCGCTTCAGGAACACATTGCGGTCCGTGATAGTCTGCGGGCCTCGCTCAAGCATGCGAAGGCCCGCCACGATACGAGACCGTTCTGACTCGCCCAACCATGCCAGAAGGATCTTGGCTGTGGCCATCGTATGCAGGTGTTCCGGACTCTCGGCCGAGGGGGTCACCACCAGCGAACGGGCAGGGGTCTTCTCCACCAGGTGGACCAGAGAAGCGCCGCGAAGCTGCGAAAGCACGACGTACTCGCCGAGGCGATCACCCAGATCGGCCACAATCGACCCCGCAGCGGCGGCCCAGTCCGCACCGGCGAGCCATCGCCGACTCCACTCGTGTACGCGCGGGCCAAGCGTGTAGGGCGCTCCCCGCCCGGCCTGAGAAGCCAAGCCGTGGCTTTCCAGCGTTCGCAGCAGGCTTTGCACTGTCTGAGGCTTGAGGCCCATCTCGTTTGCGAGGGTGCTCAGTGAGTGCCCTGCCGAGCAGGAAGCAAGCAAGTCGACAATCTGCATCGCGCGGTCAACAGATTGGATGATGCGTGGAAGGCTCGATCGCTGGTTCTTCATCAGACACTGCTCCTTGACAGGTTCTCACGTTTCATTTACGATCTGTATACTGTCGTATATACTACGACAATATCGTATTCTTGAACTCTTCTCCCGTCAACCAAGGAGTAACAAATATGCCTGATTCTCTTACAGAGCGTCTGCATGCTGCGGCCGGTCAGGCCGGCGCGGACATCGTCGGGATAGCGCCCATCGAGCGCTTCGAGGATGTAGCCGCTGAGCACCACCCCCTCAGCATCTTCCCTGAGTGCCGTAGCGTCATCGTGCTGGGTAAGCGAATCGTCCGCGGATGTCTGCGGGGGGTTGAGGAAGGCACGCAGATGTTGCTCTATCACGCCTTCGCGGTGAACTGGTTGCCGGACCGGTTCATGGCCCTGACGACGGTGCGGGTAGCCAGTTGGCTGGAGGATCAGCGATGGGAAGCGGTTCCGCTGCCGGACCTGCCCGTGGAGGTTCCTCCGATGGGGGTCCCGGCCAAAGAAGGCAATCCCGCGCCCAACGTAATGGTCGACTTCATTGACGCAGCCGTTCGCGCCGGGCTCGGAGAGATCGGCCTTACGGGAGAGCTGATGACACCCCAGTTCGGGCATCGCCAGCGGGTGCAGTTGATCCTGACAGATGCTGAACTCGAGCCGACGCCGATGCTCGACGGCTCGGTGTGTGATCGCTGCGGCGCATGCGCCGAGGCCTGTCCGCTCAATGCGATCGACATGGACCGAAGCGAGGCCACCGACATCTGCGGCAAGCAGATGCAGGTCGCGAAGGTCGATATCGACCTTTGCCGTCGCTGTCAGAACGGAGCCCAGCCGAACAACCGCCATGCCTCGGGGCGACCTGACCGTCTGGCTGCGTCCTGCATGCGGGCTTGCGCACAGCACATGCACGAGGCGGGCCTGCTGGAAAACCGTTTCCACGAATCGTTCCGGAAACGTCCGGCATGGATGATCGATGCCAGTGGCGTGCCCCGCCTGGAGGAGTAGTACACATGAAACAACTGACCGCCCAAGCCATCAAGCAGTTTGCCCTGAACATGGGTGCGGATCTCGTCGGCGTTGCGAACATCGAACGATTCGAAGGTGCACCCCGGCGGATGCACCCGGCCGAGATATTCCCCGAGTGTCGTAGCGTGATCGTCGTCATCCGTCGCATCCTTCGGGGCAACTGGCGAGGCATCGAGGAGGGCACGTATTGGCCGAATTACACGTATTTCGGCTATCACGGGCTACTCAACAGCTTCTTCATCCCGCACGTTGTATACGAGACATCCTGCTTCATCGAGGACCACGGCTGGGAAGCCGTGCCATATTACCCCGGCGTGCCGGAGCGTCAGCCACCTGAGAAGCCCGTGCGTCCGGGCGCGGTCGGGCCCGACGTACACCTGGCCATCCGCATCGCCGGCATCGCGGCAGGCCTGGGCGAGTGCGGCTGGTCGAAGGTTTTCCTCACGAAGAACTTCGGCCCGCGAGTACGTCTCCATGCCATTCTGACCGACGCGCCGCTGGCTGCCGACGCACTTGTCGAGCCGGGCAGCCTGTGTGACCGCTGCGGTGCGTGCGTGCGAGGTTGCCCCGGCGCGATCCCGCCGGTCAAGGACGGGCCGGAGGTCTCGATCCGGATTGAGGACAAGACCTACACGTGGGGTGATGTCCACATGGGCCGCTGCACGCTGTGCTTCCACGGCGGTGACCCGCGTGTCAGCCCGTTCATCCACAAGAGCTTTCCCGGCTATGAATTCGACGTCACCAAGCAGGATGTCAGCGAGAATGTCGCCTACAAGTTCTGCTGGCCGATGAGCCTGGGCGAATGGCGACCGACCGACGAGGACCCCTCCGGACACATCATCGACGGCCACCGATGCCTGCGAAACTGGGGCGGCGACGCCAGTTACGCCGTCGAGGGCAGCCGCGGATGCATGCGAAGCTGCTTTGACCACCTGGAGAGGCGTAACGCCATCGATCAGACCTTCGAGAACGGTCCATTCATCAAGCGGCCACGTTGGCTGCTGGACTGCCGCGTGCCGTCGGTAGACGACGTTGCGAAGGAGTAACGCATGCTCAAGCCCGATCGCAGTAAGGCTACAGCCGCGAGGGTGAACACATGCCGCTCGTGGCGGCGATGGTCCACGCCGACCAAGGCTACGGGAGGGAAGTCCTCCAGGGCATCTGCGACTACATCCAGGAGAACCGCAGTTTCATGGCCATCCAAGCCAGTGATGTATTCTACCGCCCGGATCGCCTGACTTGGTGGCTAAGCCAAGCCGATGCAGTCATCACCGAAACACGCACACGCGAGCACGTCGGCCAGCTCGCCGAGAGCGGCCTGCCAACCGTTATCGTCACCGGCCAGATCTGCCCATCGATTTCGATGCGGCCTGGACGGATCGAACGCGTCGATGC
>JBKHHU010000259.1:0-4081 GCA_046539045.1 Phycisphaerae bacterium
CCCCGAAGGTGCCGTCCATCGCCCGGCGGGACGCCTCCACGCTGAAGCCGAAGGCGCTCATGCCGACGACGGTCTGCCCTTCCAGGTGCAACTGTCCGAGCAGCATCCAGGCCGTGCGGGTCTTGCCCACTGCTGAGGGGCCCCGCAGGAGCAAGCCCTTCGCGCCGGGTGTCCAGGCGAGCACCTTCCGTGACGCTCCGCCTGAGACTTCTGCCAGCCGGTCCGGGTCGGTCTGCCGAAACGCTGACGGACAGAACTCTTTCCACTTCCGGGCACGCTGCTGGCGGATCTCCCGGGCCTGCTCGGCTGCCTCCCGCCGTAGGCGATCGGCTCGCAAGCGTTCGCACTCGGCGATTAAGTCAGAATGATTGGTCGTAGTCATGGTGTTTCACTTGTTCCCGGTTCAATAGCTCCTGGTCTCCCCCGTCCAATCGATGAGCGAACAGGGCAACGCCGTAGTCTTTCCGGCGGGTTCCGAACCACTTTTCGACGGCGTCGGCGAGTTGGTCCTCGGGCAGTTCTCTCACCCGCGCCTTCAGCACGCCGACCACTCGATTCCGCTCAGGATTGGGAAGCGGGCGCCCTACGCTTTCGCCGTACCGTTTCGCCCACAGGGCAATGAGCCGTCTCACTGTTCCGTCGCTTTTGGGCTTCTCCCACTGTTCTGGGGGGGCAAGCCTGAACTCGCCTTTATTGGACGGCGCAGCCGCACTTCCAGTATTAGAGACTGTATAAGAGTCTGTATGAGTCTCGCCCTGGGACTGCTGATGCCTCTCACAGGACCGCTGCTGCTTGTCACAGGACTGCTGGTACGATCCAGCGGTCTTGCCCTGAGACCGCTGGCACTTTCCAGCGGTCCCGCGCTGGGACTGCTGGGGTTCGCCATCGGGCAGTATTCGGTAGCAATGGGCGCCGTGTGCTCCTTTCTTCTCAAGGGCAACGTATCGGCCAATGCCTTTGCCTCCTTGTTGGCTGAGCGCCCCGGCGATGGATGTGCGGCCGATGTGGTACTTCTTCCGCATCTGCTCGTAGCTTGTCCACGACAAGCCCGTGGCTCCATTGGCCTGAGTGACCACCGCGAGCAGGGCGATGCGTTCCTGGGGCGACATGTTCGGGTCGGCCAGTACGCTGCGCACCACGCGTAGGGTTTCGGAAGCGGTGAGTGTGCGTGGATGTTTTGGCATCTCAACGTGCGCTCCCCGTGCAAGCGGCCGCAGGCTGTTCGTCGTTGGCATCGACTGAGACCCGGCCGCCCAGGTCCACCATTAGGCTGGCCAGGGGAACGCAAAGGGGCGTTGCGGGCTCGTCGTGGTAAACGCAAGCCGTTCGGCTGCGTCGGCGCCGCCAGAAATCACGGTCACACCGCAGACGGTCACGATTCATTGCCGGCCTCCTTCGCAAGCTGTCGAAGCCAGTCCTGGAGGGCTGAGACGGGGTATATGACCGCTCGACCGATTCGGAAATGGGGGATGGCTCCGCGGGAAGTCAAGTCCGATAGCAGGCGTTCGGAGACGCCGAGCGCCTCGGCGGCCTCGCGCGGCCGAAGGCTCAGGCGCGGGACGAATGGCTTCGAAGTCGTAGGGTTATCCACGATGCACCTCCTTCCCGCCCGCGAGCTCGTCAAGCGGCTTCCGATGTAGCGCCCAGCATGCCGCTTCAACTTCGGCAGGTTTCCAGAGAAATGCCTGCCCTGGGCCTTTAACCGGCGAGTGTATTCGCCCCTCATACACCGCACGGGTCAGGGTCCCGGGTCGAACGTCCAGTAGCTTCGCCACTTCTCGTGTTGTCAAGAAGGTCTTCATCGCATCTCCTCTGCGTAGGTTGATGATTTGGGCAAGCGCCCACACACTTGGCAGAGTTGATGCAATTGACGACGAATTGATAGCATGGCGCCGACGTCGATATGGAGTGTAAACGTATGTAATATATGGGGTTACAGAGGAAATGATGGTTTCTGAGAAAAACCGGGATTGTCAATTTCCATCAATTCGGTCAATTCCCTCTAATCAGGCCGAGAATACCTGTGCGACATCTTTTGCAGGTCTTGATGATCGAGCTGACTTGAGCGGGCAATGCCTCGGTTGTTGGATCGTCCAGTCTTTGATGGTTTCTTGTTCTGGCCGGCCGCCGTACGGGCGCGCGAGAGTCTGGTTCTGAAGCTTGAACTAGTGCCCAACTGTGAATCTAGGGTTACATCGCCGCAACCGTGTTCTTTGAGGAACTCGTAGGCTTCCTTGTCCGTGACTGAGCTGCGACCCCGCTCCATGATCTTCCTCTCAGCGTATTCGTAGAGAGCCAATACGTTGCGTTGGGATGGCCTCAGGTCAGCGCTGCCCAGAACCGTTCCCGCCTCGGGGGCTTGCTCCTGTTCTTCCTTGGGCTTCTCCTTGGCCATCCACATCTTGACCGACTCCAGCGCCTCTTCGATCAACCGGCGCTCGAAAGGGCACTTGTCGGGTTCTTCTTTGGCACACTTCAACTCCAACGCAAGCACTGTGGGGAGATTCTCTTGGTCCAGCAATGACGGGCCCATTCGTGCCGCGTCGTGCGCGAGTGCTATCATCCAGGCCTTGATAGGCAGGGAGTCTTCCCCCGTCGCGTCAACATCCCCGAATGGATAGATCGACTCAACGAGGCCCGGGGCGGGAAGATCGGAATCCTCCGGTGTCTCCCAGTAGCTCTCCGAGTCTACATCCCTGGCGTATCTGTCGATGAGCCCAAGCAGATACCTACGCTCCCAGGTGTCCCACGGGGCGAAGTCTTCGACCGCCTTGGCGATATGCCGGAAGAACTGCTCATCAGGCCATGCACCTTCGATGTGCTCCATGTCAATCCGCCTTCCTTGTGCATCTTCTCGACTCAGAAGCTTCCTACAGAACCGCCAGCGGCCTGCAGCGATCCAGATGGGCGGGATCCACGCAGACGACCGTTGCCGGAATCCCCGCCAGGCGTTTGCGTGCCCGCCGGATATGTTGCCCCGCCATGGTGTGTGAAATCCCCAGGCGCTTCCCGATCTGGCGGGTGGACATTCCGGCCTCGTGCAGTTCCAGGCAGGTCTCCTGCCGGTCTGCCAGGTTGTGCGTTCCCACGCTTCGATTTTACTTGCTCCGGGACCACGCAAGCAACCACGATGGAGGTTGCGATTTCCGCACAGAGAAGAACTCACTCGCAAGGGCCCGCACGTTGTTGCAGCCTCTGGGGCCTACGGTTACAATCACACCAGTAGGGGCACACCCCCATTTCGTTCTGCAGAAAGGCTGTCGCACATGGCAAGGAAGTCCAGCAAGTCCGGCGGGAAGCGTTCGTCCACCAGGTCGGCCAGAGCCGCCAACGGTTCCGGCGCCAACCTCGGGTTCGAGGCCACGCTCTGGGCCGCCGCCGACAAGCTCCGGGGGCACATGGACGCCTCCGAGTACAAGCACGTCGTGCTCGGCCTGCTGTTCCTCAAGTACATCTCCGACGCCTTCGCCGAGGTCTACGCCCAACTCGAAGCCGAAGAATACGCCGACCCCGAGGACCGCGACGAGTACACCGCCGCCAATGCCTTCTGGGTCCCCAAGGAAGCCCGCTGGCCGTACATCCAAGGCCGCGCCAAGCAGCCGACCATCGGCAAGGACATCGACGATGCGATGGTCGCCATCGAACGCGAGAACCAAGCCCTCAAGGGCGTCCTCCCGAAAGATTACGCCCGGCCCGCGCTCGACAAGCACCGCCTCGGCGAAGTCATCGACCTGATCGGCACCATCGGCCTCGGTGACGCCGACGCCCGAAGCAAAGACGTACTGGGCCGGACGTACGAATACTTCCTCGGCCGGTTCGCAGCCGCCGAGGGCAAAGGCGGCGGTGAGTTCTACACCCCCCGGTGCGTCGTCAAGCTGCTGGTCGAGATGATCGAGCCCCTCGCCGGCCGCGTGTACGACCCGTGCTGCGGCTCGGGCGGCATGTTCGTCCAGTCCGAAAAGTTCATCGAGTCCCACGGCGGCAACAAGGACGACATCGCCATCTACGGCCAGGAGTCCAACCCCACCACGTGGAAGTTGGCGAAGATGAACCTCGCCATCCGGGGCATCCACGCGGACCT
>JBKHHU010000260.1:0-4061 GCA_046539045.1 Phycisphaerae bacterium
GTTCTCGTGATCCAGCCCGGCCAGATTGTGGCTGACGGTGTACAGTTCGCAGTTCTTCTCACAGAGCCCGCAGGCAATGCATCCGACGGGACAGACCCGGCGGGTTTCCTTCCCGCTGTCGCGGTTGCAGCAGGCCACGCAGGCAATGCGGTCGTCGTTCATGTGTTCGATGCTGATGATGTTCCTCGGGCAGGCCGTGACGCATTTGCCGCAGGCGGTACATTTGTGGAAATCCACCACGGCCAGGCCTTCGATCACGTGAATGGCGTCGTACGGGCAGATGCGTTCGCAGTCGCCCAGCCCCAGGCACCCGTACACGCAGGCTTGCACGCCGGGCGTCACCTCCGCAGCAGCGCAGGTGCGTTCACCCTGGTAATCCACGAGCCCCTTTCGCTGGTTCACGGTGGCGCCGCAATGCACGATTGCTGCGAATTCACCCACAGCCGGCGGTTTCACGTTCAGAATCTCCGCGACGTTAAGCGTGGCCTCCTTCCCGCCCGGCAGGCACTTGTTGATCTCCTCGCCGCCTTCAACGATCGCGTGAGCATAGTCATTGCAGGTCGGATGCCCGCACTGGCCACAGTCCAGGCCCGCCAGCGCCTCTTCCACTGCCTGTATGGTCGGATCTTCCCGGACCTCCCAAGCTTTGTGAGCTTTTCCCAGAACGACAGCCATGACCACGGCGAGCACCAACATCACCAGTGCCGCCAGCACGACGATCAACCAACCCATGCAATGCTACTCCTTTCAACGCCCTGCCGCACAAACCCGCCGGAATTCTTGGTGCGCAGCCGGCGGCGGCGCGCAATCCTGCAACGCAACAGTATACGCAGCGTAGAGCACGAAGGGAGAATCGCTGTTACTTGCCCAGCCACGGGTTCCGGTTGCGGTTCCTGCGGCGGCGAAGCAGCATATCCCGGAACTTCAGCACCGCCCCCGTGGGCTTTGCCGCCAGCGCCACAGACCAGAACCAGTTGCCGACCTGTTGCGGGAAATCACCTTGCGACGCGGGTTTGGAGGGGATTTCGATGACTTCATCGGGATGGCGCAGACCCCACTCAATGAACCGCTCGGTCTCAGCGATCATCCGGGCCCGGTATTCTTCCCAGCTTTCATTCGACGCGTTCTTGAGCATCAATCCATCCGAACAGACAAAAGACGTGCCACACCTCGTTACAGGCATGGTAGCAGATTCAGCCGGCGGGACCAAGCCCTTCGCGCCGCAAGTGACAATGCCCTACGGTTTGCGTGCTACGACCATGAGCGTATCGGAGGCCGCCGGCGCAAACGGCGAGAAATCCAGATCGGACAACAGTTTCACGTCGGTGAACCCTCTGGTCGCGAGCCGACTCTGGAAGTCACCGGCGGTCCAAGGGTGCAGAAGCGTTCCGGTCAGTTCGTGCACCGGACCGTCGCCGGTCCAGCGGATGGTGAGAATGTTGAACCGTACCAGCCCGTCGAGGAAATCGTAGAAGCGGATGTATTCGGATTTGCTCTCCGCGTTGATCCCCACGATCCGATCGCCCTGCCGCAGAAGCTTCTCGTAATTCAGAAGCTGGATAACCAGCACGCCGCGGGGGTTCAACAGGCCCGCGAAGGCAGCGAGGGTGCGATCCAGATCCGTCTCATCCAACAGGTGCGGGATCGAATTGCCCATGCAGAGAACCGCGTCAAAGGTTCGGTCGCTCTCCTCTGCCAGTGACTGCATCGGTGCCTGGATCCAATCGAGGCTCAGGTTTTCCCGATCCGCCTGCCGCTTCGCGTGGTCAAGCATGCCTCGGGAAATGTCTGCGCCGACAGTTTCTACACCGGCCGCGGCAAGCGACAACGCGTACAGGCCGGTCCCGCAGGCGACATCGATGGCTGACTTCGGGCCGAACCGCTGCAGGAAGGCTTGAATGAACGTTTCAGCGGCCCCCCGGCGGGTCGGTGAATCCGTGATGCGAGTGTATTCGTCCGCTATGTGATCGTAAAAGCTCATACTAAAATGTAGCCGGGCCGGAACAGGTTCTCAAGCTTCTCACATGCCCGGAAGCTCGCCCCGTCAGCTCAGCGCAGTGGAAGCTGAGCGTTCCTGCCCTGCCAGTTGGTAGCGTCCCTTCCCAGCCTGCTTGGCCTGGTACATGGCTTCATCTGCCTCCGCCAGCAACTCGTCGATTGTCCTGGCGTGCTGCGGATACATGGCGATACCGACACTGGCGCCGATCTCAGCCGTCCCGGCGGCCAGTTTGAATGGTAAATCCAGTTGGTCGATGACCTTCCGCGCGACGACGATGCCGTCCCGTATCGACTCGGTCCTGGCAAGGATGACGGTGAACTCGTCCCCGCCCAAGCGGGCTACCGTGTCCGACTTGCGGACGCATTTGCGGATGCGCTGGGCCACCGTCACCAGCAGTTCGTCTCCGGCGTCGTGTCCGAGCGTATCGTTGACGCTCTTGAACCCGTCCAGATCGATGAACAGCACCGTGTAACTGAACCGGTACCGCTCGGCCTCCAGTTGCATCTGCTCCAGGCGGTCGTGCAGCAGCGACCGGTTCGGCAACCCGGTCAACACGTCGTAATCGGCCCGGTGCTTCAATTCACTCTGTGCCCGACGGTGCTTAATCCAGACCGAGGCAATCGACCACGCCGGCAGACTGGAGAGGATCATCATCACACCAAACAGAAGGACCAGATTCTCTCGGAAGTCGCCCGTGCGTGCCTGCAGCCGCTCCGTAGGCACAAAGGAGATCAGCTTCCAGCAGTACCGGCCGCTCTGGGCGTTCTCGGCGGCATAGGTGTTCAGCCCGGCGATCGCCCGGGCCGGGCGAAGCGGGTATACGGTGACGTAGGTAAAAAGACCATCGTCGCCATACACCTGCCCGGACTCCCGATTGCGGACCATGTCCCAGACGTCCGGATAGTCGGCCTGGAAGACGTATTTTTCCCGGCCGGGCAGCAGATACCCCCACTGCTTGCCCGGGTCAGGAGAACGCAACCAATACCCGTCCAGATTAACCAGCATGAGCCTTCCGCTTCCAGTGGCGCCGGCGTTCTGGAGCAGTTTGAACAGTTCATTGCCCCGGTAGCTCAGAACAATCGCGCCCAACGGCTGGCCCGCCGCGTCCGGAACGGAGATCGAGAAGCGAATCACAGGTGTGTAGGGAGCGCGGCGCTCACCGTCATCTTCCAGATCCAGCGACGACACATAGATCGTGCCCGGCGGGAGGGAGAGCGTCTGTTCGACGCATTCGCGGCATTCGCCGCCTTCGGCCCTGCCGGTGAACAAGCGAGGCTTTCCGCCGCGATACTCCACGCGAAGCAGTTCATCGGGCTTGGTATCGTACAGCCGGATTTTGTCGTAGAGGCGTTTCTCCTCCAGGAAACGGCGGTACTCGCGTCCGAGTTCGCCCAGCTTTCCCTCTTGCCCGTCTCGCAGCAGTTGGTACATCTCGTTCAGATGGATAAGGAACCGCACGTCCGAAAGAATGCCCTCAAATCGGGCTCCGATCACCTCTTCCTGCACGCGCAGGCTGAAGGTTTCATGCAGCCGGACCGATTCCAGCCGGTTGGTGTATTCCACGCGATAGAACAAGGCCAGAGCACCGGCAAAGAAGAGCCCCACGACGACGTAGATCGCCAGGAAATTGCGCAGGATTGGTCTGCGAAGCGATGGACTGGAGCTTTCGTGAGGTTCGGTCATGGCTTCCTCATGGTTCCGAGTTCCTTCCGGAGTCGAGCCTGTCGAACTCCCGCGAATCCGTTCTGCCGGGCAATCCAGACGACGCTTCTGGATCATATAAGGAACTGCCGGCCAAAAGTGTCCGGATCGGGCGCCATCGGAACGGGTGCAACGATGACGCTGCCCCGCGATCCGCCCTGCCGCGAATCGCCCGACAAAAGGAATGTACTATACGGAAAGCCCTTGCAGCATATCGGTCTCCGGAAAAAAGCGGACGGCGCCTGTTCCCGACTGATTTCCGCGGATTTGGACCCAATATCCCACTGCTATCGGGAGGAGCGAACTATGAGCTTGTCCCCAAAAACTGGGCGCGGGTGTAAGGTGGAATCGTCTTCGGCTA
>JBKHHU010000261.1:0-4053 GCA_046539045.1 Phycisphaerae bacterium
CTGCACGGAGCGGGTTCCGCGGCTGGGTCTGGGCGGCAGTCGCCCCTGCCGGGGCATTGTCCAATCGCGGCCGGCGTGTCCCGTTGGTTGCCTCAACCGCGCGACTGCCGTCGCGGGCTCACGGCGCGGGCACTGGCATGGGCGCGCGCTGGGATGGTCCCCACCTCTGCCGGTGAAACTGTGAGATTCCGATATTTTCTTCTCCTTGGCGGCGTTGGGGTTGCGGGTTTGATTGTCTGCCGGCGGCAAGGGGCGCGCGCTGGAACCTTGCCGCCGGCAGAGAGTGTGGAGGGCGCGAGGTCTGCGCCCGGAAGATGCCGGCCGGGATGCGAAGGAGGAGTACATCATGAAAAATCGCGCCGCGAAAACACAAGTCGCTGTTAGGCAGGACTTTACGTCGACTTGCCCCCTGCTGGGAGCCGCAGGGCGGATTGTTTTTTTCGTAGTTTTACGTAGTTTTCCGCAGGTCACCGCAGGTGGCCGCACCCGGCGGAGCCTCCCCCGGCGATGGAATGTAGGCACTCGCGGTGGAATTTGCCGGCGATCCTCCCGGCCGGGCGGTCTTGGCGAACTTCCCCGGTGCCGGTACGAGACTCCCCCAATTTGAGCGCGAGGACCACCCGGAGGGCTCGGAAGCGATAGCATTCCTCAGACGTGCTGAGTGAGCGCACGACATTCCAACGCAATGGGTTGGGATGGTTGCTCTATCAAGGAAAGGATGCAATATGATTGGTTGGATACTGCTCATTATCCTGCTGCTTCTGCTGATCAGTGCCCTTCCCGCCTGGCCTTACAGCCGCCGCTGGGGCTATGCGCCGTCGGGAATTCTCGGTCTGCTGCTGATCATCGTGCTGATTCTCGTGCTGCTGCAGGTGATCTGAGGTCCGCGGCAGGGAGAGTCTGAACCGTCGCCCGGCAGGGCCTGCATTGCTATTTGTAGATGTTGGTGCGCAGCCCGTCGGTGAGCGTCGGGCCGCGACGGTTCAGGCGAGCCCGATCGACCAGGAGCCAGACGAGGAACGTCACCCACAGCAGAAGCGCCACGGCCAGCGAGACGCCCAGCGAGAAGCCCTGCACGTGCTGCCAGGGCGTGGGGTCGGGGACGAAGGTCGAGGCGATTTTCTCGCGGTATGGAACGTGTACGCCCCAGGCAACCCAGATTCCGCCCAGTGCGGCCACGGCAGTCTGCAGTACCGCCGAAACCCAGGCCCAGGAGATGCTCATCCGCTGGCGCGAACTGCGGACTACCAGGAACATCGAGAGCATCAGCCACAGCAGGCCGGCAATGTCCAGCGCGACACCGGCGTCCACGAATACCACGCGGATCACCTTCGTCGACGACGGGACATCCTTCTGCCAGAGGTCGGACCAGTTGATCAGGCTCTGGACCATGCTGCGAGCCGCCCCGGCCACCAGGACCCAGACCAGGTAAGCAATTCCCGAGAACGCCAGCGCCAGACCGACGTCCACCCTCGTAACTCTTCGTAACCTTCCAAGCATGAGCCCTATTACACCAAGGACCCCGCGGGAGGTCAAAGCAAAGTCGTGGCAATGGGCAACAATCCGGCGGTCAGTGCGTGGCGGGCTTTTCTTTCGTTTCGCCGGCCTGCCCCGCCACAAAAGCGGGACGTGAATTGATAGCTACCGGTCCGGCGTCCTAGCATTACCCATAGGCGAGGATGACTCCATGAGAGTAGACAACCGAATTCTGCTGTTGATAGCGTGCTTCCTGGCCGGTCTCACCGGCGCTGGCGACGCGCCGGCCGAGACGGATCCATTCGGCGGGCTCGACACGAAAGAGGAATCCGCACCCAAAACGCTCGCAACCGCTCAACTTTTGAGCGATACCTGCACGATCCAACCGGGCAAACCGTTCACCGTCGGCGTTCTGCTGGACATCCGAAAGGACTGGCACGTCTACTGGAAGAACCCCGGCCAGGCGGGGCTGGCGACGAGCATCACGTTCGATCTGCCCAAGGGATTCACCGCCGGCCCGCTGCAATGGCCGGTGCCCATCCGCTTTGAGGAATCCGGCGGGATCATCTCCTTCGGATATGCCGACCAGGTCATGCTGCTTGCTGAGATCACCCCGCCGAAGAACCTGCCGAAAGATCTGAAGCACGTCAGCGATATCAAGCTGTCTGCCAGGGCCGATTTCCTCGCATGCAAGACACAGTGCATCCCCGGGACGGCCGAGGCGTCGACCACGGTTACCGTCGGCAAGAAACGCTCCGCCGCCAACCAGAAGACGTTCGACACGTGGCGGGCCCGTCTGCCTCGCAAGCCGAAGAAGGAAACGCTCACGACCGCGGGTTCGATTCCCGCGGACAAGAAGACGGGCACCTTCCGACTGGCGATCGATTGGAAGGCGCCGGTTTCGGATGTCCATTTCTTCCCGGCTGCGAGCGATCAGGTGTCGGTCGAGGACGTCCGCGTCCGCACCGACAAATCAAGAACCGTAATCACCTTCCGCGTCACCCGCTACGGCAAGAAACTCCCGGATGAGCCGCTTGAGACGGTTATTCGGGGCACCTGCGGCAAGAGCAAAGAGACCGTCGGCCTGCTCGTGCCGGTGACGCTGCAACCAGAAACCAACTCACAGACGCAACCCTCAAACATATCTCAAGGAGATAGATGATGACGAAGACAATCCGCATAACGATGCTGGCCCTCGTGGCGGGGCTGATGATTACGCCGACCGTCATGGCCGACCAGCACAAGAAGACTTCCGATGAAGGCTCCGAAGTAAAGGCGGGCAAAGACGCCTGTCCGATGCGTCAAGCCGATGACGGCATGTCCAAGAAGCACGCCGAGATGGCCGCCAAAGAGCAGAAAGACAAGCTCGATTTCACGCTGACCAACCACAAGGGCAAAGAGATCTCGCTGAGCGACTACGACGACAAGATCGTCGTGCTCGAGTGGATCAACCCCGAGTGCCCGTTCGTCAAGCGGCACTACAAGGCCGGGACGATGCAGAAACTCGAGGACAAGTATGACGACAAGGGCGTCGTCTGGCTGGCGATCAACTCCACACACTGGTGGAACCAGAAGAAGAACGCCGAATTCGCCGAGAAGCACGATCTGGATTACATGATCCTGGACGACAGCAGCGGCAAGGTCGGGCGGCAGTATGGTGCCAAGACCACTCCGCACATGGTGATCATCCACGACGGAGAGATCGTCTACAACGGCGCGATCGACAATGACCCGCGTGGCAAGAAGAAGAACCCGGAGAACCACGTCGACAACGTGCTGGCCGCCCTGACCTCCGGCGAAGAAGTGAGCAAGAAGACCACCAAGCCCTACGGCTGCAGCGTGAAGTACGCCCCGCAGAAGGGCATCGCCAAGAAGCACGATTTCACGCTGGCCGACCACAAGGGCAAAGAAGTCACCCTCAGCGATCACTCCGGCAAGATCATCGTGCTGGAATGGGTCAACCCGGACTGCCCGTTCGTCAAGCGGCACTACAAGCAGGGCACCATGGCGCGGCTGGAAGACAAGTACGACGACAAGGGCGTGGTCTGGCTGGCGGTCAACTCCACCAACTACTTCAATGAGAAGAAGAACAGGGAGTTCGCCGAGAAGCACGACCTGGACTACCCGGTCCTGGACGATCGGAGCGGCAAGGTAGGCCGGCAGTATGGGGCCAAGACCACTCCGCACATGTTCATCTTCAACAAGGACGGGAAGCTCGTTTACAGCGGCGCGATCGACGACGACCCGCGCGGCAACAAGGACAAGCCGGTCAACTACGTCGATGAAACGCTCAAGAAGCTGACCGAGGACAAGGAAGTCGCCCGCAACGAGTCCAAACCGTACGGCTGCAGCGTGAAATACGCCAAGCCGGAACAGGAGGAAGCCATCGGCGAGTAACCCTCACGGACTCACAAGCACCCCCGCCGCGGCGAGCCACGCGTTCGCCGCGGCGTTTACATGCGGCAGGCTTTCTGGAGCCCGGGCTCAAAAGCGGCCCACGCGTCGTGAGCCCGCGACGGCAGTCGCGTACGCGTTTTAGCTTGAACTTGCGAGGGTGTTTTGCGATTCCTTCAGCCC
>JBKHHU010000262.1:0-4045 GCA_046539045.1 Phycisphaerae bacterium
AGCAGCGAGGCGGCGTGCTTGAGGATGCCGCCGATGGCATAGAGGCCCGCTTGGCTGAGGCCGGCGTAGCGGTTGCCGGCGAAGATGTTCTTGCCGCCTTTCTGCATGGAAAAGTGCGTGTGCATGCCGGTGCCGTTGTCCTCGAACAGCGGCTTGGGCATGAACGTCGCCACCTTCCCGTGCCGGTGGGCGATGTTCTTGACCACGTACTTGTACATCATGCACGCGTCGGCCATCTGCACCAGCGGCAGGTACCGCAGGTCGATCTCCGCCTGACCGCCCGTGGCGACCTCGTGGTGGTGGCACTCCACGGCAATCCCCATCCGCTGCATCACCGACGCCATCTCGCTCCGCAAATCGCACATCGAATCCATCGGCGGCGTGGGGAAGTACCCCTCCCGCTGCCGGACCTGATTCCCGAGGTTCGTCGGGTCGTCAAGCCGCGTGTTCCAGATGCCCTCCGCCGAGTCCACGCGGTACTCCGCCGAGTTGATGTCCTGCCCGTAGCGGACCGAGTCGAACAGGAAAAACTCGAGCTCGGGGCCGAACATCGCGGCGTCGGCGATGCCGGCGTCCTTGAGGTACTTCTCCGCCTTGCGGGCGATCGACCGCGGATCCCGGCTGTACTGCTTGCGGGTCACCGGGTCCTTGATGTCGCAGATGATCGACAGCGTCGGGTGCTGGTAGAACGGATCAATCACCGCCGTCTCGGCCACCGGCAGCAGGATCATGTCGCTCTCGTTGATCGCCTGCCACCCACGAATCGCAGAGCCGTCGAAGCCGAATCCGTGCTCGAACGTGTCCTCGGTCAGCTCGGCGGCGGCGTAGTGCGTGTGCTGCCACGCCCCGGGGAAGTCGAGGAACCGGCAGTCGACGTACTCGATCCCTTCGGACTCGACGAGTTGCAGAACTTGCTTGGGTGTCATGGTCAAAAAGGATACCCGCGCCGCGCCCGGCGCGCGTCGCCACCCCTTCAGGACAGACCGCCTTGGGTGAGATGCGTGCCCGCTGTTCGCACACGCCCGGAAAAGGAGGCTCTTCCGGTTCTTGCGTAGGTATTTTGTAAAACCATCTGCGAAAAGGCATTACCCGTCGTACCGGCCGGGTCAAGGAGGAACGCGAAGCGGTAAATCCTTGACGCGGTCGGTGCGGCGGAACACAGTGGATGTAAGGTTTTGGAAGAAAAGAGAAGTTCCCGCAGGCAATCGCTGTATCCTTCCACCTGTGAGATGAGCAAGAGCTTGCGTGCTGCCGCGCAAACTCTTTTCTTCCAACACCTTGGTTGCATCTACAGCTTTCCACCTACGCAAGAACCGGATGAACCGTGATTCCGGCTGTCCGATCTGCGCGGCGCTTGGTCGTCTGGTAGGTGGTGAGGAACCGGCCACAGCGTGGGCAGGCGATGGTCTGACAGAAGGCGAGGTGGTCGTGGCGCGACCGCTTGAATCGACCATCGGTGGTGCGGCGGGCATCGAGTTGCTGCTGCACGGCCTCGAAAGTTGCCTGGTCGACGATCGGCTCGTGGCAGCCGTCGCGGGTGTCTGTGCCGTCGGCGAAGCGGCCGATGTAGACGGGGTTGCGCAGAGTGTCGACGATCTGGCGTGCGGTCCATTTGCCGCCGCCGGTGGTTTTGCCTGAGCGCATGGAGTGATACACCTTGGTCGGCCAGCCGAGATCGTTGATGTCGCTGGCGATGTTGTTGGGCAATTCACCACGTGCGGCTCGTTCGAAGATGGCAGCGACGCGCGGTGCCTCGGTGGGATTGGGGGCCAGTTGTTTCGTGATCGGATCGGCGTCGTATCCGTAGGGCACCTTGCCCGCGAGGCGTCGGCCGTGCTGCTTGAGGTAGGCACGGCTTTCGGCGATGCGTGTGGCGATCATGTCGCGTTCGAACTCGGCGAAGGCGGCAAGCACGTGTCTAAGGAAGCGGCCTTGCGCGCCGAAAGTCAACTCGGGCTGGTGAACGAAATGCACATCCACGCCAGCCTTTTCGAACTCATCGAGCAGCACGACCGCATCGCGCATGCTGCGCGTGACCCGGTCGAGCGCCACGGCGTAGATGCGGTCGATGCCGCCGAGGTCGACAACCTTGCGTAATTTCCGCATGGCCGGGCGTTCGAGGGTCGAGCCGGACTGGCCTTCGTCATCGAAACGCTGGCCGCACCAGTGCAGAAGCGGATCATTCATGGCCTGGATGAAGTCGCGGCACGTATGGAACTGGGCTTCGCACGATGAGAAGTCCGCCAGTTTTTCGACCGACTGGCGGGTGTAGATGGCGTAGCGGATCGGCTTTGGCTCGGGTGGGCCGTTGACCAACCGGTCCAGCACTCTGATACGGGGGTCATGATTCATCACGGTCAGCCGGGATGTAGGGGATGAGCCCCTGCTCGTACGCGACCACCTGCACCTCCCGCGGGGCCATGCGGATGTCGACGAGCATCCCGTTCACCTCCAGCATCCACACCAGCGGGTTTTGGTCCAGCTTGCTGGGCAGCGACCAACGGGGGTCCATCTGGATCAGGTCAAGCCCCTCGCGGATGATCTTCGCCCTGGCCTGCATCGTGGCCGGGGAGACGCCGATTCCCTTGGCGATCTCGTCGGATTTCAGGTGCGGGTCCTGGCTCGGATCGCTCAGGAAGTTGACCCGGCCCAGCGCGTAGACCACGCCCGCCGCCCAGCTTTCGGGCTTGCCTTTGCGGACCGGTGAACCTTCCTGGCAGACCGCCGCAGCCATCTCACGGCACAATTGCTTGTATTCATCGTTGAGATGCCTGTCGCAGAACGCGTCCGTTCGTTCGACGATCGCGTCGAACCGATCCCCGTATGCCTCGGGGACCTCCTCTCTCAGTGCCGCAATATCGTTGCCGGCTGGCCGATCCGTTTGGATCGGAAAAGGCAGGTGACCTTCTAGTGCCGAATCTTCCGCGACATCGGGTTCGTCATCGCTGGGAGGCAGCGTTTCGCTGCTCACCTTCTCTGCGGCGCACTTCTCCTTCAGCCATTGCTTGGCCTTGGGATGCTTCTTCCACGCCGCCCACAGGGTGTCGGCGCAGTAGACGGCCTCGGTATCCTTGCCCGGCGAGTAGGAGCCGGGGCGCGTGCGCGGCCGGCGCTTCTGGCGGGTCAGATACACTTCGACGTGCTGGTTCTGCTCCCGCGCCTCCTTGAGGAGCATGGCGGCCTCGCCTACATCTCCGGTCGCGTAAGCCAGTAGCACCCGCGCCCAGCACGGCACCGCCATCCAGTCCTCCTCGTCCCGCTTCAGCAGATCGGCCGCGTCGTTGTAGCGCTTGCGCTGAAGGTAGCACGCCGCCAGCGGGTCGCGGATGCCTTGGTTGTCGTTGGGGTTGAGTTCAAGCATCTGCTCGTAGATGCCGATCGCCTCGTCGACGTGCTCGGGCTGGCCCCACTGAAGCAGCGCGGCGGCCGACCCGAGCAGGTCGATCAGCTCGCGGCATCGCTGTTCAGGCGTGAGATCGCGGTCGGACTTCCGTGTCCTCATGGGGCGTCGGCCTCCGGCTGGCAGGTGGGGTGGTTCTTGCACCCTCTACATCTGCAGCCGAGGCGGAAGTGTCCCAGGGGTGGCGGGGGCGAAATTCGTGGAGGCACACTTGCCTAGTTAGGGCACTAACCATACACTGAGGTCATGGCGTTTCTTCTGCGAGACATCCCGGGTTCCGCGACCTTCAAACAATTCAACGAGCGATATCCCTCGCTTGATCCCGCATCAATTGAAGCGTTCCTTCGGCTGATGCGCGTCGGTAGCGACTGCCTGGAGTTACTGGATCGGCTCCTCGAAGACCATGACCTACTCCATGGGCGGTGGATCACCATGATTCTTCTGATGCGGGAACATGAACATCAGGCCGACCCTTCTAATTTGGCAGAGAAGCAGGGTGTAAGCAGGCCGACCATGACCGGGCTGCTCGAGCGCCTGGAACGCGACGGGCTGATCGAAAGAGTCGCCGACCCACAAGATGGTCGCCGGTTTGCGGCAAAACTAACCCGGGCAGGCGTTGCCAAACTCGACGGGGTCATGCCCGGT
>JBKHHU010000066.1:0-15317 GCA_046539045.1 Phycisphaerae bacterium
GCGTAAACATGAGTTCTGAACCCACCGTCAGCAGAACACTGCCGAGAAGCAGCTTCACGACAGCCGGCTCAAATGCTTTCCGGTTCCGGTAGAGCAGCCACGCCGCCACAAGAAGCAAGGCGCAGATTATGTATTCGCTGATGACTTTGAAGGGTGTAAGTCCCTGGCCCGGGACAAAGCAATCGGGAAAAACGCCGTTGAAAATCGCCACCAGCAGCAGTGCTGTGGCCAGGCCGATGAGAACACTGGCACGAACCGGGCGGAAATGCCATCGCAAGGCAAGCGGAGCAGCCAGCAGCGTCAGGGTCTCCATGTAGCGGGCGCTGATCCACAACTGGGTCGGCAGGTTCGTTGTAAACCCCGGAAATACTCCCATTCCGGAGTAGGCGAGGGTGTGTACGGCGTCGACAATCCCTACAAACAGGTAGGCAATGCCCAGAAGGAGCAGGTAATCGTTGTCCAAAATCCGCCGGGAATTCCATGCCAGCATGAACATTCCGCAGGCGACGACAATGGAAAAACCTTCGGCCAGACCGTGGAACAGCAGGTAGTTGTACTCGCTGGCCAGATGAAGTCCCAAGAAGGCAACGACTACCAAAATCGCCCACTTTGTTGCGACAGCGAGCTTCCTTAAGCCTTCAGTCTGAGCGGTCTGTAGATAGATGGACATATTCCGCTAATTTCCATGGCCAGCGAGGATTAGAGCAGGGCAGGCCGCTGCAGTGCGAGCACCCTGGCGCGAGTAGTTTGCCTTGACCGGGTATTGTATCGGCTATCCCCGGGGTTCCGCGAGGATCGGTCGGATGAAAAAAAAGAGCAGGCGACAGACGCAGAGGATGTTCAGCAGGGGCATATCATTCCCCAAAGACATTTCCTGACTCTCTTCGACAGATTCGAAAGGCGTCCGAATGACAACCGTAGATACACCCAAAACACATGGACATTCACACCCGAGCCAGACCGTCGAATGGATAGCGCGGATCGGCTATGCTGCCCGCGGAGTTATTTATCTGATGATCGGCGGACTCGCGCTGCTGGCTGCTGTCGGCAGCGGTGGGCAGACCGGCGGGTCCAAGTCGGCTCTGCAGAGCCTCCACGGCGAAGCGTACGGGCAGGTCCTGATTATCCTCCTAGCGATCGGATTGCTCTGCTACTCGTTGTGGCGAGCCGTCCAGTCGATCAAGGACCCGGACAA
Source organism: Phycisphaerae bacterium (assembly GCA_046539045.1). Lineage (GTDB taxonomy): Bacteria > Planctomycetota > Phycisphaerae > SM23-33 > SM23-33 > JBKHHU01. The sequence continues at coordinate 1,196 of JBKHHU010000066.1, forward strand.
CCACGGTACCGATGCGAAGGGACTGGTCATCCGTGTCGGTCTTGGCGTCAGCGCCTTGACCCACCTGTCCCTGGCGATCTATGCGGCCAGTATCGTCTTCGTCTTCGGCTTTGGTGGAGGCGGCGGAGGCGGTGGAGGCCAAAGCGACTCCGCCCAGACGTGGTCCGGACGGCTCCTGAGGCAACCTTACGGACAGTGGTTGCTGGGGCTGGTCGGAGCGGCCGTCATCGGTGTGGGCATTGCCCAGGCGGCCAAAGCCTACCGCGAGAAGTACCGCGAGCATTTCAAGACCAAATACCGCAAGAACAAGTGGATCGATTACACCAGCAAGGCGGGGCTGTACGCTCGCGGCGCGGTGTTCGCCATCATGGGCGTGATGCTGATCGTCGCAGCCTATCAGCACGACCAGTACAAGGCCGGCGGGTTGGGCAAAGCGCTGCTAACACTTCAGGCTCAACCCTACGGCTGGTTGCTTCTGGGAGTGGTGGCATTGGGCCTGATCTGCTTCGGCATTTACTCGCTGATCGAAGCGCGATACAGGCGAATCGGCGGATCGGCATAGCAGTCATCCGCCGCGGCGGCTGCAGGTTTTCTGTGATGTCAGACACAGTTGTGGCGGTCATGCGTCGAGTCGAGACCCTCGGGCAGCGCTCGGTGCTTCCCGAGGAGAATTGGCGGGCGTTGCGGGATCCCCATACAATTCCCCACAGGTGCAGTGCTAAGTACTATGTGAGGGAGACTATGGCGACTGCGAAAGAATTGATGGACGATTTTGCCCGCAGGACCGGCTTGACCGGCGATGGGCCGGTGACGCGTTACCTCTGGACCGACGCGTTTGCCGTCTGCAATTTCGTCGGGCTGACGGAGCAGACGGGGGATGCTGAGTATATGCAATTGGCCGAAAGGCTGGTGGAACAGGTACACGAAACGCTTGGCCGACACCGAGATGGCGACCCACGGGACGGATGGATCAGCGGGTTGGATGAGGATGAGGGCAGGGAGCATCCGACAGCTGGGGGCTTGCGCATCGGCAAGCCATTGCCGGAGCGACCGCCTGCCCAGCAGCCCGACCCGCGAGGCGAATGGGATCGCGACGGGCAGTATTTCCATTATCTCACGAAGTGGATGCATGCGCTGCAGGTGATGGCGGAAGCGACCGGCGAGCGGCGGTTCGGCCGATGGGCGCTGGAGTTGTCGGTCGCGGCGCATCGCGGGTTCATCCGCAAGCAGCCGGACGGCTCGGTCGGCATGGTCTGGAAGATGAGCATTGATCTGTCCCGGCCGCTGGTTGCGTCAATGGGACACCACGATCCGCTGGAGGGTCTGGTGACGACGCTGGAGTGCCTTTCCGATGCTCCGGACGAGTCCTGCGCCGAGGCAACGCCGGCCGTTCGGGACTTCGAGCGCATGTGCACGGGGAGGCGTTGGGCCACAACCGACGCGTTGGGCATCGGCGGATTGTTGGACGCAGCGGGGCGGCTTGCGATCCTGAACCGGCGGGAGACTCTGGAATATGGACACCTGCTTGATCAGCTCCTTGCCGACGCGGCGGTGAGCCTGGGGGCCTTTGCTGACACCTTCACACCGGATGCTCCGGCGGGCAGGAGGCTTGCCTTCCGCGAGTTGGGTCTGGCAATTGGACTGGATGCGGCAGAGCAACTCAGCAGCGTCGATGTGCAGACGCCCGAGTTGAGCCAGATCCTGCGGTACCGTCCGATTGCCGAGGCGATCTGCGAGTTCTGGAACGATCCGCAGCACCGAACTGTCGCGAGTTGGGTTGATCACGAAGACATCAACGCGGTGATGCTGGCCACGGCGTTGGAGCCATCGGCTTACCTGCGAGTGTGATCCTTAACAACGGCGGGGCCGGCGATTGCGTGGAAAAGGCTGGATGCCAGCGGGTGAGCGTCATAAACTCTATTGTGCAGACGAGGCCGGAATGCAACCGGGGCTTTGCTCCGGGGATTGCGTTGGGCCGGAAGAACAATTGCCTGCGCCTTTGGCTCCCATGAAACTGAACAGGAGATTTACCATGCCTTTCACCCGCTCCCTGTCCGTAACGCTCATTCTCATGTGTATCGCAGCTGCCGTTCCCGCAGGGGCCCTGGCCGACGGACTGACAGTGGACATGGCTGTCGATCTGGAAGGTGCATTGCATCGAGGCGACCCGAAAGAAGGGCGCTACGATCTGCATACCGAGGCCTTCTGCCGCGACGGTGTGTGGGGCTTCGTGTACGGCACGGCGCTGGACTTTAACAACGGCGAACACATCGGCCGGGTCGACGAACTCAACCGGACCGACCGGAAAGTCACCGGTAAGCTGCACATCCGTATCATGGGCGATCCGTGGACCAAAGGCGGTCGGTCGAACATCACATTCAGTGCCGAACCGACAGACAAGGAAGGCGTCTTCAAAGGCACCTACCGTTGTGAGTTCAATAACGCCGTGACCGAAGGCCCGGTCACCGTGCAACTCAACAAGCCGCCGGCTCCGCCTTCCGGTTATGTACCGGTGAAGCCCGGCGAACGACCGAGAATGCTCTTCCGGGCTCACCAGTTGGACGATCTGAAGGCGAAGCTCAATACGCCGTTCGGACAGGCGGCGCGGAAACGGCTGGAGGCTTCTTCCGATCCGATCTCTCTGGGGCTGATGTACCAACTGACCGGCGAGAAGAAATACGCCGAGAAGGCGTGGGACGCGGTGGAACGCGAGAAAGCGGACTTTGGCCCGGGCGCGTTCAGCCTCGGTCACGCGTGGGGGCCGCGGATTACCAAGATCGCCACCGCTTACGACCTGTGCTACGACGCATGGGACAAGGAGCGGCACGCGGAGCTTGCGACATATTTCGACCAGGTCACGCCGATGCTGTACTGGCAACTCCGGCGGGTGACCCGCAAGGCAAACTGGCACCCGTGCAGCAACTATTCCGGTCCAATGCGCGGAGCCGCGTCCATCGGGAGTCTCGCTCTCTGGGGCATCCCCGGGGAGAAGCCCGAAGAACCGGCGCTGCCCGCCACGCACAAGAACATCGAGCCGGCGGAGAGTTACTCGCCGCCCAAGGGTGTGCCGGTTCACGACTACACCGATGCGACCATGCCGAATGACTGGATCTACATTGGCGGATTTCAGCCGCGCGTCGGGGAACAGGTGCTTGATCCGGACAAGCTCCGGCCCGCCGTCGGCGACGTCACGAAATATCGCGACCAGAAGGACACGTGGCGCCACATTTCCCGCGAGAAGGACAAGGGCTACTGGCAGAGCCAGGGGATGATGGGCGGCAAGCCGATGATCGATATCACCAATGCGATCGACAGAGCCTACGACACCACCAGCTTCTTCTATACTGTCGTCCGGAACGACAAGTCGCGTTGGGTGCGTCTGAAGGCGGACTACAGCCAGGCGACCTTCTATCTGAACGGGAAGGAAATCGAAGAGGGCGGGTACGCAAAGATCGAGAAAGGCCTGTACCCGATGCTCGTTAAAGCGCCGATAGGCCGGTGCGAACCGTGGGGCCGGCACCTCATGCAGCCGAAGCTCATCGAGGTGGAGGAGAAGGAAGCCGTCGCCTACCGCGAAAAACGTATGGCCGAGCATGAGAAGGACCTTACCGACTGGCGGTACACCGTCAAGGTGTGGGAGTCTCGCGGGAAGATGAACATCAAGTACCTGCAGTTCTACCACCTCGGTCGACGTCACATGAAACGCTACTACCGGCAGGGCATCGGCACCGGCGGGTTCCAGCCGGAAACCGGCTCGTACTCGGCCATCTCCGTGCGCGAGCCGATGCTTTACGCGTCGATGCACCGGACGATGTTCGGCCGGCCCGTCACGCCGCAAAAGGACATCGAGTTGTTCTGCGTTCGTAAGCTCATGCCGATGATCTTCCTGCCGGACGGGAAGATTGTCGCCCAAGACATTAACGGCACGCCGAAGATGCCGCTGGACAACGTGCAGCGGGCCTGGCCGATCATTCCCGAGCAATACAAGCCCGCACTGCTGTGGTACTGGAACCGGCAGACCGGGGCGAGTCCTGCCGATCCGTCCAAGGCACTGGCGGGGATGACGCCGTTCGCGTTCGTCCGCTATCCGCTGGATGCCAAGCCCAAACCGCCCGCCGAAATCATGCCCCTAACCTGGGAGGCGGAGACGTTCGGTTTCTATTGCTTCCGCAACGAGTGGGACGGCGCCGACGACTTCGTGTTCCAAGCGTTCGCAAAAGCGCACCCGATCGGCGGATGGAACCACCCCAACGCCGGGGCAATCCGACTGGTAGGGCTCGGGCACGTCTGGGCGACCGGGCCGAGCAGCCGCGGTGCCGACCGCTGGCAGGAACCGGTGGTGGATCTGCCCGCTGACGCGGTCAGAACCGGGGCGACCGGGCAGGTGACCTACAAACAGTTGAACAAGGACGGTTCCGGAGCGGTGACCATCGACCTGACCGACCTCTATTCGGGCGTCAAGGAGGGCATGAAGCTCTACGACCGTCACGGCAAGCGGAACCCAGAAGCCCGGGCCGATTCCGGGATCACCGGTTTCCGCGCCGTCGCCATCGACTACAGCGGCAAATCCGGCGCTCCGGCTGTGCTGGCGGTGGTGGACAAGGTGTCCGGCGCAAAGGAGACCCGCTGGATGTGGCAGCTTCCCGAGAGCGAGGCGTGCAAAACGACGCTGACGGACAACGGGTTTACCATGGACTACGGCGATGCGACGATGACCGCCACGTTCATCGCGCCGGCCAAGCCCGAGCTCGAACTGGCTACCGGCAAGCGGAAGTACAAGATCAAAGCCGGCGGCAAGGGCGGGCAAATGACCACTCGGGACGTCAACGCGGTCTACGCCACCGGCGGGGATGGCGAGTACTTCGTGGTGTTCACGGTTCAGAAGAAGAATCCGCCCGCAGTTAAAGTGAAAGGTTCCGGGCTCGACGCCCGCGCCACGGTCGGTAACCAGTCGGTCCGGTTCGACGGCAAGAAGATCGTCATCGGCAAGTAGTACATCAGCCGGAAGATGAGCGGCAACAGAAAGAGGACGGCACCCGGGAGCGGGACCGTCCTCTTTTAATCCATATCTGTCCGGGTTGGTGGAAGCGTGCTTACTCGCTCTTTCGCAAGTCCCAGCAGAAGACTCCGTCGGCTTGGCGGACGAACATCCTGCCGTCGATCAGCGGGTACATCAGTGCGTGGTGATAGCTGGTCGTACCCGGCCCGTACGTCGGGCTCCATTCGTTGTCGGGCGTCAGGCAGGTAACGCTGCCGTCGTCGGCGATCCGGTAGATAGCCGTCTCGATGGCACCGTGTGTGCCGTCGCGACGGACCAGCGCCAGATCGCCCATCGCCTGCATATATCCGCCGTTGCCGGGCATGATACCCTTGCCTTGGGCGGCGACCTTCCCTGACTCTAAATCCACAACCTTCAGATCGCCCAGGAAAACGTACCGCTTGTTGACGATTACCGGGACGTGCTCGGCATTGCTTTCCGGAACCGGGTGCTCCCACAGCTTCTCGGCACCTTTCTCCGTCAGTCGCCATACCGCGGCGTGTTTCTTGTGGTCCTTCTTGCCTTCGCCGATCTGCAGGTAGCCCAGCAGGTAGTCGTCGTAGACGCTCAACCCGCCGCAGCCCAGTCCCCGGCCGTGGGAGAGCACCTTGCGGTCCACGCTCCACGTAGTCGTCCCGTTGGTGGTGTCCACGCACAGGATCTTGTCTTTCGAGCCGCCGATCACATAGTGCTTGTCGGCATGCTTCCAAACCGGCAGGGTCGACTGCTCATAGCGGATGTCCGACTGCCACAGCCGCTTGCCGGTCTCCGGATCGAATCCGCTCCACCGGCCGCCTTGCGGGGCGATGGCCACGCCCGGCGCGGCCACCACGCTGGAACTCCACAGTCGGCTCCGGCCATGGGGACCGATCTGCACTTCCCACAGCGGCTTGCCCGTCTTCGCATCCAGTGCATAAAGCCAGCCGGACATGCCGATCGCAAACACGCGCCCATCGGCATAGGCGGGGGTCATGTCAAACGGGCCTTCCTTGTGGTGCTGATGGTTTATCCCCCGGCCGACCATCGTCGTCTTCCAGAGCGTCTTCCCGGTTTCGGCGTCCATCGCCAGCACGACGTCGTCTGCTTTGGGGTAAAGCTTTTCCATCACGTACCAAGGCAACTCTGTGGGGGCGTTGACCTTGTCGTCCTGCTTGGCGTTTTCCAGCACGCGCTGCACCTTCTTATCGGACGGCGCCGTGGCGGCGGTAGGCACGTAGTAGGACATGAAGATCATCCCGTCGCCGGCAACCGGGGCGGCTGAGCCGGAGGAAGTCCGTTTTCCCGCCGCGTCGTTGTACCGGAGGTCCATGAACCGCGAAATGGACCCGATGCCCTGGCCGATACCGGTTTCCTCCGGCACCCACATCAGGTCAATGTCCTTCTTTGAGTCGATAAGCTCCACAGCGGTCGGCTCCATGGCCGTCCCGCCGCCGATGGGGCCGAGGAACATCGGCCAGCCTTTGTCTTTCGGGATCGCGTTCCGCTTGGTCAGTTCCGTTTCGGGAACGATGGTTCCGCTGACCGTGCCTTCATGCTCGCCCACGGTGGCGGAGCCTGTGACCTTCCCGTCGCTGACCGTCGCATTCACGGTGATCATCGGCAGGTGTTGCCGTCGCTTGTGCGTTTTGAGAGCGTGGATGAAACTCCCGGTCAGTTTGCCGTCTTTCAGCGTCAGCTCCCCGCCGGGCTGGGTCAGGCCAATCCCGTGGCGGATGAGCATACTGCCGTCCCGCATCCCGCCGACATAGCGCCATTTCATGTAATCTTCGTCGATGGCCTCGGCCTTGGGGGTTTCGAACGTCAACGTCACCAGGGCGTAGTCGCCGGTTGGCGCGGTGACCTTTGCGTCCTGGATCGGCCGGGGGGCGGGGGCATCTTCTGACCGCGCTACCGTGACAATCGAAATCACAACAAGGGTCATGACCCCGAGCGTCCTGAGTCGGCGTAAATCAGTCTTCTTCAGCATGCGTAATCCTCTTTCGCTAATGTGGATAATGGGTTTCGTCAAGTGGTGAAACCGTGGTGCTGGTTGACGGTCACGCCAATTCCGGAGAGAATTTGGACGAAAGCCGATAGGACCCGCTTGCCGATTGCCGGTCCCGAGGCTCAGACGGTGACCTTCAGCCCCAGCGACCGGGCCTGCTGACGCAATTGCCGGACGACGGTCTGTCGGGGGCGCAGCAAAGTTCCCCTCCAATGTGACATCCTCAAAACCCGGCCCGCCGGTCAAGCGACGTCAGCTTACACGGGGATCACGCGGCGATGCAGCACCTGCTCAGCGGTGCGGCCACGCCGAAACCACTCGTCTCCCAGACCATGCTGCTTCGCGAGTATCGCTGTGCGGCTCAGATGGCGATGACGCTGGGTTCTGACGACGTGGTCGGCGAATACCGGACGCGCGCCGACGAACTGGCCGCAGCCATGAAATACCACTGGGCCGACGCCTTCCGGGACCGCGACAGCAGCCAGGGCACGCTCGCGATCGGGCTGGCCGACGGGCTTTGCACCGACCGCGGCGAAACAGAGCAACTGCTTGTGCAGCGGGTCGAGGCCGATGGCTGTCGCGTTGGAACCGGTATCATCCTGACGCGTGATCTTCTGAAGGTCCTCGGCGAGATGGGCCGGGTCGATCTGGCCTGTCGTATCGTGACGTCCGAGCAGGAGCCGGGGTGGATGTGGATGCTGCAGACCGGCGATGGAACACTGCATGAGAATCTTGTCAGCCGATGGCCATGGGCCGCCCACGACCAGGCGGCGCTCGGTGTGGTCGCCGAATGGATGCTTCGCGACCTGCTGGGCATCCGGCAGGACCCCAAGCTCCCGGCCTTCGCGGCTGCCGAGGTACGTCCTCTGGTTCCCGCTTCGTTGGACTGGGCAGAGGGACATTTGGATACCCCCCGGGGACGTATCAGGGTTCGATGGCAACGGCAGGATGGGCAACCCCATGTGGAGATCACCGCTCCGCCGGGCACCGCTGAACAATAGCACTCGCTGCTGTCTACACTCCTTTGCGGTCGATACCCCCGCTTAACAGCGGGGCACCCCTCTCCCATCGACGTTGGTAACCTGCCTACCGGCAGACCGTCCCGCAGCCGTTCTCGGCGGTGAGAGGTCGAGAGGTTGGGCGAATCAAACCGTTCCGGCGGCACGGCGAGGGTACCGAGCACGGTCGCGAGGTGCCCGACGAGCAGGTCGATGATGCGGGGTAGAGAATCAAATAGAGGCGGACCGGCCCGCCATAGTCCAGCAGTTTCTCGCGCAGAGCAGCCCAACAATCCTGCTGCAACTGCTGCGTCTCTGTCAGATCACCCACGGACGGTGGTGGTGTGGTCCAATCGTTCGGTTTGCTGACGGCGCCGCCCTTGTCTCGACCCTCTACTCGTCAAGATACTGCCTGACGTTCATCCTTCCGAGAGGGCTTCGGCCGGGCGCAACGAATGCGCTTGTTGCACCCGTTCTTGTCCTCGGCGTCAACAACAATCACATCCCACCGACGGCAGAGACTTCCGCAGGAGTATTCGGTCACGGCTGCGTATGTTGGCACTGATGCGCCCAACAACGGGCCACAGTGGCACCCGAAGGGTCTAAACGGATATATTAATACGTCTTCACAACCCCCGCGGCGTCTCGTACTCGTTCCATCGTCTGTTCGGCTACTTCTCGGGCTTTGGCTCCGCCGTCGCGGAGGAAGTCGCGGACGGTGTCCGGGTCGGCCATGAGCTGCTGGTACTTCTCGCGGGCCGGGCCGAAGGTCTCGTTGATCAACTCGGCCAGGCGCTTCTTGGCGTGGCCGTATCCGTAGCCGCCGGCGCGGTAGCTTGCGGCGACGTCGTCCAGTTCGGCCGGGTCGGCGAATAGTCTCAGCAGGGCGAAGACATTGCACGTCTCCGGGTCCTTGGGCTCCTCCAGCGGGGTGGAGTCGGTGACGATCCGGCCGCAGCGCTTCTTCGTCTGCTTGGCGGTGAGGAAGATCTCGATGGTGTTGTCGTAGCTCTTGGACATCTTCTGCCCGTCCAGGCCGGGCACGACGGCGACGTCGGAGAGGATGTACGGCTCGGGCATGACGAGCACTTCGGAGTCGAACTCGCGGTTGAACTTGCCGACCAGGTCGCGCGTGATCTCGATGTGCTGCTTCTGGTCCTGCCCGACGGGGACGAGCTCGGCGTCGTAGATGACGATGTCGGCCGCCTGGAGAACCGGATAGTCGAACAGGCCCATATTGGCGGCGAGGCCCTTGGCGATCTTGTCTTTGTAGCTGGTGGCCTTTTCCATGAGGCTCACCGGGCAGATCGTGTTGAGCATCCAGCACAGTTCGGTGACCTGCGGGACATCCGACTGGGCGAAGAAGACGCTGCGGTCGGGGTCCACGCCGAGGGCGAGATACGCTGCGGCGAGGTGAAGGGTGAGGTCTTCCAGTTGCTCCTTGTCTCGCATGCTGGTCAGCGCATGATAGTTGGCGATGAAGTAGAAGCACTGGTGGCCCTCGTCCTGCAGCTTGAGGAACTGGCGGACGGCACCGAAGTAATTGCCGATGTGCAACCGGCCCGATGGCTGGATTCCGGATAATACTCTCATGGTAGGGTAGGTTGTAATTTCCGGCCGATGGAGTGTCAAGCGGGCGATTCCGGGAGGCGGCAGGGCAGGGCAAATGAGAAAACCAGAAAAAGGTGGACAGTTTCAGGGAGTCCGGCTCTAATAATGCATCTGGGAACAGGCAGTTCCCGCAGCTAAAGGGTGGCCCACAAGATCCGGCGCGTCTCCCCCCGCGCGCCCTATATCCGAGGGTCACCCGTTTTTTTCGGTCCGATGCGGCGTCTTATGTGTATAGGTCCGAAGAGGTTAAATCCCCGTCGATGTCTCTTTGCCGCCCGTCCCGGTGTTCTCTGGAAATTCCCCATCGGCCCACGCTTGCCTGCGGAGCGTTTGCCGGATAAAGTACCGACTTTGATGGACCCACTGAACCCAAGACTCACACAGGAGAGGGCATGGACCTTTTGTCGAGATCCGATCCGGAAGTTCACGCGATCATCGAAGCCGAGCAACAGCGGCAGAACCTCACGCTCGAGCTGATCGCCTCCGAAAACCATGTATCCGCACCCGTCCTCGAAGCGATGGGATCGGTGCTGACCGATAAGTACGCCGAGGGTTACCCGAGGAAACGCTGGTACTGCGGCTGCGAGAATATGGACGATATCGAGCAGCTGGCCATTGACCGGGCGAAGAAACTCTTCGGCGCCGAGCATGCCAACGTCCAGCCGCACAGCGGAACCAACGCCAACCTGTCGGTCTACATCTCCGCCCTGGAAGCCGGCGACAAGATCATGGGCATGGACCTCGCCCACGGCGGGCACCTCTCGCATGGGCTGCCGATCAACCTGTCCGGCAAGATCTACAAGACCTGCAGTTACGGCGTCAGCGAGGACACCGAGCTGCTGGATATGGACAACGTCCGCGAGATCGCCCTCCGCGAGAAGCCCAGGCTCATCATCGTCGGCGCCAGCGCCTACCCGCGGATCATCGACTTCCGGGCCTTTGGCGACATCGCTGCGGAAATCGACGCGATGGTCCTTGCCGATATCGCCCACATCGCCGGGCTCATCGCCGGGGGCGCGCATCCGTCGCCGGTCGACAGCTGCGATTTCGTTACGACCACCACGCACAAGACGCTCCGCGGGCCGCGCGGCGGGATCATCCTCTGCAAAGAGAAGTGGGCCAAGAAGATAGACATGGCCGTCTTCCCGGGCATGCAGGGCGGTCCGATCATGCAGAACATCGCGGCCAAGGCGGTCAGTTTCGGCGAATGCCTCACTCACGATTTCCGCAGATACGCCGCGGACATCATCGAGAACGCCAAGGCCCTTGCCGAGGCGATCAAGGAGAGCGGCTGGCGGCTCGTTTCCGGTGGGACGGACAACCACCTGCTGCTGATCGACATTCGGAGTCGCGACGAGGAGCTTACCGGGCACGTGGCAGCCAAGTGGATGGCCCGAGCCGGGCTCGTCGCCAACAAGAACGCCATTCCGTTTGATACCCGCAGCCCGTTCCACGCTTCTGGAATTCGCCTGGGTACGCCGGCGCTGACCAGCCGCAAGATGGGCACCGAGCAGATGAAGACCATCGGCGGATGGATCGACGAGGCGTTGAGGTCCGGCGGGGACGAAGCCAAACTCGATGCGATCCGCACGAAGGTCGAGGACCTGTGCAGACAGTTCCCGATCCCCAGCGAACTGGTCTAGCGTAACGGGCACGGAAGGGAGCCGACGATGCGAGAGATTTACCGAATCCTGGACGCGAATTTCAACCGAGCCCGCGAGGGCCTGCGCGTCGCGGAAGACTGCGGCCGGTTCGCACTGAACGACCCCGCCGTCACGCAGATTGCCAAGAACCTCCGCAGTGACCTCAAGCAGGTCATCAGTTCCCTTCCGTACGATGAGATGCTCACCAGTCGGGACACCCCCGGCGACATCGGCACGGAGCTGACCAGCCCCAGCGAGCCGGTCCGCAAGGACCTGCGGGATGTTGTCATCGCCGCGTGCAAGCGGCTGACCGAGGCGCTGCGGACGATCGAGGAATACTGCAAGATCGTGGCCCCGTCGCAGGTCGTGCAGATCGAACGCATGCGGTACGACAGCTACACGCTCGAGCAGCGGCTGATCGGCAAGATGCTGATCTCCGAAAGCCTCCGCCGCCCGCAACTTCACGTGCTGGTCACCAGTGCGCTCTGCAAGGGCAGCGTGCGGGAGACCGTCCGCAAGGCCATCGCCGGCGGGGCGGATGTCATCCAGCTGCGGGAGAAGAACCTGCCCGACGCCCAGTTCCTCGCGTTCGCCGCGGAAATCCGCGAGCTGACCGACGACACCGGCAGAATGTTCATCGTCAACGACCGGGCGGACATCGCCGCGATCGTCGGCGCCGACGGCGTGCACCTCGGGCAGTACGATTTGCCCATCGCAGAAACGCGTCGCGTCCTCCGGCCGGGCGCGATCATAGGCCGGAGCACACACAACATGAAGCAGGTCCACGTTGCCGTTACCGAAGGTGCCGACTACATCGGCGTGGGCCCGATGTTCGAGACGACCACCAAGGACGCCGGTCCCGTCGCCGGACCCGACTTCGCCAGACAGGTGGCCGAGGAAAATGCCGTCCCCGCCGTCGCCATCGGCGGGATCAATGCCGACAATATCGACCAGCTCACTGCCGTCGGCGTCCGGAGCGTAGCCGTCTGCGGGGCCGTCATCGCCGCCGATGACCCGAAACAGGCCGCCATGAAAATCAAAGCCGCCCTGAGCACCGAGTAGTTTTCAGGCGGCAGGGGACTACATACAGGAACGCTCCGTCAAGTTCAAGCGCCGCTCGTCCGCGAGCGTAGCATACAACGCTACGCAACGTTCCAACTGAAAGCGGTGCGGCTGCAGCAGTCGTTGAGGAGGAAGTTATCTTGCACCCGGCCGCCTGCTTCCGGCTTCCGTGGCGCCATATGCTTCTTTCTCACAGTCCCGCTTTGTTCGGAAAGGATGCCGGCGGAACAGTAGCGGGACAGTTTACTCAAGCCGAGCGGGTAGGAGGGATGGAATTCCGCGTTCCGGCAGCGCCGTGCTGCGGGCGTTCGGTGTCCTGGTAGGGGCGCGCTTGCCATGTCGATTGTGTCGGCAACTCTTCTGCTTTTTCTGGTGATGGATCCGCTGGGCAACCTCCCGCCGTTCGTTGTGGTGCTGGGCGACGTGGACCCGCAGCGGCGGTTTCGCGTTCTGCTGCGTGAGCTGGTGGCCGCCTATCTCGTGCTGCTGGGATTCCTGCTGGTCGGCAGGTATCTGGTGGGGCTGCTTCGCGTTTCTCTGCCGGCGCTGGCGATCAGTGGCGGGGTGATTCTCTTCCTGGTGTCGATCCGGATGGTCTTCCCGTCTACGCGCACGGCCACGGAAACCCACGCCGACCATGAGCCGTTTCTGGTACCCCTGGCGGTACCGTTGATTGCAGGCCCTGCCACGATGGCGCTGCTGTTGATCCTGTCCACACGGCACCCGGAGGATCGGCTGGAGCTGTTTCTTTCGCTGACGCTGGCGTGGTTGGCCGGGGCGGTGATCCTGTCGCTGAGCGGATGGATCGCCCGCCGCCTGGGCAAGCGCATCGTCCGCGTAATCGAGCGACTGATGGGAATGGTGCTGATCGTCCCGGCCGTTCAGATGCTGCTGGACGGGGTGCAGAGCGCATTGAGCATGCCGACCGAGGCTCCCATTACTCAGGCCCGGGTCTTGGTCGGGACGCGTCCGGACCGGGATGAGCACGATTCTCCCCTCGCCGTGCTCATCCCGATCGCGGAAGGTGCCTACTTGTGGACGTCGCTGAGGCGCGTCTCCTCGTCCGGGTCGCCGACGCAGTAGACGTCGGTGTAGCTGCGGACGAACATGCGGTTCCCGCTGAAGAACGGCTGGGATCCCTGGTTGAAGTAGTCGTACTTGTGGATCCCTTTGTCGCCCAGTTTGTTCACGTTGACGACCTTCGGTTCCTTGCCGATCTTGATGATGATGCACCGGCCGTCTTCATCACACCCGAACAGGTGGTCTCCAATGATCGCACTGAAGTGCGTGGGCTTGAGAGGGACCTTCTTGATCTCGCCGACCTTGCTGCCGGTCAGCAGGTCGCGGACCTGGAAGCCGTCGCGAGTGAAGCCGTAGACCAGTCCTTCATGGGCGACCAGCCGGTCCGGGCCGTTGGAGCGGCCTTCCTTCTTCGACTCCCAGAGCAGTTCGTAGGTTACTTCATCGCGACTCTTGGCCGTCAGCTTCAGTCCGAGCGTGCGTTTGGGCAGATCGTATGCTTCGCCGCGTCCGCCATCCGAAGCGCCGTTGGAGATGACCAGGATGTCCTTGTCGTCATCGGAGGCCACGTGCCTGCCGTTACCGTGACAGCCGACCTTCGTGGCGATGATCTTTCCGTCCTCGGCCCGCAGAACATTGCCGTTGCCCAGCCAGATCACGTCCATCGTCTTTCCGTCGGCCAGGGGGAGTGTCAGCGAAACCGGCGTGATTACGTGGTAGCTCATCCCGCCTTTGGCCTCTTTCTGGGTCCATGCGATCTTGCCGG